>NZ_DATIDY010000136.1:0-57737 GCF_035456085.1 Flavobacterium sp.
ATAACCTAAAAACACTTTAACCAAAAAACCATTAAAGCTCAATGAAAAAAATACATTATCTCGCGTTTGTATTGAATTTGCTCGCATTAAACGCCTTTGCACAAACAAAATTACCTTATAAAAACACCGACTTACCTATAGAACAGCGTGTAAATGATTTGGTTTCAAGAATGACTGTAGAAGAAAAAATCAATCAATTGATGGATTCGGCTCCAGCTATTGAACGCCTTGATGTTCCGGAATACAATTGGTGGAACGAATCATTGCATGGTGTTGCGCGTGCTGGATATGCAACGGTTTTTCCGCAATCTATCTCGATTGCTTCGTCATGGGATCGTCAATTAATTTTTGATGTTGCCAATGTTATTTCTGATGAGGCGCGTGCCAAACATCACGAATATCTAAGACGAGGACAACACGGTATGTATGAAGGATTAACTTTTTGGTCTCCAAATATTAACATTTTTCGTGATCCGCGCTGGGGTCGTGGGCATGAAACTTACGGAGAAGATCCATTTCTTACCAGCCAATTGGGACTTAATTACGTAAAAGGGCTTCAGGGAAATGATCCAAAATACCTCAAAGTGATCGCTACCGCCAAGCATTTTGCTGTGCATTCTGGTCCTGAGCCATCGCGCCATCACTTCAACGCCGAAACTAGTGATGTGGATTTGTATGAAACATATCTGCCTGCATTTCGCGCATTGGTAAAAGAAGGACATGTGTACTCAATAATGGGCGCTTATAACCGTTTTCGAGGAGAATCAGCTAGTGCGAGTCCATTTTTGTTTAATATCCTGAGAAATGTTTGGGGCTTTAATGGCTACATTGTATCCGATTGTGGTGCTGTAACCGATATTTGGAAATATCATAAAATTACCAATGACGCTGCTTCAGCTTCGGCATTAGCAGTAAAAGATGGTTTGGACTTGGAATGCGGAACTGATTTCAAATCATTAAAAGAAGCACTAGATCGCAAATTGATTACCGAAAAAGATCTTGATGTTGCCGTAAAACGTTTGTTTACAGCGCGATTTAAACTTGGAATGTTTGACCCTGACGAAATTGTACCTTACGCTCAAATTCCATATTCAGTTAATAATAATTCTGCTCATGATTATTTAGCACGCGTTGCTTCACAAAAAAGTATTGTTCTTTTGAAAAATCAGAATCAGACACTCCCACTTTCAAAAAACATAAAAACTATTGCCGTAATTGGACCAAATGCTAATGATGTACAATCATTATGGGGAAATTACAGTGGCGTTCCAAGTAATCCTGTAACGGTTTTAAAAGGGATCAAAAATAAACTGGAACCAAATGCAAAAATACTGTATGCTAAAGGAACAGATCTTGCAAAAGGAGTTCCGGAAATGAACCCTATTCCGTCAATTTACCTTCAAAACGAAAATGGTACGCAAGGATTAACTGCTGAATATTTTGACAATGTAGATTGGAAAGGAAAGCCGCTTTTTACTCGTGTTGATGATAATATTGATTTTCATTGGGATATCAATACGCCAGATCCCCGCATGAAAATAGGAAATTATAGCGTTCGATGGACTGGCTATATTGTACCACCAAAAACAGGAACCTACGATATTTCTGAATGGTCGAAACCTTTTATGACTGTTCAAATCGAAGCAAAAGAGGCATCTGGCGGGAAGAATAATCACCATCCACGCATTCGCTCACAAAAAATCGAATTAGAAGCTGGAAAAAAATATAAAATAGAAGTGAAATACCAAAATTTCTATGGTGATGCCATAGCGCAACTGTTGTGGGCAGAACCAGAAGAAAACATGTTGCAGAAAGCTACCGAAGTTGCTAATCAAGCTGATGCTGTAATCTTGGTTTTGGGATTGAATGAACGTTTGGAAGGCGAAGAAATGAAAGTAGAAGCTGCAGGTTTTGAAGGTGGAGACCGAACTAGTCTTGACTTACCAGCGAATCAACAAGAATTAATGCAGGCTATGGTAGCGACAGGAAAACCTGTGATTGTTGTTTTGATAAATGGAAGTGCACTCTCGATAAATTGGGCCAATGATCACGTTCCAGCCATTATCACCGCAGGATATCCTGGTCAACAAGGTGGCAATGCTATTGCCGATGTACTTTTTGGAGATTATAACCCAGCTGGTCGATTACCTGTTACTTATTACAAATCTGTAGATCAACTTCCGGCTTTTGAAAATTATAATATGGAAGGCCGCACTTATCGCTATTTTACACAAAAACCACTTTATCCTTTTGGGTTTGGTTTGAGTTATACTAAATTTAAATACAACAAACTTCAGCTTCCAGCGACTAGTGACTCGGACAAAGAGTTGGAAATACTTGTTGATGTGACTAATATTGGCGACCGTGACGGAGAAGAAGTAACAGAATTATATTTGAAAGATGAAAAAGCCTCTACCCCACGCCCTATTTGGCAGTTAGAAGGTTTCGAACGTATCAGCCTTAAAAAAGGAGAAACTAAAACTGTTAGTTTCAAAATTACTCCAAGACAATTATCAATGATTAATAAAAAAGACCTGCGTGTTGTGGAACCGGGTTGGTTTACGGTTTCTGTTGGAGGGAAATTGCCAGATGAATCAAAAGATACAAAAATTGGTCGATTCCTAATTACTGGCAAACAAATCGTACTTGAAAAATAGAATTATTTGATTTAGGTTAAAAATTAAAACAGTAAAGCCTTTTTGTCACAACAAAAAGGCTTTACTGTATTTTATATACTTAGTGGCTGCTAAAAAACTTCTAAGTACCACACAAAACACACAGTTTGTCATCCCGTAGGGATCCTAGCAATTAAAAGTACCAATCTTTGTAGAGGTCCTTATTTTTATCCCAAATTCCGCATTAAAATCATAATTACTTTTAAACTTAAATTAGCCACGGACATTACGGATACAACTGATTTACACTTATTTTTACACTTACAGAGAACCTAAATTTTGATGTTCAATCGGGTTCGAATCCGTAGATCAGTATAATCCGTTGCCAAATGCGCAAACTGGGTTTATAATATTTAAAAAGCGAAAGATGCCTTTTTTGACAACGATTAATTATAATAAAAAAATGCCTGAAGAAAAACTCCAGGCATTTGTAATAAACTTCAAAACTATTATTCTATGATTAATTTTTGGGTGGTTAATTTATCGTCTTGTTCTACTTTGATTACGTAAATTCCTTTTGGCAAATAAGGCAGATTCAATATGTTATTTGCAGTTTGTAACGAAAATACATTTTTTCCGGAGACATCAGTCAATTGTATTTTTTTGGTGCTATTGGATGGAGTAACAATATTTAATTTATGATCTGTTACTGGATTTGGAAAAATAGCAACACCTTTGACAACATTGGTATCGACACCTAAAGTACATTCAATACCAGTAACATTTACCGTACGAGTTATTGATGATTCGTTATTTAAAGCATCTTTGGCTGTGTACGTAAGAATGTATTGACCCGATTTTTCGACATCAACTATTCCAGAAACCACCACCGAAGCGGTAATATCTGTGCCCAAATTATCTGTGGCAACAAAGCCAGGTTCAGTGTAAACGCATCCTCGATTGAGGGTAACAACTGCATCGCCCAAAAGCGTGATTACTGGTTTTGCTCTTTCGATTGTAACGGTCCAGTTTACTGTTGTGCCGTTTTCAGCGGTAACTTTATATACAAATGGCGAAGTATAATTTAGAGGTGTTATTCCGCTGCTTTGTACAATGGTGCCCAAAGTAACTGTTGCAAAATCTGAAACCTGAAATACCGGCAATAATGAAGATAAAGTTGCATTGTTGTTGACGTATAATTTTATTGTTTTTGCAGCAACATCAATTTGGCTAGTACCTACTTGATTTTGTACCGAATAGCTAATAAAATTGGCTTCGCTGTTTTCACCTACATTCAGCGTAATCACATAATTTGTTTGCGAAAGCTTATTCTCGGAAATAACGGAAACGATTCGTTGTATGGAGTAATCTAATGGTGTTGTTTTGAAACCCGTTTGTTTTACATTATCAATATAAAGCTCTGCCCCTGGTGAAACCTGAAAACTTGCCTTTAAATTAGATAAATTATACCCGTAAGGAACATCGGCCACAACGTTGTTACCAACAATAGTCGTAACTATTTCCTGAGGCAATCCTGGATTATCTTCTGGTTTGAAAGTATAGCTAATTAATTTACTTTCATTACTTAAGCCTGAAAGGATTTTTACAGTATAATTTTCAATAATACCGGTATTAAAACCTACGCCAACTACAGTCAAAGTAACAGGGTTTGTATAGTCATTTACAGTTACACCACTTATTTGAGGGACATCATTTATTTTTACCAAACTGTTCATTCCTACTGAAAAATTTGCCACTAGGTTTTTGACATCAGCTCCATCATTCAATAAAATAGTATAGGTTTTTGAAGCGGCATCATATGAAGACGAAAGCTGATTTGGAAATTCTAATTGTTGTAATAAAACTGGAATATTCCAAAACTTTCCTTCTCCAATTTGATCTGTATTGGCATTTGTTACAACAGCAGTATTATCATTTGGTGAGTAATCAAAAACAAACTGTTTGTTTCCTTCATTGAATGGGTAGTAAGCCAATAAACCAGGTTCATTTCCAATATATTTTGTCATTGTATTGGCAGCAATTGTTGCCTGATCACGAACACCTGACCAAATTCTGACTTCATCTATATTCCCAATTAAACCGCGGGCCAAACCAGCATTATTTCCGATGAAAGCCGCAGCATTTGCATTATTATTTGCAGGAGCAGCTGTGCCTGTTGATGTATAAGGAACGGAAACACCATCAATGTAAATTGTATAAACATTTGTAGCACTTACAGAGAAGGCGACATGATGCCATTTATTTTGCTGAATTGAATTCAATCCTGTATTTAGAACATAAGAACCAGAGGCAGTTGTGATAGAAAGTACCAAACTGTTTTCTTTATAAGTGACAAGGTTGTTATTGTTGTGTATGAATGCTAATACGGTACTTTTATCCAAAATTCTTCCAAAGACTGATGGTTGCTTTTGATTAACCCAAGCTTCAAAGGTATAGTTATTGCTCAATGCTAATGGCGGAGTGATATCTGTTTTTACATAATCATTTACTCCATCAAAAGTTGCTGCAACATTTACTGGATAATTAGCCACATGAGTAAAAGTCACTGTTTTTAGATCATTTGTAGGATCGGTATCTCCTTCTAATTTGGTATAAACATCGATAGAATAATCACCCACCGCACTTACATCAGCTTTTGCTGTAAATGTATATGAAGCTGTGGTTCCTTTTGGAATAGTTCCTGTAAAAGTTTCAACCACTTCTGGTCCGCCATTGATTTTATAGGCAACTGGAAAATTGGAAATATCGCCTTCTGAATAATTACGTATAACTGCTTTTACTGTCACTGGTTTTAGTCCAGGTTTTATAGGAGATGTGATTGCATCTACACTAGCATCTGCAGCTGTAAAAGGCAACACATTTATAGTATATTCCTCTACTTCAAAATCTGGACTAGAACTAGTGAGCCCGTCAGTAGTTGGTCCAAGATTTACATTATAATCTTCACCTGGTGCGCGAAACATATGAACAATGCGCATTAATTTTTCACCAGCTGTTGTATTAGCAGGTATTGTCAAAGCTGGTGCAAGAGTAAAATAATGTCTAAAATAATGTGTACTCGTTGTTGATGGAATTGCTGGAGCAGCAGAAGTTGCAGTAGTATTTACCCAAAAATTACCGGCATAAAACTCGTCTGTTAAATTACCATCTCCATTCAAATCAATCACGATCATTGTAAAAACACCAGCCGATCCAGTTATATCTCTGGTAAGAGGAGCTTCTGGTTTGGTAATTGTAACCTCCGGTTGATAAGTAAATCCTGCATATACAGGGATTTTTATATTTTTAAAATCGGTATAACCTGAGATTCCAGAAGTATTTATAACATCTTTGAATTTTAATTTTGAAATTGCAAAACCATTAACATTGTCATGCAAAGGCAAATCATTTTTATTGAGCACCTCTTTTTCAACAGCATCATTTTCAGGATTATCATCCGCTACATCGACACCACTTTTGATTTTATAAGTAGCACCAACTGTAGATAAATCTGCTTTTGTTGCAAAAGTAAAAGCAACTGTAGAATAGGCATCAATCGTTGGTACAACATCTGTAACTTTTACACCGTCGTTTATTTGATAATATACCGGAAGATTTGTCAAAGCTACGGGGCCGAAGTTGCTTACTTCAATAGTTATATCTTCTGTACTTGTCTTTTTACCAAGAATTTCAGGACTAATAATTGAAACAACCCCTGCATCATTTACAGTTGGTTTTTCAACACAACTGATATTAGCAATCCATCCTGCTGTATTCACAGCTTCATCTGATACAAATGCAAATGTCAATTCCCCATTAGCAGCTGTAGAGCTTAAAGATGGCGGTAGAGTAGCTCCTGTAAAAGCGCCTAATAATGGGTCGTTTGTGGTTGGTCCATTAAAAACATACAAATAATCATACCCCTCTTCTAGATCAAAAGCTGTAAAATCAACCTTGATACTGCTTCCTACCGTACCAGGCTTGAAAGTTGTAATTTGACTAAGATTGTCAGCATAATTTCCAAAACGTGTTCCACTATCTGTGAATGCTGCCGAACAGGTTGTTACAGCTGCCGAACCACTCAAAACATCATTGCCTATGTTTAAAACATTTTTGGTAATACTATTATTTTCTGGAACTACGTCGTCTGGATAATTTACACTGGCAATTACAGTATAAAATCCTGGTGCAGAAAAATTTGCTTTTTGAGTAAAACTATAAGTTATTTCAGTCAATGGGTTAATTGGTCCAGGAATATTCTCTACCACTGCTGCTCCGTCGTTTATTTTATAAGAAACCGGAATATTACTTATAGCAACAGGTGAATTATTGAACACTTTTACAGTTACCGTTTCTGAGGCGGTAAGTCCGGTATTTGGAATTAACGCAGATAATTTTAAATCGGTAGCTGTAGCTTCAAATATTTCTACATTATCAACAGAAACGGAACTATAAACATTTTCATTATTGACTACTATGAAATCATTATTGATTACAGATTCTAATTTCACGCTGAATTTAGTTCCCGCATAAGCCGACAAATCATACGTCAAAACTTTATTTCCTGATAAAGTCGTGCCGCCGTAAATACTAATATTTTCGTTACTTTTTAATACAGTACCATTAACTACCACTCTAAAAAAGTTTGTATTTACCTGACCAACAGTATTCCAGAGCAAATTAAATTTTAAGCGGATTGCCTTACCAGCCAAATTTGTCCCATCAATATCACAGAATGCAACTCCCTTTATATAATCAGGATTAGCAGGAAAAGCATTCACAACTGTGCTTGGAACCCACGGTGCAGCTCCTGGATCTCCTGAACCCGCCATTTTTGCTCCATCGAGCAAAACGGGGTCTATAAATTCGTATTTTACAACGCCTGTTTTTCCTTTATAAAAAACATAATTTGTTGCTTTTCTATCATTGAAATCCTCTTTAAATGGCAAATTTGATGCATTGAGAACTGGCGCAGAAACAGGATCTACATTTACAGCTTTTACTCTTTCTGATGTTATGCCTGTAGCAATATCAATCGCGCGGACAGAAAACCAGTTATCTTCACTGACTGTCAGATTTTCAAAAGTATAGGTCGGATCGGTAACTGTAGCTACAACATCAAATTTATAGCCATTCATTTTCAAAACTTCATATTTTGCTCCGGCAATAGGTTCCCAATCCAATTTAAAAGATGATACTCCACATACTGCAGGTTCTATCGTCAAATTTTTAGGTTCTGTCATAATTGTAAAAACCTCTCTGGAAACATCTACTTTGCTTCCGGCGCTAACACGAATTTTGGCATTTGCGGCTATACCTGCTGGTACTTTCCAAAGAAAATTTCTAGCTGATGATGGAATGTCTTTTGCTATTATCTTATAATTTACTCCACCATCTTCAGAATATTCTAGTGTAAATGGTTTTGGCTCTCCTTCATAATCCCAACGAATATATTCTGTTGAATCTGTATTAAATTTTTCGCGACCAATCGGGTAAGTCAAAATCAATTCCGGAGCAACATAATCATAAACTACTGAAAACTCCTGACTATCTAAAGGAACCTTAGTTCCCGTTACAATAATTTTATAAGAACCTGCTTCGGGATTGTCCAAAGTAATTTGTTCTATATTATTCAATTTATCAACTCCCCTTGTAGCATTTGCATTTGGTAAAGTAGGATTTAAAACCCATGGGAGAGTCGTTACTCCATTTTTTACAATTTTAATATCTAAATCATTCACCTGAATGGTTGAAACACCTGGTGTTGTGCCCGGATCTGAATAAGCAAGCATTACTTTTAATGACACTAATCCAGATGGGACTACAATTTCTTTTTCATAAACTTCGCCATTTGCAACCGATGCTGTATAAAACGTTTTATTGTCTAAGGCTTTTACAGCTCTTAATCCATTTATATTTCCGAATCCATATTTATAATCAGGCCCAGGATTTCCAGCATCGTGCGCTGTATTTGTCACTAGCGCTTTCATCAAAGAAGCTAATGGTTTTGTGTTATAAGTGTTTTTATATCTTTCATAAAGCAACGCCACAGTTCCTGAAACTCCAGGAGTTGCCATTGATGTTCCGCTCATAACCTGATATCCGTTACTATAATCTAATGAATAAACATTGGTACCAACAGCAGCAATTTGAGGCACCAGCCTTCCATCAATTGTTGGTCCAAAACTGCTATAACTACTTATAACATCATTAGGATCATTAGCTGCAACATGCAATGCATTTTTGGAGTTTTTTGTTGAAGTATTAAATCCTCCTGCATATGCAGATTGTGCATTTCCATTAGAATAAACATTTAGAAGATAAGTATATTTTACTGTAACATTATCATCACCACGATCACCAGCATCATATCTAAATCTGTTATAACCAGTGGCTAGGTTTATTCCATAGGAGTTTGAAGTAAGTTCTACCCCATCATTTTTTGCAGCCAACTCTCTCTCTGCATAAACTGGTAATCCATTAGACTGAGTATTAAAATTCCAACCATATATAAAAACCTCAGGCGCCATTCCTTTTGCTCTTGGATCTAGTAAACCCGCCCCACCAATAGTACCTGCAGTATGTTCACCATGAGAAGAATTAGTTTCATATTCTCTATTGATAACTCTCCCTGTGAAATCTTTATGATTTTCGATATTACCATCCCATACACCGACTTTTACTCCTTTCCCAGTCAAACTGTAACCTAATCCTGGAATTTCAGAATTAAGCACATTGGCTTTGTGAGAAGTTCTTCCGGGTAAATTATCGCTTTCAACAGGTGCAGGAATTAATTCGATATTCTGAACCCAATTTAGTGTAGCTATTTGTTGTAATTTTTCTTTCGAAGTTTCAATATAAACTTCATCAAAAAGAGGATTGTTTTTTATGTTTTTGACAGACAAATTAGCCAAATCTTGTGTAAGAGTCTTGCTGTCTACACCTTTAAAATAGCTAACCACAACTTTTATTGTGTTATTTACTCCCAAGGCATAATCTGGAATTGTTCCTTCTGCGATAACAGGATCCAATTTAAATGATGGATTTACTGTTATTTGTGTTCTAATATTATCAGAAACCGCGCCTCTGGAATAAAACTGAGTATTTACTGCGGCATAATAAGCATTCGCAGACAAATAGTTTAATAAAGTCACGCCCTGTTCTTTTAGCTTTTGTTGTTCGGCTAAAGATGGAATTTTGTTGAATTGAAGCACCGTGTATTCTGTTTTCGGACTTTGTTTACTAGTGTTTTGTTTCAGTCCTTCAACTTGTTGCTTAAAATTTGGGGTCGTAATTATACTATTTCCGTTGATTGAAATTGTATAGTCATTTTGATTTACATTTTGCGACCATCCTGAAATGGCAAAAAGTATCAAAATAAAACCGAGTAATTTTTTTCTCATCTGTACTTTCTTATTTAATTAAACAATCAATACAGTAAAGCTACTAATTAATTAATAATGAATATGTTACAAAATAAATTTTTAACAAACAACCATTAAGAAAAACATTATTGATAAAAACGTATGAAAAATATTGTTTTATTTTTAAAAAAATACGCGTAAATTGTTAAATTAATACAAAAACAATTTGATTTGTAAAAGAGAGGAATATCAAATTTGTAATTCATTCATGCTTAACAACTTAAAAACATTAAAAAAATATCTTCTCATGATTCCAATTTAATGCATAAAATAAAATCACAATCTTCTCCATTTTCGATTAATTGAATGCATAACAAAACATATATTAAAAAAAAATAGGCAACCATTCTGAGAATAGTTACCTATTTAAAATATTTTAAAAGCTAATAGTTTTGTTTGATTAGTATTATCATTTTTTAGACCAAGCTTCGTCAAGTTTTTCGTAATCGATTGGAACTGCAGCTTCCTGCTTCCTTAATCTCCCTGATTCAAATGCACGGACTAATATGGTTTCAATTAAATAATCTTCATTGTCTTCAAAAGGTTGATATTTCTTTTTTAAATCAATGTTAAACATATTTGCGGTTGTATTTGACCAAAATGCTTTCCATCCACTTTTGAGATTCTTAATCAAATCATAAGTTGTCACGCCTGTTTGTCTATCAATTAATTTGACTAGGATTTGACCTTGTTTTCTGGAAAGTTTTTTTAATCGTGCCTCAAATTCGTTACTTAAATAATCCTCGACAATCTTGAAGTATTTCTTTTTATCTCTATTATTAGTGAATTTTTCCATACCTCTATTTAATGCTGTCAATCTCTCAGATGCAATTCTCGCATAGGGATAAGTGGCATAAACTCTTCTTTGTAGTAATAAAAATTGCTTTTTATCTTCTTCACTCATTTTGTGTCTTTCAATAAGCAATTCTGGTAATACAATTGTATCTCCAAATATACTATCTGCTTCTGTCAGTACATAACCCATTGGAGTATTGTCATTTTTCGGGTCTTGAGCATGAACAGAAAGGAATGAAAAAAAGCAAAAAAATAAAATTATATAGGGCTTCATGAAGAAATATTTTTAACACAAAACTATACATTAAATATAGAACTATAAAGACAAATTTCTAATTTAGCAAAAAAATAATTTATATGAGTACTGAATCAATACTGAATACATCGTCTATAGACTTTTTAGAAAAATACCTGAATAATGCCTCTCCTACCGGATTTGAAAGTGAAGGACAAAAAATATGGATGGATTATTTAAAACCTTATGTTGACACATTTATTACCGATACTTATGGAACCGCTGTCGGAGTTATTAATCCTGATGCCCCTTACAAAGTTGTCATCGAAGGTCATGCCGATGAAATTGCCTGGTACGTAAATTATATCACCGAAGATGGTTTGGTATATGTAATTCGAAATGGTGGTTCTGATCATCAAATTGCTCCTTCAAAACGTGTAAACATTCATACTAAAAATGGAATTGTAAAAGGTGTTTTTGGTTGGCCAGCCATTCATACAAGAAACAGAGATAAAGAAGAAAACCCTAAGATTAGCAATATTTTTATCGACTTAGGTTGCGAAAACAAAGAACAGGTTGAAAAATTGGGAGTTCATGTAGGATGCATTATTACTTATCCAGATGAATTTATGATTATGAACGAGAATAAATTTGTTTGTCGTGCTATCGATAACCGAATGGGAGGTTTTATGATTGCTCAAGTAGCCCGTTTACTTCATGAAAATAATATAAAATTGCCTTTTGGTTTATATATTACGAATGCAGTCCAAGAAGAAGTTGGTTTAAGAGGTGCCGAAATGATCACACAAACTATCAAACCAAATGTTGCTATTGTGACGGATGTTTGCCACGATTCAACAACGCCAATGATTGATAAAAAAATTGAAGGTGAAACTAAAATTGGAAAAGGTCCTGTTGTGACTTACGCTCCTGCTGTTCAAAATAATTTGAGAGAATTGATTCTAAACACTGCTGTCGAGAAAAACATTCCGTTCCAGCGTTTGGCTTCGTCAAGAGTTACTGGTACAGATACTGATGCTTTTGCATATAGCAATGGTGGTGTGGCGTCGGCTTTAATTTCGCTACCTTTACGATATATGCATACAACGGTCGAAATGGTTCATCGTGATGATGTCGAAAATGTAATCAAATTGATTTATGAAACACTTTTGAAAATTGAAAATAACGAGACCTTTTCCTATTTTAAATAAATAATCTAAAGAGCATCATTTTATAGTGATGCTTTTTTTTATATAAATATTTAACAAAAAACTTTGCCATGGATGTTGAAATACTTGCCCGCATACAGTTTGCTTTTACAATTGCATTTCATTATATCTATCCACCGTTAAGTATTGGTATTGGTCTGATACTGGTTATTCTGGAAGGTCTTTATCTCAAAACCGGAAATAAAGATTATGAAATCTTGACTCGTTTTTGGATCAAAATATTTGCTGTAACTTTTGGAATCGGTGTGGCTACAGGAATCATTATGGAGTTTGAATTTGGGACAAACTGGGCTGTATATTCACGTTATGTCGGCGATATTTTTGGCAGTGCATTAGCCGCCGAAGGATTATTCGCTTTTGGATTGGAAAGTACATTTCTTGGAATATTGCTGTTTGGATGGAATCGGGTTAAACCTTGGGCTCATTTTGTTTCAACTTTAGGAGTGTTTTTAGGCTCTATGTTTTCAGCCGTATGGATTGTGGTAGCTAATTCGTGGCAACAAACCCCTGCAGGTTATCATATTGTTGGTGAAGGATTGCATGCCCGCGCCGAAGTGACTGATTTTTGGGCAATGGTCTTCAATCCTTCAAGTGTTGACAGAATTATCCATACTTGGCAAGGTGCAATTTTAGCAGGCGCTTTTCTTGTTTTAAGTGTGCATGCTTATTATATTAGAAAAGGTCGTTTTATCGAAATATCTAAAAAAGCATTCAAAATAGCCTTGGTTGTTGCGACTTTGGTTTCTCTGATGCAATTAGTTTCAGGTCACAGTTCTGCTGATGGAGTTGCTGTCAATCAACCTGCAAAACTAGCAACAATGGAAGGTCATTTTGAAAAAGACAAACCTGCCGACTTATATCTTTTCGGCTGGGTTGATAAAGAAAAACAAAAAGTAACTGGAATTGGAATTCCTGGTGGATTATCATTTTTGGTTCATCAAGATTTTAATGCCCCAATAAAAGGATTAAATAATTTTCCTGTCGAAGATAGACCAAGTCAAATAAATGCTGTTTTTCAATTTTATCACATTATGATTGCTATTGGACTAACGTTAATTTTAATTTCATTATATGCCAGCTTTTTGTGGTGGAGAGGAAAATTGTTTGAAACCAAATGGCTTATGTGGGTTTTCTCATTTTCGGTTATTTTACCTCAGATAGCTAATCAAGTGGGTTGGTTTACTGCCGAAATGGGTAGACAACCTTGGGTAGTATATGGACATTTAAGAACCAGCGAAGCATTTTCTCAAGAAGTTTCGGCCAATCAAATTGTGTTTTCATTGATAATGTTTACAGTTGTATATTCTTTATTGCTTGTCTTATTTCTATACGCTGTCGACAAAAAAATAAAACACGGACCGTATGACGAATCAACAAATCCTATAACTTTCAAATCATTTTAATAGTATGGAAACATTTTTAGGAATTGACTATCCAACATTATGGTATTTGGTAATCGGATTACTTTTTTCGGGTTATGCCATTTTAGAAGGTTTTGATTTTGGTGCCGGAGCATGGCATTTATTTTTGAGAAAAGATTTGAGCCGAAGAATTGCCATAAACGCCATTGCCCCTGTTTGGGATGCTAATCAAGTTTGGTTAATAATTGGCGGTGGTGCATTATTTGCAGGATTTCCGGTTATGTATGCCGCTATGCTTTCGGCAATGTATGTTCCATTTATGCTTTTTTTAATGCTAAATGTGCTCCGTGCTGCAGCTATAAAATTCAGAAGTGTCGAAGAAATGTTGTGGTGGAGACGAAGTTGGGATATCATTTACAGTGTTTCCAGTATTTCGATCGCCTTTTTACTCGGAGTTGTTTTAGGCAATATTTTACTAGGTTTTGCTTTAGGTCCTAATTTCACTTATCATGGAGGTGTCTTCTTTTATTTTCTAAATCCTTATGCAATCATGGTAGGGTTTACAACTTTATCTATATTTATGACACAAGGGGCGATTTATCTTTTATTAAAAACAGAAGGAAGGTTACACGAAAGACTAACTTTCCTGCTCCAAAAAGGAATGATTTTTTTCATCATTAGTTTTGGAATTACTACAATGTACACCTTGATATTCATTCCAGAGGTTACCGCAAATTTTAGGACTCACCCAGTTTATTTTATCGTTCCTGTTATTTCATTTTTGGCTGTCGCCAATGTACCGCGACTGGTTTCAAAAAAACAATATATGATGGCATTGATTTTTTCGTCATTGACAATGGCTTTTTTACTAATTCTTGTCGCCTTGCAATTGTATCCCACACTTTTAATTTCAACTATTGATCCGAAATACAATGTAACTATTTACAATGCAGCTTCTTCACAAAAATCATTAGGTATTATGTTGACTATAGTTGTTATTGGTGCACCTTTATTAGCAACATACTTCTTCTTTTTATACAGAACATTTAATGGAAAAGTAAAACTTGACGATACTAGCTATTAAATAAAGATAAACTTTAGCCCCCATCTTATGAAATACATTTATGTTTTATTAACAGTCTTTGCGGCAGTATTTCTTTGGTCCATTATCAATCCGAAAGAAGGATTTACCTGTTTCCTGGAAATTATTCCGGCAATAATTGGACTTTTAATTTTAATATTTACTTTCAAAAAATTCAGATTTACCAACTTCACGTATACATTGATTCTGATTCATTGTATTATACTTTTTATTGGTGGCCATTACACCTATGCTGAAGTTCCTTTTTTTGACTATATCAAAGAAGCCTTTCATCAAAGCCGAAACAATTATGATAAAATCGGTCATTTTGCTCAAGGGTTTGTACCTGCGATGATTATAAGAGAATTATTTATTAGAAAAAATGTAATAGCCAATCAAAATTTTTTCAACTTTATAATTGTTTGCATTTGTTTGGCCATTAGTGCCGCTTATGAATGGATCGAATGGTTTGTTTCTATCGCTACAGGAGACGGTGGCGATGCTTTTTTGGGAACTCAGGGATATGTTTGGGATACACAATCTGATATGTTGTTTGCAACTATTGGAGCTATTACTGCTTTAGTAACTTTATCAAAAGTACATGATCACCAATTGAAAAAACAGTTTAATTTATAAATAAAAAAAAGCAACATTAGCCTTTATAATGATGCTTTCTTTTTAAAACCTCTAAGCGTTATTTATACTTAATTCATTCCGATAAATTTTTCAGCATTGAATGAATTTTTTAATACAGAATTACCATTAATAACATTAAAATCCAAAGGCTGAACTTCGTTGGTTTCAGTGCTTTCAATGATTAATTCCAATTCAGCAATTTTATCTTCAATAGTTCTTTCAATATAAAGAGGACGAGTTTCATTTGAAATAGTATTTTCAATAATTAAATCATTTTGAGCAATTAAAGCTTTCATTGATTCTTCATAAAGTTCATATTCTTCATTAGCAGAATTTGATTTTTCAACAATTTTATCCCCTTCTTTGATAATATCCTCTACTGTTTTAGGATTATAAGCAATTACTGTTTCTGGATTAAAAATTTCTGAATCTTCTAATAAAGAAGGTTTTTCAAATTTTGTCGCTTTATTTGGATCGCCACAATTATTTTCTGTATAAGTAGTATTTTGAAGTGGACAAAATCTATTATTTACTGTATTTTTTGCATTACCAGAAAATGATATTAATGCAATACCTAAGATTAAAATTGAATTTTTCATGATTGATTGATTTTTGATTGATTTTTGATTTTGATGATTTTTTTTAAATGAGACATCATAAAATATGATGTCTCAAAACTGTTTTTTTGTTATTGTTTCAAAAGTTGAATAGCTTCTTGAGCATTTGATAATTCAGCATGTTTTAATGCTGTAAAGCCGTTTTCATCTTTTTCACTAACATTAGCCCCTTTAGATAACAAAAATTTAATTATTTCTGTTTTATTGTAACGGGCAGCTATCATTAACAAAGTCATTCCATTTGACTTTTCGTTTACATCAGCCCCATACTCTACAAACTTTTTTACAGTTTCCAAATCCCCTTTAAGGATAGCTGTTCCTAAAGGTGTTACTAATGGACCGATCTCAATATTCTGAGAAGCAGTTGATAAGGATTGAACATTTGATGCAAATAAAACATTTGCTGTTGCCAATAATGCAACTCCTAAATAAATGATTGGTTTTTTCATAATGATTAATTTTTGATTGATGATAATAAATTGTTTTATATAATAATATCCTATGCAAATATATATCTTTAAAAAGGTATTGTGTATTACAAAGTACTTAATTTTAACTTTTAATTAACTTTTAAATCTGTTTTACTGAATAAATCAGTAATTCAATTTTCGATTTAACAAAAAATAAAATGCTTAAATATTGTCTTTGGAATCTTTTACTTTACCTAATAGACTGGATATCAACAACAATGTTACTAGTTTTAGAAAAATTTAACATAAATGAAAAATTAAATTTAAGCCAAAAAAAAACTGCTTCAATATTGAAGCAGTTTCAGTTTTTATGTTAAGTTTTGTTAGGCAATTTTACCTTTAACAATTTCATCTACAATTTCAGGATTTAAAAGGGTTGTGATATCACCAAAATTAGAATTATCACCTTCAGCAATCTTTCTTAAAATACGTCGCATAATTTTTCCAGATCTTGTTTTTGGTAAACCAGTAACATATTGTATTTTATCTAATTTAGCAATTGGTCCAATATGATCTGCAATAAATTGATTAATCTCTCTTGTCAAGTTATCTCTATCTCTATATTCACCAGATTCTTTTAGAATAACATATCCATACAAAGCATTTCCTTTGATATCATGAGGGAAACCGACAATTGCTGATTCAGCAACAGCTGGGTGCTCATTGATAGCATCCTCAATTGGAGCAGTTCCTAAATTATGACCAGAAACAATAACGACGTCATCAACACGTCCTGTGATTCTGTAATATCCAACTTCGTCACGTAAAGCACCATCACCTGTAAAATATTTACCAGGAAAAGCAGAAAAATAAGTCTCTATATATCTTTTATGATCTCCCCAAATAGTTCTTGCAATACCAGGCCATGGGAATTTTATACATAAACTACCATCTACTTGATTGCCTTCTATTTCATTATTTTTATCATCCATCAAAACGGGTTGAATTCCAGGTAAAGGTAAAGTAGCATACGTAGGTTTAGTTGGCGTTGTAAATGCTAATGGAGCAATCATAATTCCACCTGTTTCGGTTTGCCACCAAGTGTCTACAACCGGACAACGCTTCCCTCCTACGTGATCATTGTACCAATGCCAAGCTTCCTCATTAATAGGCTCACCAACAGAACCAATTACTTTAAGAGATTTTAATGGAAATTTTTGAATATAAGATAAATTTTCTTTGGCTAATGCACGAATTGCTGTTGGAGCAGTATAGAATTGAGTTACTCTATGCTTTTCAATAATTTCCCAAAAACGGCTAAAATCAGGATAAGAAGGAATTCCTTCATAAATTACAGTTGTTGCTCCATTCAATAATGGACCGTATAAAATATAGGAATGTCCGGTAATCCAACCAATATCTGCAGTACACCAGAATATATCATTTTCTTCGTAGTTGAAGACATTCTTGAAAGTATAGGCTGTATAAACCATATACCCTGCAGTTGTATGAACCATACCTTTAGGTTTACCTGTTGATCCTGAAGTATATAATATAAACAAAGGATCTTCGGCATCCATGATTTCAGCAACACTACTATTCATAGCGTTGTCTAGTAAAGGTTGCAACCATTGGTCACGGTCAGCTTTCATGTTGATTTCAGCATTTGTTCTTTTAGCAACCAATACTGAGGTAACGCTTGGACAATTTTGCAAAGCGTCATCTATTATTCCTTTTAAATCAATGGTTTTATTTCCGCGATAACCACCATCAGAAGTAATTACCATTTTACATTGACTATCATTTATTCTTGAAGCAACTGCCGATGCAGAGAAACCAGCAAATATAACTGAATGTATAGCACCTATTCTCGCACACGCCAAAACAGAAATTGCTAATTCCGGTATCATTGGTAAATAAATACATACACGGTCACCTTTAGTAATACCTTGCTCTCTTAAAACATTGGCCATTTTAGAAACACGCTCATAAAGTTCATTATAACTTATATGTAACGCTTCCTCTGAAGGATCATTAGGTTCAAAAATGATTGCCGTTTTTTCTCCTTTTTTGGCTAAATGTCTATCAATACAGTTTTTTGTAATATTAACTTTTGCATCAACAAACCATTTTACTTCGGCATCGGCCATATTAAAATCGACAACCTTGTCCCAGTATTGATACCATGTAAAATTTTCTTCTGCTATTTTTCCCCAAAATTTTCGAGGTTCACGTATCGACTTATTATAATGTTTAAAGTATTGTTCTAGATTATCAATTTTAAAATAACTCATCTTTTTTAATTTTTTTATAAAAGTATTAAATCTGTTCGATTTTCAAAACTATTAATTTGCAAAATGTTAAAAAAAAAGAATAAAATTCATACTTGAATGGAATTTAATGTCTTTTCTATAACGTTTTGGATTTATCAACTAATTAAACACAAGAAAAGGGCAAAATAGAAACTAAAATGCCCTTTTATAAAATATCTCTTTAATAACAATTTTATTCTTTTATAAAAAGAAAAGAATATTTAAAACAATCAGGGATTACTTCACTTAACTTACAGTAAAATCGAAGTTAAGTGAATGTAATTATGCATAAATATCATCCAATTATCAAATAAGTGCTTACTAATTCAAAATATTTAAACCTTTTTGATATATGCATATCCCCGCACACAATAAATGTGTATTAATTAATTTTTTTATACAATTTTTTTCATTGCAGTCATTGATTCTCTCAACCAAGCCCCTACTTCTTCTACAGGATGATTTCTGATAATTGAATTTACTTCAATTAATTCTTTATTATCAACTCCATTATTTCCATTATTGAATGGACGACCAATTAAGTTACTTGGAGCATTTTTTACATAATCAGCAATTAATGGCTTACAAGCGTGATCAAATAAATAACATCCGTACTCAGCAGTATCAGAAATTACACGGTTCATTTCGAACAATTTTTTTCTTGCAATTGTATTAGCGATTAATGGAGTTTCGTGTAATGACTCATAGTAAGCAGATTCTTCAATGATACCTGAATCTGTCATAGCTTCAAAAGCCAACTCAACACCAGCTCTAACCATTGCAACCATTAATACTCCATTATCAAAATATTCTTGCTCAGAAATTTCAACATTTCCAGCTGGAGTTTTTTCGAAATTAGTTTCGCCTGTTGCAGCTCTCCAAGTTAATAAATTTTTATCATCGTTAGCCCAGTCTTCCATCATTGTTTTAGAAAAATGACCAGAAATAATATCATCCATGTGTTTTTGGAATAATGGACGCATAATATCTTTCAATTCTTCAGAAACTTTAAATGCTTCAATTTTGGCTGGATTTGACAATCTATCCATCATGTTAGTAATACCACCATGTTTTAAAGCTTCAGTGATAGTTTCCCATCCGTATTGAATCAATTTCGATGCATATCCAGCATCAACACCTTCAGCAACCATCTTGTCAAAACATAATATAGAACCAGTTTGCAATAAACCACAAAGGATAGTTTGCTCGCCCATTAAATCAGATTTCACTTCGGCAACGAAAGAAGATCTCAAAACTCCTGCTCTATGACCCCCAGTTGCAACTGCATAAGCTTTGGCCTGATCCAAACCTAAACTATTAGGATCATTTTCTGGGTGAACAGCGATAAGAGTTGGTACACCAAAACCTCTTTTATATTCTTCACGAACTTCAGATCCTGGACATTTAGGAGCACACATAATAACTGTTAAGTCTTTACGGATTTGCATCCCTTCTTCTACAATATTAAAACCATGAGAATAAGCCAAAGTAGCTCCTTGTTTCATCAATGGCATGATAGCTGTAACAACAGCCGTATGTTGTTTATCTGGTGTAAGGTTACAAACTAAATCAGCGGTTGGAATTAATTCTTCATAAGTACCTACTTTAAAACCATTATCTGTCGCATTTTTAAAAGAAGCTCTTTTTTCAGCAATAGCATCAGCACGTAGCGCATATGAAATATCTAAACCTGAATCTCTCATGTTTAAACCTTGGTTCAAACCTTGAGCTCCACAACCAACAATGACTACTTTTTTTCCTGCTAAAGCCTCTATTCCATTTGCAAATTCTGATTGATCCATGAATTCGCAAACTCCTAATTGTTCTAATTGTAATCTAAGTGGTAATGAATTGAAATAATTTGCCATTTTTTTTTAATATTTAATGAATGTAAATTTAATATTTGTATTGTAATTATCTAAATTTTAATATGTTATCTTTTTACAAAGCTTCTAATAATGCTGAAATTTCCATTTTTTGCTTTGAAATTGATATTCTTCCTGAGCGTGCAAATTGCATAATCCCAAACGGTTTCAATTTTGCATACAGATCTTCAATCTCTGAACGTTTTCCTGATTTTGAAATCACAAAAAAATCTCTTGAAACAGTAACAATTTCAGATTTACTGTCTTTTATAATATTCTGAATTTGTCTTTCGTCAAAAAGCAAACTGGATTCTATTTTAAAGATTGCACTTTCCAAAAAGATAGTTTCTTCATCTACATGATAAAATGCTTTGATAACCTCAATTTGTTTTTCTATTTGGCCTACAATGTTTTTTACCCACTTTTCAGTGGTATTAACAACGATTATAAATCTTGAAACATTTTCAATTTCAGATTCTGAAACATTTAGACTTAAAATATTTATGTGGCGTTTTAAGAATATACCAGATATTCTATTAAGTAAGCCAACGTTATTTTCTGAATAAACAGAAATGGTGAACATTTTATTTTCCATAATTTTTTAACTTAATCTCATATCGGAAACTGAAGCTCCTGTTGGAATCATTGGGAATACGTTGTTTTCTTTCTCTATCATAACTTCTAGGAAATAGGAGTCCTTTGAAGCCATCATTTCTGCTACAGCTCCATCCAAATCTTCTCTGTTGATTACTTTTTTGGATTTGATATGATATCCTTCGGCAATCGCAGTAAAATTTGGATTAATCATTTTGGTTGATGCATAACGATTATCAAAGAATAATTCTTGCCATTGACGAACCATCCCTAAAAATTCATTGTTCAAAACCACAATTTTCACAGGAACTTGTGATTGAAAAATAGTTCCCAATTCCTGAATATTCATTTGGAAACCACCGTCTCCAATTATAGCAACAACTTCACGATCTGGTTTACCCATTTTGGCACCAATTGCCGCTGGTAAAGCAAAGCCCATCGTTCCTAAACCACCAGATGTAATATTACTTTTGGTCGAATTAAATTTAGCATAACGACAAGCAAACATTTGATGTTGTCCCACGTCTGAAACAATAATTGCATCTCCTTTTGAATGTTTGTTAATCATTTCCATAGTTTCACCCATAGAAATTCCTTTTCCTTCATTCGGCTTCAGCTCTTCGTTGATAACTGCATCAAATTCAACTTTATATTTTTCTTTAAATTCGTTATGCCATGCATCATGAGCATTTTTATCTATTAACGGAATCAAAGCTGTCAATGCTTCTTTAACATCTGCTAAAATTGCGATATCAGTTTTTACGTTTTTATCAATTTCTGCATGATCAATTTCAAAATGAATTACTTTAGCCTGTTTAGCATAAGTGGCTAAATTTCCAGTAACACGGTCATCAAAACGCATTCCTAACGCAATTAAGACATCACATTCGTTGGTCAATAAATTTGGACCATAATTACCATGCATACCTACCATTCCAACATTTAAAGGATGATCCGTTGGTAAAGCTGAAAGTCCTAAAATTGTCCAGGCAGCTGGAATTCCAGATTTTTCAATAAATCTTTTTAATTGTTCCTCCGCCTCACTTAATATAATACCTTGACCAAAAATAATGTACGGTTTTTTGGCATTATTAATTAAATCAGCAGCTTCTGCAACTTTTTTAAGATTTAAAACCGGTCTTGGATGATAACTTCTAATCGAAGTACATTTTTTATAACTAAAATCCAATTCGTCAAATTGAGCATTTTTAGTAATATCAATCAAAACCGGACCTGGACGACCTGATCTTGCTATAAAAAATGCTTTTGCAATAATTTCTGGAATTTCATGAGCTTCTGTAACTTGGTAATTCCACTTTGTAACTGGAGTTGAAATTCCAATAATATCTGTTTCCTGAAAAGCATCAGAGCCTAATAAATGCTTTCCAACTTGTCCTGTAATACAAACTAAAGGCGTAGAATCAATTTGTGCATCAGCAATTCCAGTTACTAAATTTGTAGCTCCTGGCCCTGAAGTTGCAATAGCAACACCAACTTTACCAGTTGCTCTTGCGTAACCTTGCGCAGCGTGAGCTGCACCTTGTTCGTGACGCACCAAAACATGATGCAATTGATCCTGAAATTTATATAATTCGTCATAAACTGGCATGATCGCCCCACCTGGATATCCATAAACCAAGTCAACTCCTTCTGCCAATAAACATCTGATAACGGCTTCTGCCCCTGATATTTTATTATTTTCCATTTTATTATTTTTTAGCTTTTTGCATTTTATATTCTGCTAAAGCTTTGTAACTTAATTGTGTCCACACGAAGCGGATTGTTATTATTTATCGGTAACACATCCTGTAGATGCGCTTGACACAGATCTTGCATATTTTAAAAGAACACCTTTTGTTGCTTTTAAAGGCGGTTGTACCCAATTGGCACGTCTTTTTGCAAATTCTTCTTCACTAATTTTAAGATCGATAGTATTTTTGACTGCATCTATAGTAATTATATCACCATTTTCAACGAAGGCAATTCCACCACCATCATAAGCTTCAGGTGTAACGTGACCTACCACGAAACCATGTGAACCACCAGAGAATCTACCATCTGTAATCAGTGCGACACTGCTTCCTAATCCAGCACCAATAATTGCAGATGTTGGTTTTAGCATTTCAGGCATCCCTGGCCCACCTTTTGGTCCACAATACCTGATGACGACTACATTTCCAGGTTTTACTAATCCTTTTTCGATTCCGGGAATAACTTCAAATTCACTTTCGAATACAACTGCTGTTCCTTCAAAATATTCTCCTTCTTTACCACTAATTTTAGCTACAGCACCTTCTTCTGCAAGGTTGCCATATAAAACTTGTATATTTCCTGTAGATTTTAATGCTTTTTGAATTTCAAATACAACTTCTTGACCATCTTGTAAATCAGGAACGTTTGCTAAATTCTCTGAAATTATTTTTCCTGTTACTGTTAAACAATCACCGTGAATTAAACCTTCTTTCAATAAATATTTCATTACAGCTGGAACTCCACCCACAGCGTGCAAATCCTCCATCATATATTTACCACTAGGTTTCAAATCTGCAAGAACTGGTGTTCTGTCATTTATTGCTTGAAAATCATCCAAGGTAATCTCAATATCAACAGAATGTGCCATAGCGATTAAGTGCATAACAGCATTTGTTGAACCACCTAAAACAGCTACAATAGTAATAGCGTTTTCGAAAGCCTTACGAGTCATAATATCTCTAGGCTTAATGTCTTTTTCTAATAATATTCTAATTGCTTTTCCAGCATCGTCACATTCTTTTTTCTTTTCCTCGCTCAAAGCTGGATTAGAAGAACTATAAGGCAAACTCATCCCTAAAGCTTCAATAGCTGAAGACATTGTGTTGGCAGTATACATTCCGCCACAAGCTCCTGGACCAGGACAAGAATTTTTAATTACACCATTAAAATCTTCATCTGAAATTGTTTTTTGGAATTTTTTCCCCAATGCTTCAAAAGCAGAAACAATATTAAGTTTTTCTCCTTTCCAATTGCCTGAGTGAATTGTTCCTCCATATACCATAATTGATGGGCGATTTACTCTTCCCATTGCAATTAATGCTCCTGGCATATTTTTGTCACAACCAGGAATTGCAATCAATCCATCATACCATTGCGCTCCCATTACTGTCTCAATGGAATCAGCAATTACATCACGCGAAACCAATGAATAACGCATTCCCTCAGTTCCATTTGAAATTCCATCACTAACACCAACAGTATTAAATATTAATCCAACAAGATCAGCATTCCAAACTCCTTGCTTCACATCTTTAGCTAAATCATTTAAATGCATGTTGCAAGTATTACCTTCATACCCCATACTCACAATTCCGACCTGAGCTTTTTTTAGATCTTCTTCTGTCAAACCAATTCCGTACAACATTGCTTGCGCAGCTGGTTGAGTGACATCCTGAGTAATTGTCTTGCTGTATTTATTTAACTCCATTAATTTATGTTTTATTTAAAAAAAAACCTCCCAAATTATTGGGAGGTTTTAAATATGTTTTCATATATATTTATAACAATCCCTTTTCATATGTGATGATCACAATGACACTTACGACTAAAAGGACGTTGATAATGCGTTTCATTTTCTTTTTTTTTGACTTTGCAAAAGTATAAAAAAAATCTAAAACAAAAAACTTTTTATCAACAAACTAACAGTTTTTAGTGATATAAATCAATATTTTATGACTTTTATTAACTAAACGATAGTTGACTGTCCAATCTGAACATTATCGTTTTTAAAATATAAGTCATCTTTGCTTAATATTACATTTGAAATAAAATCCCCAACATCATTTGTACCAAATCTTGAATCAGGATTTAAATCAACGGTAACTACTTTATATTCAATTGCTTTTTCAACTGCTTCATAAACTTTTCTGGCTTCAGTTTGTAATCCAAAATGTTCTAATAACATTGCTGCTGATAAAATTGAAGCAATCGGATTTGCAATATTTTTCTTTTTTGCCTGAGGATATGAACCATGAATAGGTTCAAATAACGCTTTATTATCTCCAACTGACGCTGATGCCATTAACCCTATAGATCCCATAATTGCACAAGCTTCATCTGATAGAATATCACCAAATAAATTTTCGGTTAATATTACGTCATATTGTTTTGGATCAGTAATTATTTGCATCGCAACATTATCGATATATTGGCATTCCAATTTTACATCTGGATATTGTTTGGCAATTTCTTTAACCAATTTTCTCCACAATCTGGAAGTTTCGAGTACATTTGATTTATCTACCAATGTTACTTTTTTTCTTCTGTTTCGTGCTGCTTTAAAAGCTTGATGCGTAATACGATTTATTTCATTTTCTGAATATTCACAAATGTCAGAAGCAAATGTTCCTTCTTCATTCATCGTTTTTTCACCATAATAAGATCCGCCAGTTAACTCTCTATAAATTACAAAATCTACATTTTCAATTACCTCTTTTTTTATCGGAGAAGCATCTAAAAGATTTTTAAATGGCTTTATTGGTCTAATATTGGCATATAAACCTAATTCTTGTCTAAGTTTTAATAATCCCTGCTCGGGGCGAACTTTAGACTCTGGATTGTTATCATATTTGGGATTTCCGATAGCACCAAACAATACAGCATCTGTGTTTAAACAAAGATTTAAAGTTTGTTCTGGCAAAGGATTTCTTGTTTTTTCGATGGCAACAGCTCCAATTAAAGCATCTTCAAAAATAAACTCATGATCATAGGCAACACTAATAGCGTACAAAGCTTTTTTAGCCTGTAAGATTACCTCTGGACCTATTCCATCACCTGAAAGTACTGCTATTTTTAAGTTCATTTTTATTTATTTTTAAAGTAGTTTTTAATCATTAAAAGTTATTAACGTATATTTTACTAGCTTCAATAATTTGATGAATATCATTATCTAAAACTTCTTTTTTGACATCAGCAAATTTTAAAAACTCGATATATACAATATCCAACTGTGTTTTGGTTAATTCATAACCTACTTTTTTAGCTCTATAAGCCAAAGCTGCTCTTCCACTTCTAGCAGTTAGAATAATTGACGACTCATTAACACCAACATCCAAAGGATCCATGATTTCATACGTCGCTCTATTTTTTATCACGCCATCTTGATGAATTCCAGAACTGTGTGCAAAAGCATTAGCACCAACAATCGCTTTGTTTGGCTGCACAATCATTCCCATACTATCAGAAACCAATCGACTCATTTCGTTCAATTGTTTACTGTCAATATCTGTATATAAATTTAAATATGGATGCTGCTTAAAAACCATCACTACTTCTTCTAAAGCAGTATTTCCAGCTCTCTCACCTATTCCATTTATTGTACATTCTATTTGACGAGCTCCATTTATTGCACCAGAAATAGAATTTGCAGTAGCCATTCCTAAATCATTATGACAATGACAAGAAATAGTTACATTTTCTATACCTTTTACATTCTCTTTAAGATATTTTATTTTAGCTCCATATTCTTCTGGTAAACAATATCCTGTTGTATCAGGAATGTTAAGAACTGTAGCTCCCGATTTGATTACTTCTTCACATACTCTTGCCAAAAAAGCATTATCTGTTCTACCAGCATCTTCAGCATAAAATTCTACATCTTCAACATATTTTTTTGCATGTGCGACAGCATGTTTGGCTCTTGCAATTATATCTTCAGGAGTAGTTTGTAATTTGTGATAAATATGTGAATCAGAAGTCCCAATACCAGTATGAATTCTCGGTCTAGCTGCATACTTCAAAGCTTCAGCTGCTACATTGATGTCATTTTCTACAGCTCTGGTCAAACCACAAACTGTAGCGTTTTTTACAATTTTACAAATTTCAGTAACCGATAAAAAATCACCTGGACTAGAAACGGGAAATCCAGCTTCAATGATGTCTACCCCCATTTCGTCAAGGCGATTGGCTATAACGAGTTTTTGCTTGGTGTCTAATTTACAGCCAGGGACCTGCTCACCGTCTCTTAAAGTGGTATCAAAAATTTGGACTTTCTCTCTATTCATTTTAATTTATTTAATGTAATTTCACATCTTGAAACAAATTTACTTTTCATTTACTCAAAAACAAACCTACTTTTAAGTAAATATACTATTTATAAAGCGAAAAATAACAACTCAACTTACTAAAAATCAATTAGTTAAATACTTTTATAATACAATGGCTAACAATCAAAAAGATTTTTTATTTGTCTTAATAAAATCCCTCTCTAAATCTGAAAAAAGACAATTTAAAATATTTGCAAGTCGTTTGGAGACTAGTTCAAATACTAAGTTTATTGAATTATTTAATATTCTGGATAAGTCCGAAGTTTATGATGAAAAAGCCATCTTAAAAAGCGGAACTATCAAAAAAGTACAATTGTCTAATTTAAAATCCTACCTCTACAAACAAATTTTGGTTAGTATTCGCTTGAATATTCCCAGCCAGAATATTAGATATCAACTTCGGGAACAAATTGATTTTGCCGTAATCCTTTACAATAAAGGTCTTTATAAACAAAGTTTGAAAATATTAGACAAAACCAAACAACAAGCTATTGAAAATGATGAAAAATACATGGCTTTTGAAATTGTTGAATTTGAAAAACTCATTGAATCACAATACATTACCAGAAGTATTCAAGGACGTGCTGACGAATTAGTAATTCAGGCCAAGGAATTAAATTATAAAAATACGATTTCAAGTAAATTATCAAATTTATCGCTACAATTATATGGCATTATGCTCAAAACGGGCTATGTAAAAAGTGATGAAGAATACAAATATATAGATGATTATTTTGTTAAACATACGGCACATCTCAATCAATCAAAATTTGGTTTTAGAGAGAAATATTGGTTTTATAATGCTAATTTATGGCGTAGTTTCCTAGTTCAGGATTTTCTTTCCTGTTACAAATATGCAATGAAATGGGTAACCTTATTTTATGACAATACCAATATGGTTTTCCTAAATCCGGTGTTTTTCTTAAAAGGAAATCATTATTTATTGGAGTCATTATTCATGTTAAAATACAAAACCAATTTCAAAAAATATTTAAATCTTTTAGAAGAAACCATAAGTGATCCAAGATTTCCTGTCAATGACAATGTTGCTTCTTTGTCTTTTCTTTATTTGTACAATAATAAGTTAAACTATCATATTCTTGAAGGAACTTTTGCCGAAAGCGAATATTTGATTCCTGAAATCCTAAACAAGATAAAAATCCACAATGAACATTTGGATGAGCATCACGAAATGTTGTTTTATTACAAAATTGCTTCCATTTATTTTGGAATTGAAAAATATCAGGAATGCATTGTTTATCTAGAGAAAATTATCAATAACAAAAATCTTTATGTTCGTGAAGATTTAGCTTGTTTTGCGCGTTTGCTGTGTTTAATCGCACATTATGAATCTGGCAAAGATTTCAATTTAGAAAGTCAGCTGTTAAGTACTTATAAATTTTTAATCAAGATGAATGACCTCCATAAGGTTCAAAAAGAGATTATTCGTTTCTTAAAAAACTTAAGCAGCTTATACCCTAGTGATATTAAAAAAGAATTTATCAAAATGAGAGAGCGCTTTATTGAATTAGAAAAAGATACTTATGAAAAAAGAGCTTTTTTATATTTAGACATCATTTCTTGGCTCGAAAGCAAAATTGAAAATCGAAAAATAAGTGATATTATTAAAGAAAAAGCCAGATTGAATAATAGGTAAAATAACAGAAAAAGCTTCCGAATTGGAAGCTTTTTTTGGTAGTATCTATGAGTTAAATTTTGGATTATATCTTTTTGAAAATTTTTAATTCCTTATCTAAAATATAATAAATAGATTGTGTAGCAGGGTCAATTTCATAGACAGGACGAATATTTCCAAACATTATTTTATCTACTTCTTTACCATCATCTTTTCTTATTTTTACTAAAACTTTATTATCGGAAGCTTCATCTCTTGCAAAAATATATGAGAAATCATGATTTTGTTTCATCGCTTCAAAACGTTGACTAAATCTATTTGCAATCTTAGCTAATTCAGCTGAGCTAACATTTTGACGATCAGCAAGCTTTAATTGTGATTCGTTTTTGGCTTTTACCACAGATTTAACTTCTTTTCCTGTAGCTGGATCAATTGTTGTCATCGTCCACTCAGAACCCATTACACCATTCACTCCAGAAGCAATCCCAAAACCAATAGAACCAGCTGTAGAAAGTGCTTGTCCCCAAGCTCTACCACCATCACCAGGCTGAGTATAAACATTATGATATATAACTTTCCCATCTTTACTCACTCCCATTACTTCAGTTGGACCTGAAAGACAAACTCCCCATGGAAACAATTCAATTGCATTTAATTCTTTTTCTTTTTTGATATTTACTTTAGCAAAAGAATCTGGCTTATCAGTTATTTTAGTATTAAATTTAAAAAGTTCCTCGTCATTATAAACTAAAAAAGAGTCATTTTCTTCGTCATAAACATTTAATAAAGGGCGTTTTGCATTAAACTTCAAATTACCTTTCCACAATTTTTTACCTGTTTTGTAATCAACCATGTTACCATAAGTAGCCGTTAAATACATTACTTTATCATCAACTTTACCTAAGTAATTAATAGCATCTTCTTTATCATCAGATATTTCGATAAAATTTTTCCATTTCTTTTGACCATCTTTATCAATCAACATCATTTCATTTTCGGCTACATAAAGATAATCACCATCTATTGGAATTACTTTTTTCAATCCGTCACCACGGGCATCTTTTTTCCAAAGTTTGCTTCCGTCTTTCAAATTAAAGAAGTTAAAACCACTATAATGAGCTACTAAAATTTTATCTCCCCAATCTTCTAAGTAAACAATATAATTTGTTTTTATAGCATCTTCCCAAATTGCTTTGCCGGTTTCAACATCTAAAACATTTAGATATTGCTTTGCAGACAACATTCCTTTACTATTTATAACAACTAAATTTTTATTATTTTGAGTTGGAAAAACTTTAGTATATTCAATATCACCTACCCATTTCAAATTTCCTGTAGCTCTGTCAAGTGCGGATAATTTTCCAAAATAAAGAGAATAAATCATCGTATCACTTATTACTGCTTCATTGGACATATTTGCTTTAAAAGTAAACATTGCAGAAAACATACTTTTAGCCTCTCCTTGAATAGTTTTCCATTTTACATCTCCAGTATTTAAGTCAATTAAAGAAGCAATAACTTTTCCATCTTCAACCCCTTTTACTAAATATTCATTTTGTCCGTATAAAAACTGACTGTTGTACACAAGATATTTATAGTTTGCCGAATTATAAACTACTTTACCATCCATAGTATTAATTAAAATGGTTTTATAATTTACAAATCCTTCTACGTATGGAGTACCATCAATATTTTTTAAAATTCGCTTACTTTTAAATAAGGTTTCAGTGTCTATCTTTGCACTATTTAAAGCTTCAATTGATTCTAAAGAAGTAGCTTTAATTGCAACATTGGCGTCGAAATTCCAAATTTCGGCTTTGGTATTTGGATCAATTCCTCTGACCACGGTACCTTCTTTTATTACAATAATTCCTGTAATTGGATTTTGGATAAGATCATCGATTTTTGAATTCATTTTTAAAATTTCGTCTGCATTGCGCTGAGCAAATCCAACATAACTCAGCAAAAACAGCAATAATGCAATTGTAGTTTTTTTCATAATATTAATTAATAGGTTAGGATTCAAAGATAATAGAAACTTTAGAAATCATGACTGTTTTTAGGATATTTACTGCCTAAAAATTGTTAAAAAAATATATAAAATCAAATTAAAATTAAATATTTAGCATATAAAACATTATTCTATTTGTATTTTTGCCGAAAAATTAAGCCCTATGAATCTTTTAAAAAAGTTTTCTCCTTTTTATAATCTTGCTCTTTTCTATATTATTGTAAGTTTCCTTCTCCGAATTATTTTGATGTTTCATCCTATAACACAAAGCTCATTTGTATTTATAGATAGTTTAAAAATATTTACAATTGGACTTGTTTCAGATTTATTTGTTTTTGTGATTGCTGCAGCATTCTTGTGGTTATATCTTATTTTTATATCCAATTCAAAATATTACAAACCGTACGGTTATATCATTTTCGGTTTATTTGTAGCATTATTTTTTTACGTCGCATCTGGTAAAACTATCTTAAACGAATATGGTGGCGCTTTGCCAAAAATCGGTCTGATTTTCGTTGGACTCAAAACATTATTATTCGGACTTTTACTTTTTTTACCAAAATACAGAAGCAAAATCAGATTCTGGTTATTCGCTTTTGTGATGTTTTTATACGTTGTACTTATTCTCCAAAATGCTATAAGCGAATACTTTTTTTGGAATGAATTTGGAGTTAAATACAATTTTATCGCAGTAAATTATTTGGTTTACACAAATGAAGTAATCGGAAACATTATGGAGTCATATCCTGTGGTTCCTTTATTTTCAGCATTATTTTTAATAGCGGGAATTGTTACTTATTTTATCATCAAAAGAACCAGAAACTATATTGATGAAATTCCAACTTTTACAGAGAAATTAAAAATATCAGTAATTTATCTTGCTTTGTTTGGTATTGCTTTATATGCTGTTCCTTCATTAGCTAAAAAAGAAAATTCACAAAATGTTTTCACTAACGAGCTGCAAGCCAATGGAATGTACCGTTTTTATTTAGCTTTTATGAATAGTGAGTTGGATTATTTTAAATTTTACAAAACTTTACCTGAAAATGAAGCTTTTGCTTTACTAGAAAAACAAATTCCAACTATCACTGGTGTTTCGACGCTGAGAACTATTAAAAGTGATAGTGCAAATACTCCCAAAAATGTCGTTCTAATCACCATTGAAAGTTACAGTGCCGAATTCATGAAAGCGTATGGTAATGATAAAAACATTACCCCATTCCTTGATGAACTTGCACAAAAAAGTTTGTTGTTTACAAATTTATATGCGGTTGGTAACAGAACAGTACGTGGTTTAGAAGCTGTAACTTTATGTTTTCCTCCCACCGCCGGCGAAAGTGTGGTGAAAAGAAAAGACAATAAAGACAAATTTTCTACAGGTTCTATTTTTAAAGAGAAAGGTTATAACGTTAAGTTTCTTTATGGTGGAGATGCTTTTTTTGACAACATGGAAGACTTTTTTTCCGGAAATGGTTATGATATAGTGGATAAAAAATCACTTACTTCAGAGGAAGTTACTTTTGCCAATATTTGGGGAGTTTGTGATGAAGACATGGCAGAGAAAGCTATAAAAGTCATGAATAAAGAAGCCACAGAAGGCAAACCCTTTTTTAATCATTGGATGACAGTCAGTAATCACCGCCCTTTTACGTATCCTAATGGGAAAATCGATATTCCTGGCGATGCAAAATCTCGAGATGGAGGTGTAAAATATACTGATTATGCTTTGAGAAAATTCTTTGAGTTGGCAAGGAAACAGCCTTGGTTCAAAAATACTGTATTTGTGATTCTTGCAGATCATTGCGCTTCTAGTGCTGGCAAAACTGAACTTCCTGTGGATAAATACAGAATTCCAGCTATGATTTATAGTCCCGGTTTTGTTCAACCTCAAAAATATTCGAATGTGATGTCACAAATTGATGTGATGCCTACACTTTTTGGTTTATTGCATTTCAATTACCAAACTAAATTTTACGGACAAGATGTTTTAAAATCTGATTATAAACCAAGAGCTTTAATCGCGACATATCAGGATTTGGGATTGATAAAAGACAATGTTTTAACGATTCTTTCTCCAAAACAAACTGTAAAACAGTTTCAGCTGACATTAAAACCAGATCAAAAAGTGGCTCCTGAATTTCAAATTTATTACAATCAAGTTCCTTTGAAAAAAGAAAGAACTGATTTGGTTAATGAAACAGTTTCTTTTTATCAAACTGCTTCTGATATATTGAAGAAAAAGAACTACCAGAAAGTTGATTAAAGAGTTGCTTAGCTTCTTAATAGCCGAGCTGCAAAGTTTTTAAAACTATTTTTATTCTTAACTAATAACAAATGCCTGCGGTAATTATACTGTGGGCTTTTTTCATATTAGAAAACTACCTAATCGACATAAATTTTTTTTCAACGTTTTTGGTTCATTAAGATATATTCTAAAATTGATGTTTAATCCAAAAATAAGTTCTAATTTTAATAGTCAATATTTTAGTTTTCAATACTTTACAATAAAAATCAATTCTAAAGTAAATGACTATTGCTAGTACTTCTTTTTTATAAAACCTTAATAATTAAAATGTAAAAACGTCAATAGATAAATTCTTAAATAGCCGAACTATGAAATACTTTGCAGACATTCACGTTCACCCAACTATGAAATCTTATGGACATAGCTTTCCATCAAAAGAAAACAGCAAAAGTCCACTTACCAATAGTTCCATTTGGTATTATGATCCGCCCAACTTTCTTGAAAAACTTATTGACCTTTTAGGTGGAATCGTTAAATACCGACAGAGTAGTTTTTCGGCTATGGGTTTTGGTAATACCGGAATTGTATTTGCCTCTCTTTATCCAATCGAACGAAGCTTTTTTGATAATAAACTCAAGACTGGAGACTTCAACGACATGCTTCTGAATTTTATAACTTCGGTTGGTAAAAAAAGGATTGATTTTATTCAGTCTATTACTGATTATTTTTCTGATCTCGAAAATGAATATAATTATCTTAAACAATTAGATGGAAAAAAAGTTACACTTGCGGATCGTGCGAACTATCAATACATACTTGCAAAAAATGCCACAGATCTGGATATAATTCTAAATCAAGATACAACTGAAGATAAAAAGATAAACTCAATAGCTGTATTTGTCACGTTTGAAGGCGGTCATGCCTTTGGAACAGGAATAAGTCCAAAAACGAATCCAGCAAACCCAGAGTTGGTACTTGCGAACGTGGATAGAGTTAAAAACTGGGAACATCGTCCGGTATTTATTACCCTTGCGCATCATTTCTATAATGAGTTGTGTGGTCATGCCCAAAGTCTGACAGGCATTGTAAAAAAAGCTACAGATCAAAGTTATGGTATGAACGAAGGATTCACTCCATTAGGCCTTATGGTCCTAGAAAAATTGCTGGACAATTCTAATAATAAAAGAATTTTAATCGACATTAAACACATGAGCCGCAAATCAAGATTGGAATATTTTAATCTATTGGAAACAAAATATAAAGATGAAGAAATTCCAGTAATTGTAAGTCATGGCGCAGTAATTGGTAATGAAAAAGACAAGCATTTTTTTCTGAAAGATGATATTAATTTTTATGATGATGAAATAATCAAAATTGCAGAAACCAGTGGTTTATTTGGCATCCAGCTTGATGAAAGACGCATCGTGGCTGCTGGAGATAATGAATTAAAAAAAACTCATGGTCTGGAAAGACGAAAAGTGCTGTTCCATTCTTCCGTTTTAATTTGGAGACAAATTCAGCATATTGCCGAATTATTAGACTCCAAAGGTCTTTTTGCCTGGGGAATTCAAAGTCTTGGAAGCGATTTTGACGGAATGATAAATCCCCTAAACGGATTTTGGACAGCAGAAAACTACCCTACACTTTCAGATTATCTTTTGATGCAAGCTCACAATTACATCAAAGAATTTCCCAATAATCTAACTCAACCACACAATCGCATTGATCCAGAAGAAATTGTAAACCGCGTAATGGGAGATAATACGTATCAGTTTGTGCAGAAGTTCTATCGTTAGAAAATCTTTTGCCTTTAATATGGTTTTGCCAACAGAAAAACTGACTACATCAAAACAAAATTTTACCTCATTTTTATTTTTAAAATTTCAAACAAACCCTTATTTTACTTAGCTTTGTGAAAATTAATTTTAATAAATAATCATAATAGTTATGAAAATATCATTTGTTGCCTTTTTGCTTTTTTGTGGTATTTGTTTTGGTCAAAACAATACAGATACAAGTTTGTATATGAAATCGGATAAGATTACATATCTAACAGATATAGGTTCAGAATCAGGAGATTTATACAAAACAATTGGACATCATGGACCTGCAATTGAAAACGAATGGATGGCATTACGAATTTATTTTAGCGAAAAAGTGGCTATTGATGTGTATTCAAAACAAAAACCAGGATTAGAATTAAAAGGAGCAAGTTGGTATCCAACTCCAGAACAACAAAAAGGGGTTTGGGGAGCTGATTATTATAAAGTTGCTAATACTGTTGGACTTGGAGGGGTAAAACTTTGGGACGGCGAAAAAGTAGTGCCACTGAATCCTGTTTCTAATCGTTTGGCTCGTGTGGGAAAAACAGATAACACTTCTTGGATGGAAATGATTTCTAAAGGAGTGCCATACAAAGGAGGAAAAGTTGATATTCTAATTCGTGTAACGGTATTTTCAGGAAAAAGAGAAGCTAAAGTGGAAGCTATTTGTTTAAGCAAAACAAAAGTGCAATTTGTTACCGGAGTAAATTATTTCAAAGATTTCAAATCAGATAAAGGTGCCAATTATATCGCAGTTTGGGGATTACACCCAGAAGATGTTGCTGCAGAAAGTATCGAAGTTGGTGCTGCAATCAAATACAATCCAAAAGATTATGTAAAAAATGTTGATGACGGAACTCAATATTTATTAGTATCTAAACCAACTAATCATTTAGAAACTACAATACTTTCTTCATGCGCTAAAGAACAAGAACTAAACACATTTGATAAATTAGTTTCTTATGTAAAGAAATAATGGCCTAATAGTCACCGATTCTCACATAGTAATTACACAGAGATACACGAGGTTTCACAGAGATTCGCAGAGATTTGGAAATAATCTTTGCGAATCTTTACGCTTTACTCTGTGAATCTCTGTGAAATAACTCTCGCTCGGATACATAAACAGGTATTATCCGTGACTAATTGGTCTTCTTATAACTTAAGATAGCGAGGGTATTAAAAACAATTGCAAAAGTCACGAGTGCTATAAGTTGCGAACCCAATTCGGAAATACTGCTTCCTTTTAAATAAACAAGACGCATTACCTGCATGAAATATTTAAGGGGGTTTAAGGTCGTGACATATTGAGCCCATTGTGGCATACTTTCAACCGGGGTGAATAATCCACTGAGTAATATTAGAATGAGCATGAAGAAAAAAATTACAAACATTGCCTGTTGCATCGTATTCGAATAGTTGGATATTACTAATCCTAAACCTGAAACCCCTAGTATATATATTGTTGCAAATAAGTAAATTGTAGCCATATTTCCTGCTGGAATTAAACCATAAGCGAAATATGCGACTGCAAAGCTGATGGTTAATACTATGAATCCAATAATCCAATACGGAATTAGTTTAGCAAAAATGAACATTCCTTTGGTGATAGGCGTTACGTTTATTTGTTCCATCGTACCGCTTTCTTTTTCCCCAACAATATTCAATGCAGGAAGAAAACCGCATAACAGTGTAAGTATCATTACCATCAAAGCGGGAACTATAAAAATTTTGTAACTAAGATGTGGATTAAATTGGTTGTGTGGCACTATTTCAATAATCGGACTGAGAGAAGAAGTCATTTGAGGACCAATCCATTGGCTACGAATTTGATTTGAATAATCAGCAATAACGCTTGATAAATAAGCGCTCCCAAGCCCTCCTTTAGTACCGTTAACTGTATTTGCCGAAATCATCACTTTCGCATTTTGATCACGAACTAAATCCTTTTCAAAATTTGCAGGTATCTCCAGGATTATATCAGATTTATCGGTTTCTATGCTTTTTAATCCTTGATTATAATTGGCGGCTACTTCGGTCAATTTAAAATATCCCCCAGAACTAATCTTTTGAATCATTTGTCTTGAATAACTGCTGTGATCGTTATCAATCACACACAAATTGATATTCTTTACCTCAAAATTGGCTGCCAATGGGAATACCAAAATAGCCATTAAAGGATAGCCTATAATCATTCTTGGAATGAATGAATTTCTGATAATCTGTTTGAATTCTTTTTCTAATAAAAACTTCAGCATAACTACTCCAATCTAATTTTAAAATTTTTCAAACTGACAATAATCAGTACCAATGCCATAATGCAAAGTACTGAGACTTCTTTCCAAACCGAAGCGATTCCAACTCCTTTTATCATAATGTCTTTTACAATAATGATAAACCATTTTGCAGGAATTATATTCGAAATCCACTGTAACGCAATGGGCATATTTTCCGTCGGGAACATCATTCCAGAAAGTAACATTACTGGCATCATAAAAACCATCCCTGAAATTAGCATTGCGGCCAGTTGCGAATCGGTAATCGTTGAAACCAAAAGCCCTAAAGAAAGAGACACCAGGATAAATAACAAGCATACAATAATTAGCCAAAATAAGCTCCCGGCAATGGGTACACCCAGAACATAAACGGATAAAAGTAATACAGTTGCCAGATTTACACAGGATATAAAAAAATACGGCACTGCTTTTGCCAAAATAATAAAGATGGGTTTCATTGGTGAAGCGAGCAATATTTCCATAGTTCCTAACTCTTTTTCCCGAACAATCGAAATAGAAGTCATCATGGCACAAATTAGCATCAATATCATTCCTAAAACTCCCGGAACAAAGTTGTATGCACTTTTCATTTGTGGGTTGTAAAGCAATTTTATTTCTGGCACAATTTGAAAAGGAACATTCTTTTGCATTACCAAATCACGCTGATAACTGCCTATAATTGCCGAGGCATAATTAGTCAAAGTAGTGGCTGTATTTGGATCAGTTGCATCGGCGAGTAATTGCACTTGTGCTTTACCTGTATGCATCAACGTTTCATTAAAATTCTCACTAAAAACTATAACCAAACCTACTTTTCCATCCTTAAAAACATCTTTTAATTCGGATGAATTAGTTAAATATCTTGATGATTCAAAGTACTCACTAGCTTTTATACGTTCAATTATTCGTTGCGACGAAATATCTTTGGAAGGGTCGTAAATTGCAATTTTGGAATTTTTAACTTCAGTCGTAATAGCAAATCCGAAAAGTATAATCTGGATAATCGGCATTAACAGCAGTATCATCATCGTACGTACATCCCGAAAAATATGATAAAATTCCTTTCTGACAAATGTTATAAATTGTTTCATTTTGATTTACGAATTACGAATTACGATTGCGAATTACGAGTTTCTATTTACTAAGGACTAATTCATTAATCCGCTTGACGGGTTGCTTTTCTTGCTAATTTCTGAAAAACTTCATCCATACTTTTAGCATCAAACTGTTTCTTCAGGTTTTTGGGGGTATCTAGGGCTTCAATTTTTCCATCCACCATGATAGAAACCCTGTCGCAATATTCGGCTTCATCCATATAGTGTGTCGTTACAAAAATGGTAATTCCATCTGCGGCAGCTTTATAAATTAATTCCCAAAATTGCCTGCGTGTAAACGGGTCAACACCTCCTGTTGGTTCATCTAAAAAAACAATTTTAGGATTATGAAAAATGGAAACCGAAAAGGCTAATTTCTGTTTCCAGCCTAATGGCAAATCTTTTACCATTGTATTGCGTTCGCTTTCAAAATTTAATGTTTTTAATAATGCATCCGTTTTGTCGGCAATACTTTTTTCGTCCATTCCATAAATCCCTCCAAACAATCGAATGTTTTCCCAAACCTTTAAATCATTATACAAAGAAAACTTCTGACTCATGTAACCGATGTTTTTCTTAATCATTTCAGGCTTTTTTTTAATATCAAAACCTGCTACTATGCCGCTGCCTTCGGTTGGAATGCTTAATCCGCATAACATTCGCATTGCAGTAGTTTTTCCTGCTCCATTCGCTCCCAGAAAACCAAATATTTCGCCTTGTTCTACTTCTAACGAAATTTTATTCACGGCGGTAAATGCCCCAAATCGTTTTACAAGATTATTTACTTCAATTACTTTCATGCCTTCATAGTTTTATTACTATCGTTTCCCAAATCCATAAAACAGTCTTCAATAGTGGCTTCAATTGCCTCAATATAAATTTCCTTGTGCCCTTTTTCTTCTAGAAACTTCTTCAATTCATTCATTGAATAATTTTCATTCGAAATGGTAACATGAAGGCTTTCTCCAAATGCAAAACAAGTCAGCACGTTTTTATTTGATCGGACATCATTCAAAAGTGTATGCATATCATTACTTTGAACCGCCCATAAAATGTTGTCAAACTGCTTGATTATATTTTCGGGAGTTTCAATTTTCAGGATTTTCCCTTCGGTGATAAGTGCAATTCGGTCACACAATGTGGCTTCGTCCATATAAGGAGTCGAAACTAAAATTGCAATTCCTTGTTTTTGAAGTCTTTTGAGCATTTCCCAAAATTCTTTCCTTGAAACAGGGTCAACTCCAGTAGTTGGTTCATCCAGAAATAAAACAGATGGTTTATGAATCAAAGCGCAACTCAACGCCAGTTTTTGTTTCATTCCACCCGATAAAGCACCGGCACATCTATCTTTAAATGGTTCAATTTGTTTGTAAATATCTTCTATCAAATGGTAATTTTCTTCAATAGTGGTATTAAAGACCGTTGCAAAAAAATTAAGATTTTCCTCAACGGTCAAATCCTGATACAATGAAAATCGACCAGGCATATAGCCAACATGATTTCGGATCTCTCTGAAATTTTTGACAACATCTAAGCCAACGACAGAAACTTCTCCGCTGTCAGGTAATAAAAGCGTAGTCAGAATTCGAAACAGCGTGGTTTTCCCTGCTCCATCTGGTCCAATGATACCAAAGAGTTCACCAGATTTTACCTCAAAAGAAATATTATCTAAGGCTTTATGCTTGGCATAACTTTTATTGATTTGTTTTACCGAAACGACATTCATTTTTTTTTGAGTTTCTGAGTTACTGAGCTACTGAGTTTCTAAGTTTGAATTAAGAAAGACTATGGACTATGAACTAGACTGATCACTGAAAACTGATTACTGACTACTAAATCTTAATTTCCCCATACATTCCAATCTTCAGAAAACCGTCATTTGGAACAGCGATTTTAACTGCATAAACCGAGTTGGCTCTTTCATCCTTTGTCTGAATGGTTTTGGGAGTGAATTCGGATTTGTCGGATATCCAGCTGATTGTTCCTGCATATTCTTTCTTTGCATCTTTACCAAAATCGACAAAAACCTTAACCTTTTGATTGAGTTTTATTTGCGAAAGCTGGCTTGACGTTACATACGCTCTCAAAATCATGTTTTTAACATCTGCAATTTTATAAAGCGGACGCCCAATCATTGTCATTTCAAAGGCATTCGAATATTTAACAAGAACAGTTCCGTTTATAGGATTAATGATTTTACATTTTTTTAATTGGTCATTAATTTGTGCCACCTGAGCATTAACGGTAGTTCCTTGCTCATTAAGAGATGAGGTTGTTGTGTTCAAACTGTTTTTTAACGCTTCCATTTTTGATTTCAAAATAGCAATACGAGTATTGGCATCATCCAATTGCTTTTGAGAAGCAACATCTCCAGCCACCAAATTGGCAATACGTTTTTTGTCGGTTATGGCATTTTTGAGTTCCTCTACCAACGAAGCAATCTGAACTTCAACATCAGGTCTTCCTGACAAGATAGCTTTTTTACTTTGCGATAATTGCATCTTATTAAAATGCAATTGAGTACTATCAATAGAACCCACGAGCTGATTTTCTTTTAGTACATCTCCCTCGTTAACATTAAATGCCAAAATCTGACCGTTAGCTTCTGCTGAAACGATCACCTCTGTAGCTTCAAAAGTTCCCGAAGCATCATAATCATTATCAGTATTTTTACAGGAAAATAAAAATAAAGTCAAGGCTGCGAATGGTAGTGTTTTATATTTCATATTTCAAGAAGTTTAATATTGTTTAATGATCTGAAAGTTCAAAATGGTTTAAGAATTTAATATTGTTCAAGAGTTTAAATCTCCTAAACTGAATTCGCCATTGATGAATCAAAATTCAGAAATCGCATTTCGTAAGTTGTAAATCGCATATCGCATATCGTTCTAATTTCCTTTTATAGTTTTATAATTGTATAAGCTCAAGAGCAGTTGCACATTATGAAGTGCTTTATTGCTTCGCGCCTCACTTTCTTTGTTCATTGAGGTAATTAAATCGTTCATTGAAACCAAAGCATTATCCTTTTTTAGTTGATATGCATTTTTAATTTTTTCTTTGATCGCTACTATTTGATCGTCTTTGGCAAGGATTGCTTTCTGTTTTTCAATATCACTTTCGGCTTGTTTCAATTGCAGATTATTAGTAAATAAAAATGCTTCTTGTTGTACAACGATACGGTCTTTTTGAATTTTCTCTAATTGTTTATTGTTTGATGATTTATAAAGTCCAGAGATATCCCATGACGTGCTTAATCCAACAAGTGCAAGCGAAGACACTTCAGAAGCACCCAAACTCATACTGGGAGTTATACCGATACCAGCAGCAAGAACACCAACTTTTGGCAAAAGAGAAACTTTATCAAAAGCATGTGATGCTTCATTAAGTTTTAATTGACTAGCAAACAAATTAAGTTCGGCTCTGTTATTTTCCATTAAGGCATAATTTTCTACAGTTAATGGGATTTCGAGTTGAACGTTTTCGTTGAGCGATTCTCCAATCATATAAGAAAGCATTTCGACATACCCTTTTCTTGTATAATTGTATTCGATTTTTCTTTGTTCAAGAGATAAAATTTCAGCTTGAACTTCATCGACATCTGATTGATATCCCAATCCGTTGTCTTTAGAAAGTTTGGCGCTGTTTAAGTTACGAAGCAAATTATCATTAAGTAAATTCAATTGCTTCAATTGTTCATCAATCACCAAAATCCCAAAGTACAATTGATTTACGCGTTCCTTAATATTGTTAAAAGCCACATCAACATTTGCCTTATCCACTTCGGCGCTGGCTTTGGCTATGTTTTTATTGGCTTTTATTGCTCCTCCATCATAAATAGTTTGATTAACTTGAGCAATACCAACAAAAATATAATCTTTTTTATCACCAGCCCCAGGCAATTCGGGAAGTCCTTTGATAAGATAACCAGCTATACCCGTAACGCTCAATTGAGGAAGCCAAGCTTTGTTTGCGTTGGAAATCGTGTATTCAAGGGATTTTGAAATCAGGTCGTATTCTTTGATCAGCGGATAATTGGCTTTTGCTTTTTCCTGACACGATTCTATTTTTAATTGGGAATAGCCATAGAAAAAGGGGCAGAAAAACAAAAGCATGAGTACTATTTTATTCATTTTTACATGCATTTTGATTTATGGTATTGATTAGATATTCTGAACATTTGATTCCAACATTGCTTTTGTCCAAATCGGAATTAATTCTTTTCTTTCATTCATCAGTACTGTAAATGCATCTTCATTGGTCAAACCAGAAAATAACATCATTGGTTTTGCTACAAATGGAAAGATTGTCATTCCTAAAATACTTATCAAAAAGTGAGCTGGGTTTAAATCATTTCTTTTTTCTTTTAATTGATTCATAAATGAAGATTGAAAAATGACTTTATCAAAAGAAATATTCTGAACGATAGTTGTGTTTTCTTTTCTAATTTCATTTAATACAAAAATCGGCAGATCAGGATTTTTCAAAAGAACTTCTATATAACCCGAAACAACCAATTCAATTTTTGTTTCAAGCGAAGTTGCATTATCATTTAAAATTGGAATTATAACGCCAAAGAGTTTTTTAAATTTTTCCTGCATGATTTCGTCAAACAGTTTCTTTTTACTTCGAAAATAATAATTCAACAAAGCAAGATTAATGCCTGCTTCTTCGGCAATATCCCGAGTCCGAGTAGCCGAAAATCCTTTACGCATAAAAACTTTGCGTGCGGCTTCTTTAATTTTTTCTTCGGTAGATTGTGAATTTGTATTAGCTATTTTAGACATGACATCTAGTTTTATTCTGTACAAAAATAAAGAAAATATTTTATATTTAAACAACAATTTTAATCAAATGATTAAATCCATTATTTTTTAAACCACCCTTAAACGCTTTGGTCTGAATTGATTAAAAAAAAACTGAACAATGATTTTAGCACCCTAATTTATTAATAGCGTCATTACTTTACGTAAAAGTAAACTGTGAAAAAAGCCTTATCTTTCTTAATTAATTATTTATATTTGCCGAATCTTAAAACTATTCGAATCAATCTGGAATAGTTATAATTAAACATTAAAAAATAATTATTTTTGAGTTCCAATATACTTGGTTCAATTTTTAACCGCATTTAATTCAAAAAATGAATCCTTTTAAAACTATTTCACAATCAATTATATTTTTATTTGCTATCAGCATTAGCTTTGGGCAGCAAGTAGAAAAACCAATTATTACATCAAATCAATTACTTGAATTTCTTACCCAAAACTCTTTAGCATATTCTGATGCGCAATTAGAAAAAGTTAACTATTATAATATGTTAACCGTTGGTGATACTACAGTGATGCTAAAAAACGGCACTACTTACCCTCCTACTCATAGGGATTACAGAAGATTAGGATATGATAGTGCAATGTATGTTGGTGCTGCAATTGCGGCTTTTGGAATACTATATGCAATGCCGGAAAGTGTGACCAATTGGGACAAAGAAGACATGAAAGAAAATGGAATTTTTCATAAATGGAAAGAAAATGTAAAAGCGGGCCCAGTTTGGGATGAAGATGACTGGGTTCTTAATTACATAACACATCCTTATTGTGGAGGTATTTATTACATGACAGCCAGAAGTAGTGGTTTTAACATTTTTGAATCTTTTCTTTATTCAGCCTTCATGTCAACTTTTTTCTGGGAATACGGAATCGAAGCTTTTGCTGAAATTCCATCTAAGCAAGACCTTATCATTACTCCTGTATTAGGATCGGTTGTTGGGGAAGGTTTCTTTTATGCTAAAAAAAGTATTTTAAGAAATGATCATCGTGTTCTAAAATCAAAATTTTTGGGTTACACTTCATTAGCTCTTATGGATCCATTTAATACTTTATTGGACAGTTTTGGTTATAAAGAAAGAGTAAAAACACAAATGAATGTTGCGCCAGTTGGCTTTGATCAAGGAGCACGTAGACCGGTTTGGGGAGTAAATTTCAATATGCAATTTTAATTCATAAGATTTTTTAACCTATTGATAATCATTTTATTAAACTGATTCTTTCATTAAAAAATTAATTTAAATTTTATCGTTAAAATTTGAAAATAATTTGGTTTTTACTAGTAGTGAAAAAAAATTATTATTACTTTTAATACTGCTAATCAATGCTTTACAATAAAAAACCATGTTAATTATAATTCAGATTAGCACTGAATGTTCACTAATTTACTAACCTTTAAAAATGTTCTTTTGAGTGAGTTTACAATCGTTGTCGCTTTTATTTTTATGGTTTTAAATTATATAATTTATTCAAAAATCATTTTAAAATACAAAGCAATAAATAAAGCATTTGTTAGAATAGCAATTGATAAAAAGTAACACCTAGGGTTAAGAAAAAGATTTACAATCCAATAATTTTATGTTAGAACATAAGAAATTGTCTAAAGAAGGTAAACTTTAAATGTATTGATAACCAATGGTCGTAATGTAAAATTTAGCCTTTGTCTATGATAACAATACTTGATTTATAGACAACCATTTGATAAAGTACCTGATTTGGCGTAATACTAGTATACATATACATTTAGGATTAATGCACTAGAAGATACTTTAAAGAATGACAAACAGAGTTTTATTTTTGTTTATATCTTTGAGGCTACAAACAAAAATAAAAAGAGAAAGACTAATCAATATTGACTAGTCTTTCTTTTTTTTTATTCTTTAACTAAATAAATTCCGTCTTCTTTTATCTCAATTAGTTTTTCCTTATACAAAGCCCCAATTGCCTTTTTGAAGGTTTTCTTGCTCATCTTCAATACTGTTTTGATGTCTTCGGGATGTGAATTATCAGTTAAACGCAAAAAGCCTCTGCTGGCTCTTAATTCATCTAGAATTTTCTCTGCATTTGGCTCTATACTTTGATAACCTTGCATTTGTAAAGAAACATCAATTTTATTATCAGGTCTGATATTTTTTATATACCCTCGCAAACGATCTCCTGTGCGGATGGAATCATCATAGACTTCATCTTTGTACAACAATCCTTTATGTTTTTCATTGATGATAACGTTGATTCCTAATTCTGTAATATGCGAAACAATTAAGTCAACCTCTTCTCCTTTTTCGACAGTAAGATGATCGTTTTTTAAAAATTGGTTTAATTTACTAGAAGCTACTAAACGATTGGTTTTTTCGTCTAAAAAAAGATAAACCAAATAACGTTTCCCTTTCTCCATAGGGCGTGCCTGCTCTTTGAACGGAACTAGGATATCCTTTTCCATTCCCCAATCCATAAATGCACCGATTTGGTTAATATAATTCACTCTCAAAAGAGCAAACTCATTCAGGAAAATATAAGGTTCTAAGGTAGTGGCAACTGGACGTTGCTCATGGTCCAAATAAGCAAAAACAATAAGCTCCTCACCTATTTCAAATTCTTTTGGAACATATTTATTTGGTAAAAGTATATCGTGTTTTCCTTTAGGATCTTTTTCTGGATTTCCTAAAAACAAACCCACTTTGGTATCACGCAGTATTGTTAGCGTATTATATTTTCCTATTTCAATCATTTTCTTGAGATTCTTGCCCTTTTCGACTATTTTATAAAGCGCAAAGGTACAAAGATTAAACTATGAAATGTTAGGTAAAATTTATAACTAACTTAAATTTTATTGAGTTGAAAAGGCTTTAAAACTTACAAGTAAATTATCCATGCTAGGTAACTCAGAATTTATTTTTTACTAAAGTAATATCATCAATTACACAAAAGGAATTTGCTTTGGCAGAGGCTAAAAAACCAATTTCGACTTTGTTGTTTTTTATAGTAACATTTGAAATTGAAATTGTTTTCCAAGCAGGATTAACATCAGTTATATTCAACCGAAAAGTTTTGTTATTGCTTTTGGCATACATTGTCAGTTCTTCAAAACTTTTGGTATTTTTTATCTTGGCAGTCAATGTATAAACGCCATCACTTAAAGCAACATAAGGCGTTGATGAAATTACTTGGGAAATTTTTCGGCTAAAATCAACTTTATCACTAATCTGCAAGCTTTTCTCTCCTATGACTTCTTTTCTATCTTCTTCTGTATTGAAAAAATTTAAAGTAGGCGAACTTTCGTCGGTAGTACTTATTTTATTTCCTTTTATAATCTCTGTTTTCCAACCTAAAAGTTGTTCTTGTATTGGTTTAAAATTACTTGGAATTTTATTTCGATCAGCTTCAAAACTACCGTTTTTTACAAAATTATTATCAGCTCCCACTGTCCATTCTCCTGTTTTTTCATTTAAATTCCAAGAACTAAGCGAATTGAAATAAGGTATATCGCCATCAAACGAAAGTGGAAACCATTGATTGTAGCCCAACCCGTTTCCAGCAAAATCTGCCCATCGGTCACCACAATACAATACTGTTTCTTGTTTGCTTCCTTTTATTGTATAAAAAAATCCAGTTTGAGTGACATGCGCATAGTCTTCTTCACTTCCCTTCATAATTTGCATATCATTTGTGGGCAAATAAGGTCCTCTAATGTTGTCTGAAACCAAATAATATGCAAACGAAGAATCCCAGCCATAAATATTGGAAGCAACCATATAATACTTGTTTTTGTATTTGAACATGCAATTTCCTTCGCGACTTTGTCCTTGAAATACTTTTGTACAATCCAATAAGTTTACTTTTCCTTCTTTGATACCAATTTCCGAGACGTAGATTTTATTACGTCCTTTTCCATACGAATAAACAAGATAGGATTTCCCATCGTCATCGGTAAATACCGTTTGATCGCCTGTGTTTGTAGTTCCAATTAACGGTTCCATATTAATTTTTTGATGCATCGAAAAATTTCCAGTCGGAGAATCAGCCAAAGCAATTAATACTTCTGATCCATGTTGTACAAACATTGCATATTTTTTTAACTCTGAGATAAAAGCTACACCCAAACGTCCTACCCAAGTTGGTTTTCCATCAGGAAATGCCGTTTGTTCGGTTAAAACATTTTGCTCAAAAGTCCAATTCACAAGATCTGTAGAACTGTAACAAGTAACTGATTCGAAAGTGGCATTTTTTAAAGTTACAGAAGGATTTTTTCTGTAAATAGCTGCTTCTTTATATTGCACGCCATACCAATAATATTTTTCAGTTCCCGATGTTGGATCTTGAAATCTGAAAATTCCACCTCCCTGACTGTAGATTGGCGTTCGGTTTTGAGTATCCCAAAAAATATCATTCTTAATATTTTTGAATTGAGCGCTTATTATTATTGGAAAAATAAATAAAAGAAGGGTAAGGAAATTTTTGAGGAGATTCGTCATAATTTTTTCTATTGCTGAATGCTAAAATTAAGATCCATATTAATCAAAATCATCCTGCTCTGTCCTGAATATATTTTTTAATAAATAATTCTAAAGTATATAAACTAAAAAAGCGCCTTAATAGACGCTTCTCATAGAATGTTGATTTTTAATTATAAGCACTTTCCTTTCCAAAATGCAGTGTCAACAAATAATAAACTACTGCACGATATTTGTTTTTATTAGTTTCACCATACTGTTTTAGGACAGTATCGATTCCTGCTTTTAGTTCCGGACTATCGGGCAGACCCAATTTCTTAATTAGAAAATTTTTCTTTACAGTTACAATTTCTGATTGTTGTGTGCCAGCAATAATTGAAGAATCAGGATTGTAAATAGACGGACCACAACCTATAGTCACTTTTGTCAATAATTCCATATCTGGATTAATTCCACATTTTTCTTTCAAGTCCGTTGCATACTTCACAATTAATTTATCTTTTGCCCCCATAACTATAAAATTAAGTTTGTTTCGTTTTCATAACTAGCTCAAATTTAATGATTTATTATTTATGTGTGCGATTTTTAGTTATTATTTTTTCATGAAAATATCATTTTTAAAATTTAAATAAAATTTTATATTAAAAATTACTCTTACAATATATTTAAGCCTTAGTACTACTTTATCATCAAAGATTTTACTGAAAGGCGTGGATTTTTCATTATATAAAAACCAGAATTATACTTACAATAACTGATATTTTATAATCCGACTGTAGTTTCAAAAAAACTGTTCTATTGCAGATTTTTATTTACCTTCCATTGCATTTTCTGGATTTGCCAAAAACGTGAATTGTAACACTTGTATTTTCTTTTTTGATTCAATGTATAGTAACTAATTCCGTTTATTATTTTCAGTAAATTTGATTCGAACCAAAACAATGAATTATGAGCCTAAAATCCATCATTTATTCCATCCCTTTAGTCTTTTTTACTTCTATTTTATCTTCACAAACCGTTTTAAACGATCCTGAAATAAACAAGATGGTTACTGAAGTTAAAGCTGAAAATTTAGAAATCACCATAAAAAAACTGGTTTCTTTTGGTACCAGACACACCTTGAGTGACACTAAAAGTAAAACTCGCGGTATTGGCGCAGCTCAGGCGTGGGTAAAATCAGAATTTGATAAATATGCCTTAGAATCAAATGGAAGACTTACGTCAAAAATTGATTATTTTACTGTAAAAGCAGATGGAAAGCGAATTCCCGTTGATAGTCAGTTAGGAAACGTAATGGCAACATTAAAAGGAACCGACCCACAAGATGACAGAATACTGATCATCAGCGGTCATTTGGACTCACGTGTTTCGGATGTTATGAATATTACTGCAGATGCCCCAGGAGCAAATGATGATGGGTCTGGTGTAGCTGCAATGATGGAACTTGCGAAAATTATGAGTAAACGTTCATTTCCATGTACTATTATATTTGTCGCTGTAACCGGTGAAGAGCAAGGGCTCTATGGAGCAAGACATCTTGCTGAAATAGCCAAAGCTGAAAATTGGAATATTTTGGCAATGCTTAATAATGACATGATTGGCAATAGTTTATCAAATGGTACACGATTGAGTGATAATACAAAAGTTCGCGTGTTTAGCGAAACCATTCCTTATTTAGAAACTGAAGAGGAAGCTAAAATGCGAAAAGCTATAAATAGTGACAACGATAGCCCTTCGAGACAATTAGCCCGATATATCAAAACTGCAACTGAGCAATATGTCCCGCAACTGGAAGTAGAATTAGTCTATAGAAATGACCGGTTTTTGCGCGGTGGAGACCATACTCCGTTTAGCCAAAATGGCTTTACAGCAGTCCGTATATGCGAAATGAATGAAAACTATGATCACCAACATCAAGATTTAAGAACAGAAAATGGTGTAAAATATGGTGACTTACCGGAATTTATGGATTTCGATTATTTGCGTAAAACAACTGCTGCCAATTTAGCTAGTTTAGCCAATTTAGCCTGGTCACCGAAAGCTCCTAAAAATGTGGGGATTGAAGTTAAAGAATTGACTAATTTTTCAAAACTGGTATGGGAAGCTCCCAAAGAAAAAGCGCCTTTCGGATATCAAATTTTAATTAGAAGCACCTCAGAAGCGCAATGGCAAAAAACAATTTTTGTCAAAGATACTCAAGTACAAATCCCCTACTCAAAAGACAATTACTTTTTTGCAGTTCAAGCAGTTGATGAATTGGGGCATTGTAGCTTGGCGGTTTTCCCTAAGCCAATTCGATAAATTATCAAACACAAAAAAAGCGTCAACTAAGACGCTTTTTTTATATAATAATAATGATATAATTTTAAACCAACTCTTTAAAATATTGCAATAAAATAGCATTATTCTCCAATGTTGGTGTGAAAACTTCCAAAATTCCTGGTTTATCATTTTGTGCATATAAAGTATCCAATCCTTGAATTAAGCTAGTTTCATCATTGGCAACATTATAATTTAAGTTGTACATTTTAGCCAAATGCTCGGCTGTTAATTTATGCGTGGTTTCAAAGAAAGTATTAAAAACAGGTGTTTCCTCATGTCCTGGCAAGATTCTAAAAATTCCACCTCCTCCATTATTAATCAAAATAATTTTGAAATTTTTCGGAATGTAATTATTCCAAAGTGCATTACTGTCGTATAAAAATCCAATATCTCCAGTTATAAAAACCGTTTGCTTTGGATTGCCAACCGCTGCTCCAATTGCTGTGGAAGTGCTTCCATCAATTCCGCTGGTTCCTCTATTGCAGTACACTTCGATTGAGTTATCGATTGAAATTAATTGTGCGTATCGAATCGCCGAGCTATTGCTTATTTGCAATTGACTGTTTTTTGGCAGACCTTTTATCACTTTCTCAAAAACTTTTAAATCTGAAAAAGGAATTTTAGAAAGATAGATTTCATGTTTTTCATTTCGTAAAGTTTTAACCGAATCCATTCGGCTGAAATAATCACTTTCAATTTTTGCTGTTAATGGTAAAAAAGCATTGAAGAAAGTATTAGGATCTATTTCGAAATGCTTACTCAAACTACCAAAAGTATCATAAGCTCTCAACGAATCTATGTGCCAATGATGTTTAGGTTTGTATTTTCTTAAAAATGCTTTTATACGTTTCGAAACTACCATTCCACCAAAAGTCACCAGAATTTCAGGACGAAATGCTTCAAAATCATCCGCTGTAAATGGTGTGATGATAGTATCAATACTATTTATAAAACTTGGGTGATGAATATTTGAGGTCGTTTCGGTCATTACCACCACCGATTCATCAATTGCGAAAGCATCAATTGTTTTTTGGTCAATCGAATTTGGTTCATTTACACCTGTAAGAATCAATTTTCGAGTTGCTGTGTTCCAAATATTTGCAGATTCTAATAAAGCTGCACTATCAATGGTCTGCAGCTCATTTGCGGAAGCGAAAACTTTACTTTTTACACTTAACTCCGAGATGGTTTCGTACAAAGGCTCTTCAAAAGGTGCATTAATATGAACAGGTCCTTTTTTATCAATTGCAGTATTTATTGCCTCGTTGATTTTTATATCATTTTCCTCTGAAGCTTCTTCGGTTAAATTAGCGTTGTATAGAGAATGATTTTCAAAAACATTCTGCTGACGAATAGTTTGTCCATCACCAATATCAATCTTGCTCTGAGGCCTGTCTGCCGAAACCACAATAAGCGGAATCTCGCTATAAAATGCTTCTGAAAGCGCCGGATAATAATTCAGCAAAGCCGAACCTGAAGTACAGACAATAACAGTTGGTTTTCGGGTTTGCTGTGCAATTCCCAACGCAAAAAATGCTGCAACACGTTCATCTGCTATACTGTAACATTTGAAAGCTGGATTGCTTGCAAAACCTATCGTTAGAGGCGCATTTCGAGAACCCGGAGATATGATAATGTTGGTAATTTCTTTGGCTAAAAATATTTGAAGAATGCTTTGTGCTAAAGGTATTTTGGGATACGTCATTGTATAATTTTCAAAGTAACAAATATACTAAGTTGTAAGGGTTTTTCAGTAATCTAAAATAGTTTTCTTAATTTTGAAAACAAATTTTAATTCGATGAAAATCATTCAAAGACCATACCAAACTAAAGATACTCAAGGAATATTAGATATTATAAATTACAATATTCTAAATTCAACATCTTTATACGATTACAATACTCGAAGCTACGAACAGCAAAAGACTATATTGGAAGACAAAATCAGCAAAAACTTCCCTGTAATTGTCGCCGAATATGATGGAAAAGTGGTTGGTTTTGGTATGTATGGCGAATTTAGATTTAAAGAAGCTTATAAATTTACTGTCGAACATTCGGTTTATGTAAGCAACGATTACCATGGAAAAGGAATTGGAAAACTTTTATTAGCCGAATTAATTCAACTTGCCAAAAAACAAAACCTTCATACGATGATTGCTGTAATCGATGCCGAGAATCAAAGCAGTGTTGGTTTTCATGAGAAATTTGGTTTTAAAACCGTTGGAATTATTAAAGAATCAGGTTATAAATTTGATCGTTGGTTGCATTCAGTGTTCATGCAATTGATTTTTGAATAGTATTTGAAAGAGTTTGTTCTGAAACCTATTCGTAAGAAAAGAAAAATCAAATAATACTATTTAAAATTTAAAAAAAATAATTATGGATGCTAAAGAACAAGTTCTAAATGCAATGAAAAAGGACGGCACTCCTTTAAATGCTGGTAAAGTTGTAGAATTAACAGGTCTTGAACGCAAAGTCGTAGATAAGGCAATGGATCAACTAAAAAAGGAAGAATCTATTTTTTCGCCAAAACGTTGCTATTGGCAAGCAAAATAATAAAACTGAATTCCTAACAAATGTTTATCTATAATAAAAGTAAGTCTCAAAACACAACCCAATAAAGAATAGTATCTTTGCGGTTTTACAATTATTATGGATTTTACATTGCTCTCATCACCTTTACAAGGTTTTACCGATTTTCGTTTTAGAAATGCTCAAAATAAATATTTCGGAGGAATTGATACTTTTTATTCCCCATACATTCGATTGAACGGAAAATTGGAAATCAAAAACTCGTATCATCGTGATTTACTTCCCGAAAACAATGATACGTTAGAAGTAATTCCGCAAGTAATTACCAACGATGCCGAAGAATTTTTATTTGTCGCCAAATATGTTAGAGAATTAGGTTATAAAGAATTGAATTGGAATCTAGGTTGTCCTTATCCAATGGTGACGAAATCCGGAATGGGCAGTGGTTTGATTAGTAATACCGAAAAAATAAATCATATACTGGACAGAGTACATTCGGAAACTGATATTATTGTTTCTATGAAAATGCGTTTGGGCTACGATACTACCGAAGAAATTCTGGATGTTTTACCAATTTTAGATAAATATCCAATCAAAAATATTGCGATTCATGCCAGAATCGGAAAACAATTATATAAAGGAGGTGTGCATTTGGATGCTTTTCAGCAATGTATTGATAACACTAAACATAAATTATATTATAATGGCGATATCACAACAGTAGCCAAATTCCACGAAATGCAACAACGTTTTCCATCCATAGATCACTGGATGATTGGAAGAGGTTTGATTGCTGATCCTTTTTTGCCAAGCATGATAAAAAATAATAGCGTTGAATATCCTAAAAACAAAATGGAGTTATTCAGTGCTTTTCACGATACTTTATACGAAGGTTATAGTGAATCATTGTCGGGACAAACTCATATTTTATTGAAAATGCATCACTTATGGGAATATTTTTCGGTGATTTTTTCGAATCCACACAAAGTTCATAAGAACATTAAAAAATCCAAAAGCATTCGAAATTACGAGGCAACTGTTAAGGAAGTTATTGCACAGGAAAAGTAATCTATTCAAGATCATAATCTTATAAGTTTTAAACGCAAATATGTAATAGCAAAAAACATAAATGCAAATAAATTTGTTTCAACTTAAAAACAAATATCATGAACCTAAAAAGATTATTCGGAGCTGTGCTTACCATTTTAGGAATAGCAGGACTTATTTATGCGGCAGTTATTTTTGCAGATACATCAGGCCAAACAAGAGACATCAAATCCTTAATTATTTACGGAATTCTAGGAATTGTGTTTTTTACTTCTGGTATCAGTTTGGTACGTACAACAAAAGATGAATCGTAAAAAATGATTTTTATATTTTTAAAAAAGTCAATTAAGAATAAATTGTATATTATCTCTTAATTGACTTTTCTAAATATTTTATTACTACGCTTTAATCCAATTTACCACTTCCGGATCTGTTGGCAACGTTTTAGGAGCAATTACTTTTTCTAGTTCTCCTTTTTTATTGATTAAATATTTTTGGAAATTCCATTGTACTTCAGAATCTTGCAAACCATTTTTTGATTTTTGAGTCAAAAATTGATAAACTGGAGACATATCATCTCCTTTTACAGAAACTTTATCCATCATAGGAAAAGTAACCCCATAATTTAATTTGCAAAAAGTAGCTATTTCTTCATTAGTTCCTGGTTCCTGTGATGCAAAATTATTTGCCGGAAAACCAACGATTACAAATCCTTTTGAAGCATACTCTTTGTACAAAGCTTCTAAATCTTTATACTGAGGTGTTAATCCACATTTTGAAGCAGTATTAACAATCATTACTTTTTTGCCCTTTAGCGAAGCAAAATCAAAAGTTTCTCCGTATAAATCTTGTACTTTAAATTGATAGATGGTTTGTTTCACTTGTGCTTGAATTTGAATATTAAACAAGAACATTGCGCAGATAGCGATTACTAATTTTTTCATGATATAATTTTTATATAAAATTAGAACAATTATCTGTAATCTAGCAAAACTAGAATAAAAATAAAGTTAATGAAGGATCCTAAAAGAAGATTTTGACATATGACTATCCAAAAAAAAATGCTCCCAATTAGAAGCATTTTTTAGTTATAATTTGATAATTTCATCGGATTCCCCCATGCAATTTTCTCCTAAACCTAACCTACTAAATTTAAAATTTTAATAAAATTACAAATCCAAATAATTATCTTATTGAATAGATATGACAAATGTAATTTTATTTTTTAATAAATTCTATTAAAAGTAAATAAAATCGATGAAATACATAATTTTACAAATTTAACATTAATCAAATTACATTTTTGCTAAATAATTTTAAATGAAACTGGATAACCTAGAAATAATAAAGCAAAAAAAAATGCTCCCAATTAGAAGCATTTTTTAATCATAATTTGATAATTTCATCGGATTCCCCCATGCAATTTTTTTCCTAAACCTAACCTACTAAATTTAAAATTTTTAATAAAACTACAAATCCAAATAATTATCTTGTTGAATAGATATCGCAAATGTAATACTATTTTTTAATAAAAATCTATTAAAAGTAAATAAAATCGATTAAATGCATAGTTTTCTTTTTTTAATAAGAATTATTATTTAATAAAATTAATGACTTAATTTTTTAAAAAAAGCCTCTCTATTTAAAATTTAGATTGGTTTAAAGAACTTTCAATAAATTAAATCATTTGCTAGCAAAAATAAAAGTGAGATTGTTCAGAGAAAATTAAGCAAAAAAAAAATGCTCCAAAATAGAGCATTTTTATTGTCAATAATTTGATAAGTCCATCAGATTCCCCCATGTAATTTTTTTCCTAAACCTAACCTACTAATTTAAAAAATTTAATAAATTACAAATCTAAATAACTATCTTTATTTGAATAGATATGCCAAAGATAAAAAAAATATTTTATACTTTATCCACAAAATGCATATTTTTTCGACAAAATACATAAAAATATAAAATATATAAGAGTATTATATCTTTTTGGATTGTTATTATATATTGAAAGCTAGAAGAAATTGGGGAAGATAAAAAAAAGATGCCCTTTAAAAAGAGCATCTTTTGAACCAAATAAAAACCGATAATTTTGGTGTAATCTTTATTTTTAACTAACTAATTGTAAACTAAACTATGAAAATAACTTACTAACTCAAGATCACAACCATCATTATCTATAATATGATTTTCAAATACCGTGCCACAAACGTCCAAATGACACAAAAAATGGATTAAAACGCAGTTATTCAATATATTATAAGTTATGTACTGTTATTTATTTCCAAAAAAATAAAAAAAATTAATTTGTGACAAAAAAAAGGCCAATATTAAAATTGCCCTTTTTGCATTGCAAATTTGATTTATTTAATCTTCTTATAAAACTTTTTATATTTTGGATAAGTTACAGCGCCAATAAAAGAAATTGTTCCAAATGAATACCATATCCAGCTTAAAGAATGTGCCTCACCACTTGCGTAAGAATGTAATCCAACTAAGTGGAAATTTACTCCATAATAAGTAAATAAAATAGATATAAAGGCAAACATGCTCATTAGGTTAAAAATCCATTTTCCTCGCAAAGCTGGTACAAAACGAGCATGAATCACAAACGCATACACCATTATACTAATTAATGCCCAAGTTTCTTTTGGATCCCATCCCCAGTAACGACCCCAGCTTTCATTGGCCCACTGCCCTCCAAGGAAGTTTCCGATGGTCAACATTATCAAACCAATGGTTAATGACATCTCGTTTATAATTGTAAGCTCCTTTATATTCAATTCCATTTTGGCTTTGTTTTTTTCGTTAGTACAAAAGATTAAAAGCAATGAAACAAAACCTAACATCATTCCCAATGCAGTTGGCCCATAACTTGCAACAATAACCGCTACGTGAATCATAAGCCAATACGAATTAAGAACCGGCTGTAGGTTGGCAATCTCAGGATCAATCCAATTCATATATGCAGCCGAAAGGATCATTGAAGTTACAAAAGCTGCTGAAGCTACCGTTAACTTTGATTTTACATCAAATGCCAAACCAAAAAACATTGTCGCCCAAGCTACGTAAACAATCGCTTCATAAGCATTACTCCAAGGTGCATGTCCGGAAATATACCAACGAGCAATTAACGTAACTGTATGCAATAGAAAAAGAACCGCAATTATCACATGCATTGTGTTTACCGAAATACGTATAAATTTAGAATCTTTAAAAATTTGAATAATCGTAAAAACAAACATCAAAATTGCAGCAAAAAGATACCAATAAGGCAATTTCTGTAGCAAATCATATTTGTTATAAGTGATTTCCAAATCAATTTTATCTTCAGTTGGCCTTACTTTGCTGCCAAATTTCTTTTGAAAACCATTGATGCTTTCTAGTAATTGATCGGCAGTTTTATAATTTTTAGTTTGAATAGCATTTCCTAAAGTTCCAAAATAAAGTGGCAGAATACTTTTAGTATAAGTAGAATCCATTCCTTTTAAACCTGCATGTTCCAATTCTAAATAGGATATCCATTTATTGCCTGGATCATTTGGTATTGGAAAAATCCTCAAAATGCTTCCGCTTAAGGCTGATTCCATCAAGTTTACTTTTTTATCAGTTTCGACAAAATCCTTTTCAAACTGATTTGGGTTGGCAGCTTTGTAAGCGGCATCCAAATATGGCGATAATTTATAATTTCCTTTTTCATCAAAAAAAGCAATAAAAGGAGCAAATTTATCTTTAGCATCAATTCCAATTATTTTACGAATACTATCATTTCCTGATTTGATATAAATCAAAGGAATCTCAATCCATAATTGGGCACTTTGTGTCATTGACAAAAATACCTGATCAGAATTCATTCCATTGTAAGTATCTGAATGACTAACTTTTCGCAACAATTCTGATGAAAAAGTATTAATAGGTTTCATTCTACCGCCAGCATCCTGGATAATCAATCTTCCAAATTTTGCTGCATGTTCTTTGGTAACGGTAAAAGACTTCAACACCGAATCTAATTGTTTTTGAGTAGGCTTTACTCGTATATGACCTGAATGTGATTCCTCTGTTTTCGCGTCATCGTGCTGATGCTCATGTTCATGGTCGTGATTATGCTCTTGTGCAAAACTAGTTATACTTAAAAATAAAACTAGGATAGTCAATAATTTGGCTTTTTTCTTTTTCACCACATCTAATTTTCTTTTCAAATCGGCAAAACGAGAATGTTTAACAAACAAAAT
>NZ_DATIDY010000137.1:0-3212 GCF_035456085.1 Flavobacterium sp.
TGTAATACCTCTTTCTTTTTCTTCAGGAGCATTATCAATTTGATCAAATGATTTTGCTTGACAGTAACCAGCATCAGATAACACTTTTGTGATTGCTGCTGTTAAAGTAGTTTTACCGTGATCTACGTGTCCGATCGTACCAATATTTAAGTGTGGTTTCGAACGGTTAAAGGTTTCTTTTGCCATTTTACTTAATTTTTAATCTAGTTTATATATTTATTTCAATTTCCTACTTACTTGAGCCAACTACGGGAATTGAACCCGTGACCTCTTCCTTACCAAGGAAGCACTCTACCCCTGAGCTAAGTCGGCAGAATCCTTCGTCTAAGGATTTAAGATTTTCAATTCAGAATTCTAAACCTCAAATCAATTTTGTGGGGAGAGCAGGATTCGAACCTGCGAAGTTCACACAGCAGATTTACAGTCTGCCCTCGTTGGCCGCTTGAGTATCTCCCCTTTTTTTATCAGTAATCACATGAACTATTCCAAATCGCATTGGAAAAAAGAGCCGGCGGAGGGACTCGAACCCACGACCTGCTGATTACAAATCAGCTGCTCTAGCCAACTGAGCTACGCTGGCGATTTCAATAAAAAAAGTCCGCTATTTCTAACGGACTGCAAATGTAGAGATTTTATCTTTTAATCAAAACATTTTTTGAAAAAAATTTAAATTAAATATGTGTTCTTAACTTTTCCTTACGTTTTACTAGTAATCGTTCTAGAGATTCCGCTGATTGTTCGACTGCTTCTTCAAAGGATTTACACTGTTTTTTAACCAAAAAATCGTCTCCTGGAACATTAATCTTTATCTCGACAATTTTATTTTCCTTTTCACTTGTCTTTTCTACTTTTAAAAAAACATCTGACGAAACCACTCTGTCATAATATTTTTCTAACTTATCCATTCTTTCCTGAACGAAATCTACCAGCTTTTTGTCAACATTAAAGTTAACAGCATGAACATTTACCTTCATAATCAATCGTTTTAATTGTTAAACACATTCTAACTATTTTTTGTTTCTAGGATGCGCTTCTTTATACACTTTCTTGAGCTCATTCAAACTACTATGAGTATATATTTGTGTAGAAGCGAGACTAGAGTGTCCCAGTAATTCCTTGACAGAATTTAAATCAGCACCATTGTTCAATAAATGAGTCGCAAAAGTATGTCGCAATATGTGAGGACTTTTTTTTACCTTTTCGGAGACAGTACTAAAGTATGAATTTATTAAGCGATATACAAAAGAATCATTTAATTTTAACCCTTTTTTTGTAATAAACAGATACTCAGAATCTATAATAATTTCAAGCAATGAACGCTCTTTTATGTATTCATTAATCTGCTCTACAATCACTGGTAGAATAGGCAAAATGCGCTCTTTATCTCTTTTACCTAATACCTTAATAGTATGATTCGTAAAATTGATATTTGCAGTTTTCAAATGAATAAGTTCGGTTCTTCGTATGCCCGCAGTATAAAACAGTTCAACTATGAGCTTATCTCTAATTTCTTCAAATCCTTCTACATCTGGATGTTGAGATAACGCATCAACCAATTCTTTTTCTGAAAAAGGAATTTGAAGTTTCTTTTCCGTTTTCAGAGCTTTATGTTTAAGCAAAGGATTAATTTCAATTTGTTTTATTTTTAATAGAAATTTATAAAATGCTTTTAACGAAGCGATTTTTCTATTTACGGTAGTATTGGAAACACCATCATCAACAAGAGAAACAATCCAACTTCTAATTTGACTATAGTTGACCTGTTCAATAACATCTTGATCAAAGCTTTCTTTATTAAATGTCTCAAAATATGAGATATCATTTAAGTAAGCATTAATGGTATGTGGAGAATATTTTTTTTCGAGTTGCAGATAATTTCTAAATGCCTCTTTATTATTTGTAGTCATAAAAAAAACCGTTAGCATCAAAGTTAAGAAACTTTAATAACTAACGGTAAATTATTTTAAAATGCGTTGAAAGTATTAGATGTTCTCGATACTATCTCTTAATCCTTGGATGTAAGCCGCTTTTTGGAATTTCATTCTATTTGTAACAGAAGGTTTTATAAAAGCTGTACGAGCTCTTAACTGTCTTACTGTTCCAGTTTTATCAAATTTTCTCTTATAGCGCTTTAATGCTCTATCGATATTTTCTCCGTCTTTAATTGGTATAATTAACATAATTTTATCACCTCCTTTCGTTAAGTGCGCAAAAGTAAAAATTAATTATGAATTTGAAGTATAAATTTCAAATTATTTTTCTACTTACAAACTTAGAATGAATAAAATTGATTTACAACCCTTTAGAAATTCCAATGCCTTATGTTTTGCGTGAGGGATAGAAATAAGCTACCGAAGTAGCATGGATAGCCCGACGCCGTTGAGTAAAGAGGCTTTGTAAGCTTTCCTAAAAGTAAGCCTCTTTGCTCAACGGCGTCACGCCCAAATGCTTATTTTAATAAATTTCGAGAAATAACTAATTTTTGGATCTCTGTAGTTCCTTCACCTATAGTACATAATTTAGAATCCCTATAGAATTTTTCTACTGGATAATCTTTGGTATAACCATAGCCGCCGTGTATTTGAACAGCATCATTGGCAACTTTCACACACATTTCGGAAGAATACATTTTGGCCATTGCGCCCAATGTTGTTACGGGGCGGTTTTGTTCTTTTAGGAACGCAGATTTGTGCAATAGCAATTCAGATGCCTCGATTTCGGTAGCCATATCTGCTAATTTAAAAGAGATTGCCTGAAAATCGGATATGGGCTGCCCGAATTGATGTCTTTCTTTGGAATATTTTAAAGATGCTTCATAGGCACCTTTGGCGATTCCTAACGCCAAAGCACCAATTGAAATTCGGCCACCATCGAGAATTTTCATTGCCTGCACAAAACCATCCCCAATTTCACCTAATCTATTTGCGTCCGGAATACGGCAGTTATCGAATATTAATTCAGCAGTTTCGCTGGCACGCATTCCTAATTTGTTTTCTTTTTTGCCTGATGAAAAACCTGGCATTCCTTTTTCAAAAACAAACGTAGTCATTCCTTTTGAATCTCCTTTTGCTCCAGTGCGAACAACCACAACCGCTATATCACCTGAAATAGCATGTGTAATAAAATTTTTGGCTCCATTGACTATCCAGAAATCACCCTCACGAACGGCGGTAGTGTTCATTCCGCCGGCATCAGAACCAGTGTTATGCTCG
>NZ_DATIDY010000138.1:0-3119 GCF_035456085.1 Flavobacterium sp.
GTCAAATCTTTAGGTTTCAAACCATGAGCAGCCAATTGTTTAGAAAATAAATGTCTTTTGGCAATTTCTACTTTTTCTTCTATTGTATAACCAGACATTTTTATCACTTCCATACGATCTACCAAAGCTGGTTGAATAGCAGCCATATTATTAGACGTTGCGATAAACATTACTTTAGATAAATCGTAACCCATTTCAAGGAAATTATCATAAAAAGCGCTGTTTTGTTCTGGATCTAAAACCTCTAATAATGCTGATGATGGATCTCCGCTATGGCTGGATGATAACTTATCAATTTCATCCAAAACAAATACAGGATTTGAAGTTCCAGCTTTTTTCAAACTTTGGATTATACGTCCTGGCATTGCACCAATATAGGTTTTTCTGTGTCCACGGATTTCTGCTTCATCACGCAAACCTCCCAATGAAATACGGACATATTCTCTACCCAAAGCTTCTGCAACTGATCTACCAATAGAAGTTTTACCAACACCCGGAGGTCCTGTTAAACAAATAATTGGCGACTTCATATCATTTCTTAATTTAAGAACTGCTAAATGTTCAATCATTCTTTTTTTAACGTCTTCTAAACCAAAATGATCTTTGTCTAATACTTTTTGAGCGTGTTTTAAATCAAAATTGTCTTTTGAAAATTCACCCCAAGGTAAGTCTAAAAATAATTCCAAATAATTTCTTTGAATTCCAAAATCTGGCGCTTGAGGATTCATTCTGCGCATTTTAGATAATTCCTTATCAAAATGTGACTGTGTTTTTTCGTCCCATTTTTTCGTTTTAGATTTCAGACTCATTTCGTCCATTTCTTCCTCTTGCGAAACACCTCCAAGTTCTTCTTGAATGGTTTTCATTTGCTGATGCAAGAAATATTCTCTTTGTTGCTGATCTAAATCAAAACGAACTTTGGACTGAATATCATTTTTAAGTTCCAATTTCTGCAACTCAATATTCATATAACGAAGCGTTTCCAAAGCGCGTTCTTTTAATCCATTAATAGATAACAAATCTTGTTTTTCTTTAACAGATAAATTCATATTGGAAGAAACAAAATTGATCAAAAATGATGGGCTTCCTATGTTTTTAATGGCGAATGTAGCTTCAGATGGAATATTTGGGCTTTCACTGATAATTTTTACGGCTAATTCTTTTACCGAATCAATAATTGCAGCAAATTCACTGTCTTTTTTCGTTGGTCTTTTCTCTGGAACTTCTTTGATTTTTGCTTTCAAATATGGTTCGTCAGAAACTATTTCTGCTATTTCAAAACGTTTTTTTCCTTGAAGAATAACAGTAACATTTCCATCAGGCATTTTCAAAACGCGCAGAATTCTCGCTACAGTTCCTATTTTATTGACATCATCAAATGTAGGATCTTCGTCATCTTCATGAAGCTGAGAAACTACACCAATTACTTTTCCATCAGCATTGGCATCATTAATCAATTTTATTGACTTATCTCTTCCTGCAGAAATTGGAATAACCACTCCTGGAAACAAAACAGTATTGCGTAAAGGTAAAATTGGTAAAAAATCCGGCAATTCTTCATTATTCATTTCTTCCTCATCTTCCGGAGTCAATAATGGAATCAATTCAGCTTCTGAATCAATTTCTTGAAGTGACAAATTGTCAATAGTAAGTATTTTATGATTCGACATAGTAATATTAAGTCTTTTTGTCATTAATGTTTTTGGATCGGACGCAAATATAATGTATCACAACAATATTATGGTTTAATACTGAAGTATAAATTCATTAAAATATTCGCGCAATTAACTAGGCAATCATTGTGCCAAAACAACATCTTATTAAAAAAAACTAAATATTTATAGTTACTTCCCTCTCTTAATGGTTTTTGTAACTATTAAAAAAGAAAATTTAAGCTAATTTTATAAAAACTGTAACAAATCAAAAACATTCATGTCTTTACTAAAAACATTACTATTTAATTGAACTTGACTGATCAAAATATCGAAGATTTGATTTCGCTTTGCAAAGAGAATAATCAGAAAGCACAATTTGAGATTTATAATCGCTATTGCAAGGCGATGTATAATGTGGCCTACAGAATTGTGAAAGATGAGCATTTTGCTGAAGATGTTATGCAAGAAGGTTTTTTGAAAGCATTTACCAAAATAAATGATTTCAAGCAAGAAGTTGCCTTTGGTGCATGGTTGAAGCGGATTATAGTGAATAACAGCATTGATTTTTATAAAAAAAATAATCAATTTAAAACTGAAGACTTTGAAAAAACGCTGTATAAACTAGAAGAAAACGATATTGATGAGCAAGAAAAGTTAGATTTTAATGAATTAAAAGTCAAGCAGGTTTTAGATGCAATTCAATCGTTGAAATACAATTACAGCATGGTTTTAACTTTATTTTATATTGAAGGTTATGACCAGGAAGAAATTTCAGAAATTCTTAAAATTAGTTATGCAAATTGTAGAACGACATTGAGCAGGGCTAAAGAAAATTTAAGAAAAAAATTAAGTGAGTTATGAATAAGCAATCTCAATCATTAATGCGAATTCCATCTTGCCAAAAACAAATTTTATTAGAAGATGAAAAATGAAAATGAAAAATTAGATCAACTATTTGAAAATTTAGAAAACCAATGGGACGTTCAGGAATTGGATAGTCAACATTTGGAAAGATTTTCAAAAAAAATGATTCTTAAAAAACGAAAAAGAAACTACAGCTTTATTTATGCTGTAGCAGCCTCTGTGGTTGTTTTTCTTGGTGTGACATTGTTTTATACTAATAATGAAAAACCAAAGGAATTAAAATTTGCCTCAAAAGAAACCAGACAAACCGATTCTATTTTTACAGTTTTAATTCAGAATGAATTAGAAAAAATTAATGAAAAAAAGTCACCTGAAAATGAAAAAATAATTAATGATGCCTTAAAACAAATGAAATCGCTCGATAGCGATTATGATAAAATTGTGCATGAATTGGAAGTTAATGGCGAATGTAAGCCACTAATTTATGCGATGATTAGTAATCTTCAAACGCGAATTTCTTTTTTGCAAAGTGTTTTGCAACGCATTGAAGAAACCGAAAAACTTAAAAAATTAAACGATGCAAAAACAATTTAAAATATT
>NZ_DATIDY010000139.1:0-8535 GCF_035456085.1 Flavobacterium sp.
AGTGGTCCCACCTGGGCTCGAACCAGGGACCACCTGATTATGAGATAGATAAATAGCCTTTGCACTTAATTGCATTTAGCTTCAAAGTAACTATATATCAACTACTTATGAATTTTTAAAAATACTTTTGTTTCATTCAACTTCATAAAATACATGCATTTGTTGTACGGATGTTGTACTTAAAAATATGTAAGAATGAAAGCTAGTTTAAAAATTATACTAAAAAAAACAGAGTTAAGTGATGGAACATATCCAATAAACTTAAGAATTACTATTAATAGAAAATCCAAATTCTATAAAACTCCTTATAACGTACTTCCAAAATTTTGGAACGACAAAGCAAGTGAATTTAAATCACAATTCCCAAATTATTTACAAGCTAATCGGATATTGAATTCGATAAAACATGATGCTTCTAAAATTTTAAATAAACTGATTGAAGAAGGGCACGAATATTCAATTGAAGCATTTGATGCTTTATTTAGACCACAAGAAGTAGAAAAAATAAATTTCATTGCTTATTTCGAAAAGAGAAAATTACAGCTCAAAGAGTCTGGAAAAATAAGTTCTAGTTGTTCTTATCGTGATACCATTTCTGCTCTTATGCGATTCCAGCCTGAACTTTCAACCTACTCATTCGCAAAAATTAATTATACTTTCTTAGTAGCTTTTGAGGCTCATTTGCGCTCAAGAGGTTGCCATGATGGCGGAATTGGGGTATATATGCGCAATATTAGATCTGTTTATAATTCGGCTATTAAATCAAAAATTGCATCAAGTGAAACATATCCTTTCAGAGATTACATAATTTCAAAATTGAAATCCAGCAAAGTAAAAAAAGCGTTAAGCAAACAGGATTTACAATTACTATTAGATTACGATTTTTCAACTAATAAAGAGGGCATTAAAGCATTGTACACTTATTTGTTCAGTTTCTACTGCCGTGGTATGAATTTTACTGATATAGCTGAATTAAAATGGAATGATGTGGACTTAAGTAGTTTTTCATATGTCAGAAATAAGACTCTGGTAAAATTAAATGTAAAAATTCCGGATAATAAATACATGACCGAAATTTTACAATACTTTAAAATCTATCGCCCTTTTGAAACTGATTATATTTTCCCAATTTTAGAAAAAGACAAAAACCATTATACCAAAACAGAACTCAGGGATCGAAAAAAAAGTGTGCTAAATTATTACGGCAAACTTCTTAACACCATATCACTTGAATGTGGCATTAAAACAAAAGTTACTTTTTATACTGCCAGACACACTTTTGCAACACTATCTTTAAAGAAAGGATTAAGCACAGTAATGATAAAGCAAGGATTAGGACATCAATCTATTAAAACAACTGAAGCATATTTGGAAGATTTTAGTACAGAAGAATTGAACATTGCCTTTGAGAATTTAATCTAAAAAATTAGTTCAACTTTAAAATACAAAACCTCATCCTTTGCCAATGTAATAGTAGTTTCTGATCAACTTGCATCTTTATACGGGAGGATTATCAATCCATTGTTTTTCTATAATTTTCAAAACAAAAAAAGAGAAAAAAAGAAAGTCGTCGTATTAGTGGAGGTTTCAAAAGAAGTCAAGTTTTTTTGAAAAAATACTACCCGACTTATAATCAAAAACGTGTTGGGAATCGGAGATTGATTATAAAAAAGAACCTGAAATGAATTCAGGTTGAAGGGTGGAGATTTTTTCAAAAACCCAGAGGGCTTGAACTTTACTTTTTGAAAACGGAACTTACCTTTACTTTCTTTTTTATTTTTTTTCGAAGGGAGGTGCTCTTCTTTTCCGATGGCTGTGCGAAGGAGCAACAGCTGAAACAACCAGGGGCGACAGACATAATACGGCTGGAATGCAGTGGAACGTACCCGCGGCGGCGGGGGAGCGGAACGGAATGAAGCGGTATTGTGGATGTACTAGCCCCGACGAACGTAGGAAGAGAGCGTGTGGAGATGAGGGCGAGGAAGCGTAGTGGTGGCCTGCCCTTTTTTCGGGGCTGGCCGACGCTATGCTGACGAGTGGACTGTGGAACGGAGGAAGGAGGCTTTTTCTGCCGACGACCGACTGGAACAGCCGAACGGAACAAAGCAAACGACCGGAGAGAGACCGCTTGATTGCTTCGCCTGTTCGAGCTAAAGCTCTCGGGTGCCCAAGTTGTTTGAAATGGATATAATCTGATAAATGATTAACTTGGATTTAAATTGATTTTGCAATTTTATCCATAATGGAATGGTCAGAACCAAATTTGCAAATGGCATCACAATTGGCTCTCAATTCGGAAAACAATATGTATTTAATAATCATTTTTGAATTTTTTATTGCTGGTCGGTTGAGTTGCTGAATAACGTCTTTTTCTCTACTGTCTGGGATGATGATATAAAAAACTTCTTCACCGTTAGAAATACTAACATCCAAATCGGATTATAACGCACTAAAATTTAAAGCTGTTTTCAATTTTCGCACCGTTACCGACGATTATTTTTAAGCCAGTCACTCAATTCAATAATTTCTTGCGTCTGCATAGTTATCATCATTGTAGCCATTTCTTTTATTTCATCATTATTTCCATGATGCAAATAGGCAGAAGCGTTATCGGTTGCAGACTGATGATGTAAAATCATTAACGTAGCAAAATCATTGTCAGTATCACCTGTCAATGGTTGGGCATCAGCATTTTTATCCATTTTTAGCATATTATTTTTTTGTTCAGTTGTAAAGACTGGGTCACTATTGTCAATTGATAAAGTTTGCAGAATATCATTTATTTTCTTAATTTCTTGCTGTTGATCGGTAGTCATTTTGTTCGCAATTTCTTTTAAAGCTTCATTTTTTCCGCTTTCAAGTTCAACCTTAGCCATATTTATTGCACCCTTATGATGCATCGCCATCATTTTTAAAAAATCAATTTCTGGGTCTTTAGTGGGGACCATTGCGTCCATTCTACTGCTCATAGCATGAAGGGAATCCATCATTTGGTTTTCATCGTGAGATTGTAATACTAATCCATTTTGCTCGTTATCATTATTATTACAGGAGTAAAGCCCCACGAGTACTGTTAAGCTGAATAAAAAGTCTCTAATTTTCATAATTTTTACTTTAAAATTTAACATTAATTCACGTTATTTTATATTTCTAACTACAGTTGAATTAAATTAGTTTGTTTCTCTTTAAAATGATTATGAAATTGCTAGTAAAAATTACATAATTGCAATATTAGATATATAGTTTTTTAAATTGATTTTGCGATTTTTTCCATAATGGAATGGTCTGAGCCAAATTTGCAAATGGCATCACAATTGGCTCTCAATTCGGAAAACAATATGTATTTAATAATCATTTTTGAATTTTTTATTGCTGGTCTGTTGAGTTGTTGGATTACATCTTTCTCTCTGCTGTCTGGAATGATGATATAGAAAACCTCATCCCCATCAGAAATACTAAAATATAAATCGGATAGGCGGAGAATTCCCGAATAAATACTCGTGCTTTTCTCTACTTCGAATGCTCCAATTATATTATTTGTCCCTTTTTCAAACCAAAGAACATCAATAAGTTTTATTGTGTTTTGGGTATCTTTATCACAAGGCAGTTCAGGAAACTTATTGATGGAAATAAATGAGAAGCTTTGACCATTGAATGATTTGCTTTTATCATTACTCGCCGGGGTTACATCAAAACCTAATGAAACTCCAATTTTCAATAAATGGTATTGCATTTCATTGTGAAGATTTTCTTCTTGCTTTTCCTCCTGTATTTCTTTTTGGCGTTTTAAGATATTTTTTTCAAACTTATTACGTTCTTCTTCACTCAAATATTCATCATTACCGATAAGCATTTTTTGCGTTCCGATTTCAAAACATAATCCTGCTATTGCTCCTAAATCGTTTGACAATTCTGATTTATGTTTACTGTTGATTTCAATTAAGGTTTCTCTAATTTTTAAGTATTCTGACCAACTGCCTAATTTCTTTTTGTCTTTGAATAAAAAGTTAAATCCATTGAGAATAGCTGTATTAAATGGCGGAAACCAAGTTGGGTGTAAGAAGTATAAAATACTTGCCACTGCTGGACCAAGACCTTTTATTTTGAGTTCGTCTAATTTTACAATTTCTTTTACTACTTGTTCTTTTGTTTTGGCATTGATACAGTTTTCGAGAAATTGACCAAAAGCGATTTTATTGTTTTGGTTTTCGTAAATATCAGGAATTCTTAATTTTGGTTTCCAATAAAAAGGATGTGCTACACCAACAAAAACTTGTTTCTGCTCTGCTATACAACTCAATACAAGTTCTAAACTACTGCCTTTAAAATCATTTGGAAATGTTTTGTTTTTAATATCATCTATCACTTGCAAAATGCCACGACGAATAGTCCGAAATGCTTTTAGTCGCTGGTCATTATCTACAAACCAAGTATTGTAAACACTTTCAGTATCAGTTTTATATTGTTGAATTATTTGAGTAAGGTTGTTCATTTTTAATACAGTTATAACTTATTTCTTATTCGTTTTTATAATTTCAAACTTCTCAATCGCAAAGCATTTCCAATAACAGATACCGAACTAAAACTCATTGCTCAAGAAGCAATCATTGGTGAGAGCAAAATTCCAAAAAATGGATATAAAACCCCTGATGCTATTGGTACTCCTAAAACATTGTAGAAGAAAGCAAAAAACAAATTTTGTTTGATATTTCTCATTACAGCGTGGCTCAAATTCTTGGCTTTAACGATGCCTTGCAAATCGCCTTTTACTAGAGTGATTTTGGCACTTTCTATAGCTACATCAGTTCCTGTTCCCATTGCAATTCCAATATTGGCTTGTGCTAGTGCGGGTGCATCATTTATACCATCGCCTGCCATTGCTACAATTTTCCCTTCGGATTGTAAACGTTTTATTTCGTTTAATTTGTCTTCGGGTAAACAACTTGCTTTATAGGATGATAAGCTTAATTCATCGGCAACTGCTTTGGCTGTATTTACATTATCCCCCGTAAGCATAATTACTTCAACACCTTGTCGCATTAATTCTTTTATGGCATCCTTACTAGATGTTTTAATCGCATCAGTAATTGATACAAATCCTACAGCAATGTCATCAACAGCGATATATGAAACGGTTTTTCCTAGTTTTTGTTCGGCACTGATTTTGTTTTCTAAATCATCAGAAATAGTTACTTTGACTTGTTCCATTAGTTTTTTATTACCTAATGCTACTTTTTTATTGGTTACTGTTCCTGAAACACCTTTTCCTGCAACGGCTTCAAAATCCTTTACTTCAATTAATGAAACTGTTTTTGATTTAGCATAATTTACTACTGCTTGTGCTAATGGATGTTCGCTATATTGATTTAAAGAAGCAATGAATTGCAATAAATCATTATCGTTGTTATTGGATGTGTATATCTTCTCTACAGACGGTTTTCCTTCCGTAATGGTTCCTGTTTTATCTGTAATAAGCACATTTACTTTGTTCATATTTTCTAAAGCTTCAGCATTCTTAATTAAGACACCTGATTGTGCCCCTTTTCCAACACCCACCATTACTGACATTGGAGTTGCCAAACCTAAAGCGCAAGGACAGGCAATTATTAATACTGCAATGGCATTTATAAAACCATAGACTAATGCTGGTTCTGGACCAAATTTAGCCCAAATGAAAAAGGTTGATACAGATATAAGAATTACAATTGGGACAAAATATTTAGCGATACTATCCGCTAATTTTTGAATTGGTGCTCTTGAACGACTGGCATCATTTACCATCTGCACAATTTGAGAAAGCAAAGTTTCTGAACCTACTTTTTCGGCAATCATTACAAAGGACTTGTTACCGTTTATTGTTCCCGCAATTACATTATCATCTTTCTTTTTATCTACAGGTATTGGTTCGCCTGTAATCATTGCTTCGTCAATACTACTTTCGCCATCGGTAATTTTTCCGTCAACTGGTATTTTGTCTCCGGGTTTTACTCGCAATAAATCACCTTTCTTGATGTCGTGAATTGAAATCACTTTATCGCTTCCATCAATTACTAAAGTAGCTTCGGTAGGAGCGAGTTTTAATAATTCTTTGATAGCACCACTGGTTTGACTGTGTGCTCGCGCTTCTAATAGTTGACCTAATAAAACTAAAGTTAGAATAACTGTTGTGGCTTCGAAGTATAGGTGTACTGTACCGTGTTCCGTTTTGAATTCATTTGGAAAAATATCAGGGAAAAACATTCCGAGTAAACTAAATAGAAATGCTACACTTGTTCCAATACCAATGAGGGTAAACATATTCAAATTCCATGTGATTATTGATTTCCAAGCACGAACAAAGAATATCCAACAGGCATAAAAAACAACTGGAAGCGAAAATAGCAATTGTACCCAATTCCATTTTGAGACATCCATTAGTTGAAGTAAAGGATTGTTGTGTGCCATTTCTATCATTGCAATAGCGAAAATGGGAACTGTAAATCCTACCGCTATTTTCATTTTCTTAACCAAATCAGTATACGTCTTTTGGTCTTCACTTTCGCTTGGTTCCATTGGTACTAAATCCATTCCGCAAATTGGACAGGAGCCTGGAGTTTCACTCATTACATCAGGATGCATTGGACAAGTGTATAATGCTTTACTGACCGTTAGTTCAGGTGCTTTAACTAAATCCATTCCGCATACAGGACAATCGCCTGCTTTGTCGTAGACTTTTTCGCCTTCACAATGCATAGGGCAATAATATTTTCCATTAGCATTAACAGGAACTTTAATTTCTTTTTTATCACTGTGGGAATGTGTGGAGGAATGGAATTTTGAAGTAGTTTCGTTTGTTGAAGAATGCTCCTCGATTTTACCATTACTCATTTCAATGGTGTATTTTCCAGCAGTTGTCAAGGCTTCTTGCAATGCAAATGTTGGAACGTGTTTATCCATAGTGATGGTTGCTAATGGTGGGGTTAATGAAACTTTTGCTTCAATACCATCAATTGTATTCAATGTTTTTTCGACTTTAGAGCGACAGCCATCGCAAGTCATTCCGGTAACAGTGTATGTGTGTGTCATAATTTTTTAATATTTACATCTTCATTCCCTCCATCGGGTCACTTCCTTTTCGGAATTTATATTCGCTGTTAATGGCATAAGCTCCCGTTACTACCACTTTTTTTGAGGAATCTAAATCGGATTTGATTTCAATCATTCCATTGATTTCGGCTCCTGTTTCGACCATAACATTTTCAAATACACCGGTTCTTTTTTCTACCCAAATATAAGAGGCATTTTCTTCCCGAATCACTGCATCTACAGGTATAAACAATCCTTTAACATTGGATTGGGTTAATTTAGCAACGGCTTGCATTCCGGGTTTTAGCTGGGAATCGTAATTAGGAATTTCCAATCGAACCAGAAGTAGTCTGGTGTCGGGATTGATTTCGGGATTAATAAATGAAACTTTTGCATTAATTGTTTTATCCGGAAAGTCAGGAAAAACAACTTTAGCGATTTGTCCAGAATGTACATTTTTGGCATAGGACACATTTACTTGGGTTTCGAGCCAAAGACTGCTTAAATCGGCCAATTTAATCACTGCCGAACCTTCCATCGCATAACTGCCTTCTGTTGCGATTATTTCAGAAATATAACCACTTGCCGTACTGTAAAAAATAGTATTGGGAGAAACTTCAGCCTTGGTCTTTATACTTTCAATTTGGGCATTGGTCAAACCAAAAAACAATAATTTTTGTTTGGCCGATTTGAGCATATTTTGAGCATTTTTGCCAAAATCGCCCGGCATGGCCAATTGTTTGTAGGCTGTTAAATAATCCTGTTTTGCAATAGCAATATCTTCGCTATATAAAGAATAAACCGGTTCGTTTTTTTTGACGTATTCGCCAATGGTTTTGAAAAACAACTTATCGATACGTCCCATTGCTCTTGCCGAAACAGTATTGGCTTTCTCCTGATTAATGGCTAATACTCCGGTATAATTTTGCTCCAGACTGCTTTGGCTTTTTGAAATGGTTTGAGTAGTAATATTCCCTAGTCGGATTTGCTGTTTACTCAAACTTATTTCGTTGGCCTCGGAGTTATCATGCTTTATTGGCGTAAGCTTCATGTGGCAAATAGGGCATTTCCCCGGTTTGTCTTCCTTCACTTGCGGGTCCATCGAGCAAGTGTAGAAAATTTTCTCATCAGTCATTTTGTGCCCACTGTGGTCTTCTTTGTTTTTTGTATTACAAGCTATCATCGTTGTAAAGAGGAATGATAGTAAACTGATTTTTTTCATTGTATTACTCATCATTTTGATTTTAATTGTATTGGTGAATACTTCGTATTTCATCATTATTCGGTTTTAATAAAGCTTTCGCTGTCGATTAGATATTGTGCATTTTTGGCTATTGTATCTCCCACAGAAAGCCCTTCAAGGATTTGAACAAAATCATCTATTTCAAGTCCAGTTTGAATAGCTTTTGTTTTGAAACCATTATCCATTTTTACAAAAACTATTTTTTTCTCGCCCACGTTAACCAAAGC
>NZ_DATIDY010000140.1:0-3165 GCF_035456085.1 Flavobacterium sp.
AAAATTTAGCCCTTATAAACAAAAGGAATTCATTGAATACATCGAATCCGCTAAACGAGAAGAAACAAAACTTACAAGGATTGAGAAAATAAAACCTATGATTTTAGACAATATTGGTCTAAATGATAAATACAGATAAAAGAAAAAATCTATTTAATAGACAAAAGTTCCGAAGCTGATCCATCAGTTTTGGAACTTTTTTATTTAAAAATCATATTAAAAGTCAAACTTAATCACACCTAAATCATGTCTAACAGGCTGATTTTCAATAAAAACTTAACATTGAAGTATTAATATATTCACTACATTTGTTAATATTCAGTAAACATTCTATTAATTATGAATGTTTTTTAAATGTCTAAGTACTATTATATAACGATTAACTACACTATTATGATAGAAAAAGAAGGAACAAAAATCACTCCGAAGAATCCGGAAACTCCAGTAATTCCAAACAATGAAGAAACTGAAGTTGTAAAACCTATAGTGAATAAACCAGCCCCAACAAAACAAACTGTAACAAAACCCACTACAAGAAGAACTATTGCTGCAAAACCTACTGCTACAAAACCTACTGTCGTAAAGCCTACTGCTGCAAAACCCACTGTTGTAAAACCTGCCACAGTAAAACCTACCGCCGTAAAATCTCCTAATGCAAATTCAGCAGCAACAGTTGCAAAACCAGCAACTACGGCAACCAGAGCATCTAGACCGAGTAGAGCCAAAGTTACTACTACTCAAGTTTCAGAAATTATAAAATCGGATACTGAAACACCTGCAATACAAGAAACTAAAACGGAAACAGAAGTTGCAGTTCCAGTAAAGGATAAAAAAGATAAAAAGAAGAAAAAATCTAAAACAAAAAATAAGATGTCTGTAAAAGAAAAGAAGAAGGAGAAAAAAGCGAAGGACAAAGCAAAAGCTAAAAGAAAAGAGAAAAAAGCTAAGAAAGCCAAAAAAGATAAAGCCAAAAAAGCAAAACTTAAAGCTAAAGCTACTGAGAAAAAAGCCAAAAAAGCAAAAAGAGCTAAAAAGGCTAAAAAAGCCAAAAAAAATAAGAAAAAATAATCTTCTTATTTACACAAAAAAATCCCAAATTTCCATAAAAGTGGAATTTGGGATTTTTTTATTGTATTGTATTAATTACGCTTTTTTAGTCAAAGTTGCTGTTAATTCTAATGAGATTGAAGAACGCTCCATTTTCAATTTTCCAGCCATAGTTTCGATAATAACTGTACCTTCATTAAGCTCAGCGATTTTACCATGGATTCCGCTTTTTGTAATGATTTTATCTCCTATTTTTAATCCATTTTCAAATTCTTTTTCGTTTTTAGCTCTTTTTTGCTGTGGACGAATCATAAAGAAATAAATGACTACGAACATTAATAAAAACGGCAAAAACTGTTGTATTTGTCCCATAATTTAAAATTTTAATATTTGTTAATTGTTTTATGTTTAATAGAAATGGTGTTCAGCTATTACATCAGACCTCTTCCAATCTTCACTATTCTTTTATTTCCTTCAAGTTCCTTAACCAAGTTATCCAAAATTCCGTTGATGAAAATACTACTTTTCGGAGTTGAATATTCTTTGGCAAGTTCCAAATACTCATTTAACGTAACTTTTACCGGAATAGAAGGGAATTTCAAGAATTCGCAAATTGCCATTTTAAGGATAATAGTATCAATTTCAGCAATACGTTCGCTATCCCAATTTGGTGTTTTATCAATATATTCTTTGGCTAATTCAGCTTCATTTAAAACCGTTTTTCTAAATAAATCTTTTACAAAAGCCTTATCTTCATTGTCTTTGTATAATTTTGGAACTCTAAAATTATCATCTTCACCTTGTTTAATTCCTTTAAGCTGTTTTACAATATGGGTGTTAACCAAAGGAATGTCGTCGATCCAAGTTAATTTATCATCTTCAAGATAATCATACAACTTTTCATTTGGAACAATAACATCAGAGAAAATATCAATAATAAAATCTTTATCTTCTTCAAAAGTATTCACTCGATTGCTCATGTATTTTGCATACACAGGACTCTCTTTGATCGCATTCAATAAAAGAATAATATAATCATCATTCAAAGTCCAATTGTTGATTGAACGATTTTCTAAAGCAATACTAAGGGAATTGTTTTCGGCAAGAATTTGAAAAATACTGTTTTTGATGAATTTTTCATTAGGATTACGTTCCTCTTTGGTTGCCAAATGTTTTTGGCTTGAAAGATGTAAAAAAACAGTTTCTTTTTTACAAATTTCAATCAATGAAGAAAGCATAATAAGGTATAAATCTTGAATGGCGTCAATACTATGCATAAGGAATTTTTCCTCTTTTTCTAAATTATCAGAACCATTTTGATGCATTGCATAAATGGATTGCATGACTTTAACGCGAATGTGTCTTCTGTTTACCACCTTGTAAGAACTTTTAAAATTAAGTTTGCAAAATTAATACTTTCATCTCTTAAATGAAAATTTAAAGCCTTTTAATTTAAAATCGATTTTTCAATTATTGATTTATCAGAAATACATATAAAATCAACAACTTAGAAACTTAGTTAATCAAAAATCAAAAAAAAATCAGTTCCAGAATTTAATAAAATCCTGAAACTGAAATCTTCAACATTAATTAAAACTATTTTGCATTTTCAATTTTTCTCAAATCAATACGATTTTGAGCGATAGTTAATGCTGCTTGATGAGTAGTTATACCATTTGCAATAGCGTAATCAAAAATTTCTAAAGTAGTATTGTAGATATTTTCGGTTTTTGCCATAATTTCTGCTTTACCATAATGCTCCAACTCAGCATAAACATTAATAATTCCACCAGCGTTAATCAAGAAATCAGGAGCATACACAATGCCTCTTTCCTGCAAAATTAACCCATGAGTATTTTCGTTTGCCAATTGATTATTAGCAGCACCAGCAATTACTTTTGCTTTAATCTTGTTTACCGTATTGTCATTAATAGTCGCCCCCATTGCACAAGGCGCATAAATATCGACATCGGCACTATATAAATCGTCGCCAGTAAATATCTGCGCATTGTATTTAGACGCAACTTGATATAATTTTTCTTCATTAATATCAGAAATAAAAACCTGAGCACCTTCTTTAGTCAAATATTCAACTAAAATCTCCCCCACGTGTCCAAT
>NZ_DATIDY010000141.1:0-16950 GCF_035456085.1 Flavobacterium sp.
TGAAAGCAATTTTATCAGCCGATCAATACACAAAATGGCAAGCCATGAGAGAAGAGAATAAAGAAAAAATGAAAGATAAAATGAGACAAAAAAAAGGTCTATAAAGACGAATTAGAAAGAACCGATTCTTTCTATAATCAATTTCAAAAAATTAAATAGCCACAGACTACTGATTATCAAAAATTTTTAAAATCCTTTAAATCTTTTAATCTGTGGCTATTTTTATTTAAAAGCTTTTAGAAACTTTATCAATGGCTTGAATAGTAAAATCTAAATCTTCGTAAGTCAATGCATCGGTAATAAACCAAGTTTCGTAAGCTGATGGCGCGATATAAACTCCTTCGGCAACTAATCCGTGGAAGAATTTTTTGAACGTTTCATTATCACCTCTGCCCGCAGTTTGAAAATCAGTTACCGGATTGGCATCAAAATGAACCGAAATCATCGATCCCACTCTATTGATGGTAAACTCAACATTATTTGCTTTTAGAACTCTCTCGATTCCTGCGCCCAAATAAGCTGTTTTCTCTTCCAATCTTTTAAAAATAGCACGATCGTTATCCAAAGACTGTAACATCGCCAAACCAGCAGCCATTGCCAATGGATTTCCAGACAAAGTTCCAGCCTGATACACTGGTCCAAGTGGCGCTAAATAATTCATGATTTCTTCACGAGCCGCAAAAGCTCCAACTGGTAATCCTCCACCAATCACTTTTCCGAAACAAACGATATCTGCATTGATATTTAAAAGCTCCTGAGCACCACCTCTTGCTAATCTAAAGCCTGTCATTACCTCATCAAAAATCAATAATATCCCATTTGCGGTACACAATTCACGTAATGCTTCCAAAAATCCCTTAGCAGGCGGAATACATCCCATATTTCCAGCAACTGGCTCAATAATGATAGCTGCAATTTCATTTTTATTGGCTTCAATTAACGTTTTTACGTTATCCAAATCATTGTATTTTGCCAACAATGTATCTTTAGCAGTTCCCGCGGTTACACCAGGACTATTTGGAGTTCCAAAAGTAACGGCACCACTTCCCGCCTGAATCAAAAACGAATCCGAATGACCGTGATAGCAACCTGCGAATTTGATGATTTTATCTCTCTTCGTAAATCCACGAGCCAAACGAACAGCACTCATACAAGCCTCTGTCCCTGAATTTACAAATCTAATTTTGTCAATATTTGGAACCATCGAAACAGCCAAAGCTGCAATTTGAGTTTCCAATTCGGTTGGCATTCCAAAAGAGGTTCCTAATTTGGCTTTTTCAATTACAGCTTCAACCACGGGCTCATAAGCATGGCCCAAAATCATCGGTCCCCACGAATTGATATAATCGATTAATTTATTTCCATCTTCATCGTACAAATAAGCGCCTTTCGCACTTTTTACAAATATTGGTGTTCCTCCCACGGCTCTGAAAGCTCTTACTGGTGAATTTACTCCTCCTGGGATTACTTTTTCTGCTTCCGCAAAAAGAGCGCTACTTCTTTTATAGATCATTTTTTAATTTTACTATTTATGATATTTTACTATTTATGGCGTGACCACTTCTTGATAAAAGGGCTACATCACTTTGCCTTTATACGCCCTTTTATCAAGAAGCGGTCGGGCTATCCGTGCTACTTCGGTAGCTTACTCCTATCCCTCACGCGGCCAGACAACAAGCTTTTGTTTTTCAATGTGTCATTTTCGATAGAAACATGAAAACGAAATACTAAAAACTAAACTTACTTTACAATTAGTTTCTGTCCTATCGAAAGTGTATTATCGCTTAGATTGTTTTTCGCTTTAAGTTCTTCTACGGTTAAATTGAATTTTTTGGAAACAGAATAAAAAGTGTCTCCTTTCTGAATTTCGTAAAAACCATCCTGTGCCGACCCAAAATCTTCTTGTGCTAACACTTTCGTTTCTTCTTTCTTGCTGCTTCCTTTTCCTAAAACTTTAGTGTCGTATTCGTGTAAATTATAGGTTTCTATGTAACTGATTAATTTTTCAGGATACTTCGGATCGGTAGCATAACCTGCTTCACGTAAGCCTTTTGCCCAAGCTTTGTAATCACCTTTTTGCAATGTAAATAAATTGGCGTATCTTTTTTTACCTGTTAAAACCATGGCGTGATCTCTATAAGATTCCGAGGCTTGATTGTATTTTCGGAAACATTCATTGGCAGAATCATCATCTTTATAAACCTTGTCTCCTGTCCAGTCGTTATGGCATTTTATTCCAAAATGATTGTTAGCATTTACCGCCAAATCACTTTGTCCCGCGCCAGATTCCAAAATTCCTTGTGCCAAAATAATACTGGCAGGAATTCCATACGTTTTCATATTGCTCATCGCAACTCCATTGTATTGAGCAACATATCCTTTTACAGCTTCATTGGTTGACATTTTTTTGGAACCAGACTCAGAAGTTGTTGTACTACTACTTCCGTTTTGAATTGGTTTGGAATATTTCCAACCCACTGGCTTTTTGGTAGTTTGAATTTTTGATTTTGAAGAACCACATCCTATCAAGGACACAATCGCAAGAAATAAAATTATTTTTTTTAACATATTTTGATATACGATATTAGATGTTTGATATACGATATTGCAATTGACTTCTGATATTGATTTTTGTTATTGAAATTGAATCACCGTTTTGTTTTTGCTTTTCAAAAATACATTCATCCCAGCAATTCCCTGTAATCCTCCGGTATGAATTAATAAAATTTTGGCATTATCCGGAAAATAGTTTTTTTGTATTAAGTCTATAACGCCAAAAACCATTTTTCCAGTATAAACGGGATCTAAAGGTATTTGTGTTTGTTTGTAAAACTGATTTATAAACTGAATCAATTCGTCAGTCACTTTTCCGTAACCACCAAAATGATAATCGGTTATTAACTGCCAATTTTCTTCGGTCGCAAATTTACGAATTTCATCTTTTAAAAAGTCGCCTTTTAGCGCTGGAAATCCCAAAACTTTTTGGTGTGGCAAAGCACTATTAATAATGCCAGAAATAGTTCCGCCAGTACCAACCGCCAAACAAATAAAATCGAAAGTAGCATCTTCTTCCGTTAAAATTTCTTCACATCCTTTTATTGCATATTCATTGGTTCCACCTTCGGGAACTATATAAAATGAACCAAATTTAGTTCTCAGTTTTTCAATAAAATCAGGCTCAGTTTTGAAACGATACGCTTCTCTGGTTACAAATTCAAATTGCATTCCACATTCCTGAGCAAACTTCAAAGTTGGATTTTCGGCAATTTTATCGCCCAATTCATCTCCGCGAATTACGCCTATAGTTTTAAATCCATACTCTTTTCCCGCATAAGCCGCCGCGGCAATATGATTGGAATAGGCACCTCCAAAAGTGAGTAGTGTCTCCTGATTTTCTGCTTTTGCCTGAAGCAGATTATACTTCATTTTCCTGAATTTATTCCCTGAAATAAACGGATGCAGTAAATCTTCTCTCTTTATGGTAAGAGAAATTCCGTTTGGGAGATTATATGTAATTTTTTGGTTCAAATTTTTAGTTTTATTTAAAAAGTTCGTACAGACCTAACAGGTTTTCAAAAACCTGTTAGGTCTAATCCAAAGAACTTAATTCGAAACAAACAAATAGTTTAAGAAACTAAAAATCCTCCTTGTTTTCAGATAATCCAAATCAAGTTCATTGGCGTAAGCTTCTCTTTCAAGACTGATGTTTCTATAAGCTAAATTGGCGTTTTTATACTGAAGCAAACGTACCGCATATTCAATAAAATACCAAAGAAAAAAAGGCAAAATGAGCAATTCCAATTGTTGCCGAAGATGAATTTTTTCGTGATTTACTAAAATTTTATTTTGTTTATCCAATGCATATTTAATAACCACAAATGGAAAGACAGTTAAACCACGAAATCCTTTGGGAATTAAATATTTGGCAACAATAATAAACATTGATTATAAAATTTATAGATTTGTAGAGGCAATTTAGCCCAAATTAAAGAAAAACACAATTCGTAAGAAGTGATTTTCAATATAAATATAGTTAATAAAGAAATCTTCAAGCGATAAATAAGAATGGATGAACAAAATAATGAAAATAAATTAATCGAAGGAGAAGATTTTTATTATACTCCTGAAGGATATAAATGCTTTACAGAAAAACACCATTTAAAAAGAGGTTACTGCTGCAAAAGCGGTTGTCGCCATTGTCCTTATGGTTTTGATAAGAAAACCGGGGAAATTAAGAGGAGAAGTTAGAGAATAGAAGTTAGAAATTAGAAGGCAAAATTATAAATCTCATTTTCTGTTCAAAAGTGTAACCATAATATTGTCATTCCGGAGGACACGAGCGAAAGCGAATTGGCGAAGCAATCTCACGTTGCTAAGATTCCTAAGGAATGACAAAACTAGACGGTTTTTAGACCTTAGATTTTCTTTTGTCATAATATCAAGTTTTTGGTATAGTTTATGTTACAAACATTCTCACTTTGTCAATCTCAGACACAAATTTTAAAACGATTACTTTCAGATTTTAAAAAAAGAAAAAATGACTTTTCAACAACAAATACAGCAAGGAATTCCATCTATATTACCACAGCCGAAGCCGTATGACACTACTATTAATCATGCGCCAAAGCGAAAAGAAATTTTAACAGATGACGAAAAAAAACTGGCGCTTAAAAATGCGTTGCGCTATTTTGAACCTCAACATCATGTGGAATTAATTCCTGAATTTAAAAACGAATTGGAAACTTACGGCCGAATTTATATGTACCGTTTTCGTCCCGATTATAAAATGTATGCTCGTCCAATCTCTGAATATCCTGGAAAAAGCGAGCAAGCCAAAGCCATTATGCTGATGATTCAAAACAATCTGGATTATGCAGTGGCACAACATCCTCATGAATTGATAACTTATGGCGGAAACGGAGCGGTTTTCTCCAATTGGGCACAATATTTATTGACAATGAAATACTTATCGGAAATGACCGATGAGCAGACTTTGACTATGTATTCGGGACATCCGATGGGATTATTCCCTTCACATAAAGAAGCTCCTAGAGTAGTTGTTACAAACGGAATGGTGATTCCAAATTATTCCCAACCAGATGATTGGGAAAGAATGAATGCTTTGGGAGTTTCTCAATACGGACAAATGACCGCGGGTAGTTATATGTACATCGGTCCGCAAGGAATTGTTCACGGGACTACCATTACCGTTTTGAATGGTTTCAGAAAAATAAAACGCTCACCAAAAGGCGGCTTATTTGTTACTTCAGGTCTTGGAGGAATGAGCGGTGCTCAACCAAAAGCTGGAAATATTGCAGGTTGCATCACGGTTTGTGCCGAAGTAAATCCAAAAATTACTCACATTCGTCACAGTCAGGGTTGGATTAATGAAGTAATTGAAAATTTGGATGATTTGGTTAAAAGAGTGACTTTGGCGAAAGTCAATAACGAAACCGTTTCTATCGCCTATCTTGGAAATGTAGTCGATGTTTGGGAACGATTTGACGAAGAAAACATCTTAATTGATTTAGGTTCTGATCAAACTTCACTTCACAATCCGTGGGCAGGCGGTTATTATCCGGTTGGAATTTCATTTGAAAAAGCCAACGAAATGATGGCTGAAAATCCAGCTTTATTTAAAGAAAAAGTACAAGAAACATTACGCCGACATACAAACGCAATTAATAAACATACCGCAAAAGGAACCTATTTCTTTGATTATGGAAATGCTTTTTTACTAGAAGCTTCACGTGCCGGAGCTGATATTATGGCTGCAAACAATATTGATTTCAGATATCCGAGTTATGTACAAGACATTATGGGACCTATGTGTTTTGATTATGGTTTTGGTCCTTTCCGTTGGGTTTGTACCTCTGGAAAAGCTGAGGATTTAGCCAAAACAGATGCTATTGCCTGTCAGGTTTTAGAAGAAATGGCTCGAACAGCTCCTGCCGAAATTCAGCAACAAATGCAGGATAATATTCAATGGATAAAAGGTGCTCAAGAAAACAAATTAGTCGTTGGTTCTCAGGCCCGCATCCTATATGCTGATGCCGAAGGTCGTGTGAAAATTGCCGAAGCTTTCAATCAGGCGATTGCCATAGGAGAAATCGGAGCGGTTGTTTTAGGACGTGATCATCACGATGTTTCGGGAACCGATTCACCTTACAGAGAAACTTCTAACATTTATGATGGTTCCCGCTTTACTGCAGATATGGCTATACAAAATGTGATTGGGGACAGTTTCCGTGGAGCGACTTGGGTTTCCATTCATAATGGTGGTGGCGTTGGCTGGGGCGAAGTAATTAATGGCGGTTTTGGAATGGTGCTCGATGGTAGCAAAGAAGCTTCAAGACGATTAGCCTCTATGTTGTTTTGGGATGTGAATAACGGAATTTCAAGACGAAGCTGGGCACGTAATGAAGGTGCTGTTTTTGCTATAAAAAGAGCTATGGAAGTCGAACCTTTGCTAAAAGTCACACTGCCGAATTTAGTAGATGATGAATTATTAAAATGAGAGAATTGGTCAATTAGATAATGTGGTAATAATTCGACAATGTCATAATTATCTAATTGACACATTAACAAATTACCAAATCCATTGCAAAAATGCTTTTTTTTAACTAATTTAGAATAAACTAATTGGTACGATTTTTGAAGATAGTTTATTTCAACAAGTAAATCACATAGTATGAAAACATTTAGATTCCTGCCCCTATTATTACTTTTCATAGTTGCCTCTTGTGACTCTGTTCAAGTATATTCTGATTATGATAAATCGGTTGATTTTGCGCCATACAAGACTTTCGCCTTCATGAAATCTGGTATTGATAAAGTTGAAATTTCGGATTTGGACAAAAAAAGAATTCTCAATGCAATCGACCGACAAATGCAATCCAAAGGATTTACCAAAAGTGAAAATCCTGATCTATTAGTTAATATTTTTACTAAATCCCGCGAGGAAGTTAGTGTAAATCAATTCAGTGCTGGCTGGGGTTACGGCTGGGGTTACGGCTGGAATCCATATATGTATGGCGGACAAACTACAGTTTCTTCATCTACAGAAGGAACTTTATACATTGACCTTATCGATGCCAAAAAGAAAGAATTAATCTGGCAAGGTGAAGGTACAGGAACGCTTAGCAAAAATATGGATGAAAAAGATGCAATCGTCAATGACATTGTAACTCAAATTCTGGCACAATATCCTCCTGTAAAACCTGAAGTGAAACAGAAAAAAGAAAAGAAAAAATAATTTGATATAACTTGGTTATTCAAAAATGAATACATTTGTAATCAAAGCAAAAAAAATGAAAAATTTAATTAACATCATTAGCATTAGCAACATAATTATCATTCGATAGTTGTGGAAAGGTGTTATATAAATTAAGTAAAAATATATTTTATAAACCTTCCATATAGGGAGGTTTTTTTTGTTTTAAACAAAAGCAAATTAACTAAAACTAAAAAAATGGATTTATTCAAAGACATACAACAGGCGCAAAAACAACTTCAAGAAGTAATCTCTCCTACTCCATTGATCGAAAATTTGAATTTATCAGATGAATTCAATAGTACTATATTATTGAAACGAGAAGATTTACAAATCGTTCGCTCGTACAAAATAAGAGGTGCTTACAACAAAATGTGTACACTTTCCCGTGCCGAGAAAGAACAAGGAGTGATTTGTGCAAGTGCAGGGAATCATGCACAAGGAGTTGCTTTTTCCTGTCATTTTTTAAAAATAATGGGCAAAATCTATATGCCAAAAACTACTCCCAAACAGAAAATAAAACAAGTTCAATTATTTGGCAAAAATTACGTTGAAATTGTTTTGACAGGCGATACTTTTGATGATGCTTACGCAAAAGCTTTAGCAGATGCAACCCAAAACAATAAAGCATTCATCCATCCTTTTGATGATTTAAAAGTCATTGCCGGACAAGGAACTGTTGGGTTAGAAATTCTGGAAATGTATCACAAACCTATTGATTATGTATTTGTACCAATTGGGGGCGGCGGATTAGCTTCAGGACTTTCGACCGTTTTCAAACAATTGAGCCCAAATACCAAAATCATTGGGGTAGAACCTTTGGGAGCTCCGTCAATGAAAACTTCTATCACAAATCAAAAGAATACTCCATTAGAGACAATCGATAAGTTTGTTGATGGTGCCGCAGTAAAACAAGTGGGAAATCTGACTTTTGACATTTGCAACAAAAACCTCGAAGACATTATACTTGTTCCCGAGGGAAAAGTGTGTACAACAATTTTACGTCTATATAATGAAGACGCAATGGTAGTAGAACCTGCCGGAGCATTAACAATTGCTGCGTTAGATTATTATAAAGAACAAATAAAAGGAAAAACAGTAGTTTGTATTGTTAGCGGCAGCAACAATGATATTGAAAGAACGGCCGAAATAAAAGAGCGCTCATTGCTTTACGAAGGGTTGATGCATTATTTTATGATTCAGTTTCCGCAACGGCCTGGTGCGTTAAAAGAATTTGTAAACGACATCTTGGGTCCAGATGATGATATTACGTATTTTCAATTTGCCAAAAAAAATAGTCGCGAAGTTGGATCGGTAGTTGTAGGACTCGAACTAAAGAACCCAAACGACATTCACGCCATAAAAAACAATATGAATTCCAAAGGTTTTGAATTTCGTTATCTCAACGAAAGCCATGATTTATACACGCAATTAATAGGATAAATTAACAATTCTTTTTCTAACTTTTTTTAATTACAACTTATCTTTGAAGAGGTTTTATTAGACACCAACATCATGACAAACAAAGACATTCTAAATATAGAAGACATCAAATTATTAGTCGATACTTTTTATTCTAATGTGCAAAAGGACGACTTAATTGGCAACATTTTTAATGAAAAATTAAACGGACGCTGGCCTGAACATTTGGAAAAAATGTACCGTTTTTGGCAAACTATTTTGCTTGAAGAACATACTTATTCCGGAAGTCCTTTTCCCCCACATAGACAGCTTCCTGTCGAGAAAGAACACTTTAATCGCTGGATGGAAATTTTTACTGAAACTGTAGATAATTTATTTACTGGAAAAATTGCCGAAGAAGCCAAATTAAGAGCTAAAAATATGGCTGAAATGTTCAACTATAAAATCGAATATTTTAGACACGGAGGGAAACATCCGCTTTTATAAAAACACCCTTTTAAAATAAATAACAGGTAATACTAAAAAACAATTGCACAAATTACCATTGATCAATCTGGCAATTTGTGCAAAATCTAATTTAACTAACGAATGTTTTTATTTGATTTTAATTGAATGGCGATTAATTAATTATCCCCTAATTTTCCAACACCAGCAAATTGAATTACAACATCTTTAACTTCCGAAGTTGTGTTGGTAAGCACATCTGAATATTGATATTGAATATCTGCTGTACAATCTGCTGGATACGCTAAATTATTAGAAAAAAAACAATCCAATTCTTCATTATCAATACGTTCGGCACTTCCTACAATTGAACTGTTTTTAGAATATATGGTGTTTTTACATTTTTCAAAATAATTTTTCTCTACCCTCACACAAGCATTATCACGTGTATTCACAACACCACCATAAATATCATACACATAATTATTAAAAAAATGAGCTGTCCCGCCTCTGTACAACGGCACGCGTTCTTGTAATGTTTTATAGTAATTATGATGGAACGTTATTTTTCTATCAGCGTATAAATCTTTATCCGAATTACCAATTAAGCTGCATTTATGATGATCATGAAAATAACACCAAGAAACGGTAATATAACCGCTATTCCCTTTTACATCAAGTAACCCATCGTACAAATCCTGATTGGTTTGTTCACGAGGGTTTTCTTCAAAAAATTCGCAATGGTCTATCCAAATATTAGAACTAGCTCCTTGTATAGAAATCAAATCACCACCATTAACCAAAATTTGAGGTCGCCCTTCGTCTCCTAATTTGCTATATGTTTTTGCAATATTTTCTGAGTCAGCAGGAATCGCTTTTGCCACAGAAATAAGAGAAAGTTTAATATTTTTAATGATGATATTTTTGGCATCTTTTATCGAAAGTCCCACACCGTCCAAAAAAGCCTGATCGCCAATTCCAATTATACTTTTATTTGAAGCAACTTTTATAGAACCAACATAATCCTGATTGGCAATACTTCCGGAACCTGTTATTGTCCCTGCAAATTTAATCACATAAGTAGTATCTACTATTTCTGCATATTTTTTAAGATCTTCAAAGGTATTTACCACTACTTCTTTTCCGCCTTCACCTCCTGTTGTTCCTCCGTTTTGTGTTGCAAAGCCAACTAACGAAAAGTTGGGCGTTTGACCATAAGATTGTGCTGTTATAACCAACAAAAACAATACTAAGTTCAAAAATTTTTTATTCATATATTGAGGCAATTAATTTGTGATTTTATCACTTCTAAACTTTTTGTAATCGATTACAAAAAATCAAATTTAAAGTTTTTCTTAAAATAAAATAATTTTTTAACACTAATAATAGTCAATAATTAATATAGAATTTAAAAAAAATATAAAATGTGGGTTTTACTCTTTATATGAAAGTAGTTATTTGTTAAAGGAAAAATAAAAAGCAAATTGGTACTACAAATTACACCAAAATTTTTATGATTGATTTTTTACAATAAATGAGATTTCAAAAAGAATAATTTAATTGTTAAGAATACTTACTGAAAATCGTAAATTTGTTATAAAACTATATCGTTTTCGCTATGAGCACAAAAATAAAAAGCAATCCCTTATTAGATCGCTTACCAAAACATTTGAAGCAATTCATAAAACCTCAGGATTACAATGATTACACACCAATTAACCAAGCGGTTTGGCGCTATGTAATGCGTAAAAATGTTGACTATCTTTCGAAAGTAGCACATAGTTCTTATTTAGAAGGTTTGAAAAAAACAGGAATTGAAATCGATAATATACCGAGTATGTACGGCATGAACCGAATTCTCTCTGAAATTGGTTGGGCTGCTGTAGCGGTTGATGGATTTATTCCGCCGAATGCTTTTATGGAATTTCAGGCGTATAATGTTTTGGTTATTGCATCAGATATTCGTCAACTGGAACATATTGAGTACACGCCCGCTCCCGATATTATTCACGAAGGTGCCGGACACGCCCCTATTATCGCCAATCCAGAATATGCGGAATATCTGCGGCGTTTTGGAGAAATAGGTTGTAAAGCTATTTCGTCGCATAAAGATTACGAAATGTACGAAGCGATTCGATTACTTTCTATTTTGAAAGAAGCAGAAGACACACCAAAAGCCGAAATTGAAGCTGCCGAAAAAGCTGTAGAAGATTTGCAAAACAATATGGGCGAATTATCAGAGATGGCACAAATTCGGAATTTGCACTGGTGGACGGTAGAATATGGCTTAATAGGAACATTAGAAAACCCAAAAATATATGGCGCCGGATTGTTATCTTCTATTGGTGAAAGTGCTTGGTGCATGACCGATAACGTGAAGAAAATCCCTTATGATTTTTCGGCTGTTCATCAGAGTTTTGATATTACCAAATTACAGCCTCAATTGTATGTCACTCCTGATTTTGCTCATTTGAGTTTGATTCTAGAAGAGTTTGCCAATACGATGGCTTTGCGTACCGGAGGTTTATCAGGTATTCAAAAATTAATTCATTCAAAAGCATTAGGAACAATTGAATTGAGCACTGGTTTACAGATATCGGGCGTTTTTACAAATGTGATTGAACAAGATGGAAAACCGATTTACTTTCAAACTACTGGAAAAACAGCTCTGTCTTATCGTGAAAAAGAATTGGTCGGCCATGGAATTATTTCTCACCCAGAAGGTTTTGGTAGTCCAATTGGAAAATTAAAAGGAATTAATTTGGCGATTGAAGAAATGAGTCCACGAGATTTAAAAGCTTATGGCATTTACGAAGGACTAACCGTTTCCTTAGAATTTGAAGGCAATATAAAAGTAGTTGGTGAAATTATTACAGGAAAAAGAAATCTTCATGGAGAAATTCTTCTGATTAGCTTTAAAAACTGTACAGTTACCCACGGCGAAACTGTTTTGTTTCAACCAGGATGGGGCAATTATGATATGGCTGTAGGCCAAAAACTGGTTTCCGCTTTTTCTGGTCCTGCTGATGTGAGCAGTTTTGATTTGATTTCGCATGTTCCTTCAAGCAAAACCATCAAAGCCAAACAAACTGCCGAAAGAGATGATTTAGAAATATTGTACCAAACCGTAAGAAGCATTCGGGAATCTAAGGACACTACAACATCTTTGGAACCGATTTTTATTAAACTCCAAAAAGAACACCCAAATGACTGGTTGCTTTCTGTAGAGATTATTGAGCTATTGCATAATCGAAAAGAAACCGATTTAATGCAACAAGTAATTTTACATTTGGAAAACCTAAAGAAACGACGTTCAGAAACCGAGAAATTAATCACGAACGGATTGGAATTGATTTTTACAAAGTAAAAATATAGACACGAATTAGCACTAATTAAAAAATAGCACTTTAAAATTCTTTCTGTTTTAGCAATCGAAATAGACCGTTTTTAAATTCGTACTAATTCGTGAAATTTGTGTTTAAATTACGTTGCAGTTCCTTTTCGTTTGAGATTTCTTTACCATTATATTGTAATTTCCAGCCCATCGTATTGGTGAGAATTAGAATCTTGGAAAGCTCACTTATCAAGCGATTTTGAGCATTGGATTTTAAGGATGATTTTTCGATTTTTTTAGCAAGATTTGCTTTTACCGATTTATTGATTTTGTTGTAATCATCGCCTGTGAACGGATTCATTTGGCTTTGGGTTACATCATAAAACTTGATGTCTGGGCTTATTTTGATCTCTTCCTTTGGAATACTGAGAATCGTGATAGTTTTGTTGGCTTCGTCAATATCATATTTCATTTGATGCAAATCATACGAAACGGTAACATCGGCATTGACAATTACGAGTGCTTTTTTTTCGAAAGAAAGCATATCCATCATGTATTTTTGTTGGTTTTTGTATGTGATTACTTCTGCGAAATGTCCTTCGGTCACCACCAATTTACCAACATTTAAAATTTGTTGCTGAATCAAATTGGTATTATAATCTAATGAGCTGTCATCTCCTTTTTTGAATTCACAAAATTTGAATGCCAAAATTATAATGACAATCATCCCAACTACAACTAAAATTCTTTTGAGCAAGTTTTGCATTTCATTCAATTATTTAGATCAATTTACTTTTTTCAATAAGCAAATTAAGTGTTTTTTTTATTCTTTATTCCAAAATAAGGCAATACAAAACTATGATTTAGATTATAGAGCTACTTGCGGAGATTCTTCCTCCTATCGAATGACAAGATTGTGTTGAAATGCATTATCTAAAAAGGATAACCAATCGCAATATTAAGCATCAGATTATCTTTTCTCCAAATTTTGCTTCCAAAATCAATATCATCAATTACCCATCGATCATTTTCGGGTAGCCATGGTTTTCTTAGCGGCATCGCTAAATCGGCTCTTAGAATAAGTAGAGACAAATCAAATCTCAAACCTACTCCGGCGCCAACCGCGATTTCTTTCATAAAATCTTTTGAAAATTTTGCTCCGGGTTTATCTTTATCTTCGTTCAGCAGCCAAATATTTCCAGCATCTACAAACAAAGCTCCATTAACAATACTAAATAATTTTGCTCGATATTCGGTACTGAATTCCAATTTCAAATCTCCCGTTTGATCTGGTGAATAAGAATTATCAGTTTCCAGATTTTTAAAACTTCCTGGTCCGAGTGTTCTGGCTCTAAAGGCACGAATACTATTGGTTCCTCCTGAGACAAATTGTTTTGAAGATGGCATAACACTAGAATTTCCATAAGGCAATCCAGCACCAACAATAATTCTGCTCGCTAATTCAGTTTCTTTTCCGAGTTTTAAATAATGGCGGAAATCGGTTTTAAATTTTACATATTGACTAAGCGGAACATCAAATATTTTTACCGTATCCTTTTTCTTGATATTGGCTCCTGTTAATAATCCGGTTACGTTTCCAGCCAAATCTAATTCACCATTAAAATAGATGGTGTTTTTTTTGCGCTTTTGCATCGTATTCGTATACGTATACTGGTAAACTGGTCCAAAAATCAATTGTTTTTCAATCACTTTTGCTAAACTTGGATCCGCTTCAATATCAGCCAAATATTCTGGAGTGACATTATTTGGACTTACATAAGTAATATCCATCACATTCAACTGATGCTCTTTTCTCCTATTTTCCCTCCATAAATAACCGAAAGAAGCATTAAACGAATTTAAAGAATAGAGTTGTGTTCTGTTTTGAAATTCGTATCGAAGTGTCGCTTTCGTTCTTGGTACAAACTCACTGCTTCCCTTAACATGAAAAAACGGCGTTATAAATCTTGGCCATGTCAAACTGGTTTCGGTTCCTAACTTAAAAATATTTTTACCATTATTATCTCCAGAAAGTTGAAAATCGGCTCCTCCAAAAACGGAAACTGTCAATAATTCGGCACCTTTAAATAAGTTTCTGTTGTTCCAGTTTACATTAACTTCTGTACCGGTATAACTCGCTGAATTTGTCTTGCCTACAACCTCAAATCTGATAAATTTTTTAGGCAAAAGCGTTAGATAATAATAAGAATCTAAAGCATCTTTTATACTATCCGAAGGTTTGAACTCATTTTTCACAAAACTAAATGTCCCAAGATTCACAAAACGATTTAGCGTAAGATTATGATCTTTTCGATTATAAAAATCTCCTTTTTTAAAAAGAATCGCTCTGTCAAAAACATTCGGCTTAAAAGTATCCGCGGTATCAATAATCGTAAAATCGTTGTACTGAACGACATCTTCTTTTTTATATTTAATGCTGTCTTTCGAAACGGCAAAATTTGGATAGACTATAATTTTATCAATTTTATAAGGAATTCTGGCTTTTTCGGGAGTTTCATCTTTTATTTTTAATTTAATATTTACCTGAGAATCGCCTTTGGTACTATCTACCTGAGCCAGAATATAATCTGGGTTAAAATAGTAAAATCCCTTTTCTTTTAATCTGGTATCGATGCGTTCGCGCTCTGCTTTTATAACATCGAGATCGTATGGATTTCCTTCTTTTAATAAGGATCTGCGATGTGTTCTGGCAATAGCTTTTCCTAAAGCTGAAGAATCATCAGGAAATTTTACCTCTTTTATTTTGTATTGTTTTCTTGGCTGAACTGTATATTCTGCAGTTACTCTTTTATTTCTAACAGTCGAATCGGCGCTGACTCTGGTTTTGAAATAGCCATGATTTTCTGAAAAACTTCTTAAAACTGCGGCATTGTAATCCAAATCGACTTTACTAAAAAGTACTGGCTCTTCGCCTACTTTATATTTCAACCAATGTCTGATTCCTTTCTCTTTTTTGGGTTCACCCGCAATATTATAAAACCACAATTTTGGGCGTAAACCTAGTATTTGCTGATTCGGTTTCGGACGCAATAAACCTTCGAGAGTGTTCTCCAGCTCTTTTCTTTGTTTCTTTTTTAAAACTGAATCTTTCACTGTTACAGATCCTCCTGTATAAAGCAAATCGCCTTCCGGTAAATATTTTGTATTGCTGCATCCATAAACAAAAAATAAGGACAGCACTATAAAATACTTTATAAATCTGGTTTTTATATTACTATGTTTTTTGTTCATTTCCTTCAATTTGGTCTTTTTCCTCTTTTTCTTTTTCTTCTCTTTCTTTCTTCTCTTTTTCTTCTTTTTCTCTAAGCTTTCTTCTTTCGGCAAATATCTTTTCTTGTGCAATAGTTAGTTTTTCGGCATCTGTACGGTGAAACAATTCTCTGAATTTATTATAACTCATTGTGATCACAAAAGCCACTCCGGTCTCTATAACCTGACCTTCAACCGCAACCTGATATTCGTTTTTGCGATAAGCACGAACCGAATATCTGCCATCTTTTGTAAGTTGATAATCTAAAGAAACATCGCCGGCAATATTGGTTGTTTCCTCATGTGCGCGTTCCTTTCCTTCAACCCCAAAACTACTTCCGACAGTAACTTTTAATCGATCATCAAGTAACTTTTTGGAAACAGCAACGTTCAAATCGGTTCTGTTTTCCATGCTCCCCGAAGTATAATCTTCTGTAGATTCTAAATCGAAATTCACATCAAATCCTTTTACTAACTCACCAGCAAGATCATTTAATTGTTGCGATAAAATTTTGCTCACACTTTGTCTGGCGATGGATTCGGCATTGGTTCCTCCGCTTTCGCTGGCAAAAGGATTTTCGCCAACAAAACGATTCAGCAATAAAAGTGCAAAAACTTGTTTATTTAATTCTGCCGGTTCTTGTCGAAGCTGCTCCAATTTTGCTTGTGAAGCCGATACAATATCAGACGAAACACCATAATTTCCATCAGGAAGAACAATATCAAAAGTAATTTCCGGCTTGAGTAATTCTCCATTTAGTTTTAATAAAGTCTGAAACGGAACTTTTTGTTTGTAAGTGTTTTTAACAGTTGTACTTACATCTCCGCCTAATTGATTTCCGAGTAAATCGATTGGGGCCGCTTCCACTTTATAAATTGCGGTAATATTTAATGTTGCCATTGTTGGTTCGCCATTCCAAATAATATAGCTTCCTTTTTGAATATCAAATTTTCTTCGAATGGCGTTAAAATTCATTTCATAGGCTCCATCCGAAACTTCATATTTACCAGTAAGCGTTGTTTTTCCAGAAGGATCAATTCCGCCGGTCAATTCCGCTTCGCCTTTTAGATTAAGATAATCTCCATTTCCTTTATCAATTATCAGGGTCAATGATGCTTCTTTTACCAAAGAAATATCCACGCTGACATCCATTCCAATCAAATCTGACTGATTCAGTTTTTGTTTTATTTCTTTAGTTTGTTTCAG
>NZ_DATIDY010000142.1:0-14432 GCF_035456085.1 Flavobacterium sp.
AAAGTATATTTTGAATTTGGCATCAGTTACGGTAGTTATATTTCAATATTTAAACTGTTAATTAAAATGACATAAAAAACAAAAACCCGTTTCTTTCGAAACGGGTTTTGTATAATGAGAAATCTTTATGATTATGCTTCGAATGGAAGAACAGATACATAAGATTTGTTATCTCTTTTCTTTTGGAATAAAACAACTCCATCAACTTTTGCATGTAAAGTATGATCTTTACTGATGTAAACGTTTTCACCTGGATTATGCTTTGAACCTCTTTGTCTTACGATGATGTTCCCAGCAATAGCAGCTTGACCACCAAAAATCTTAACGCCTAAACGTTTTGATTCTGATTCTCTACCATTCTTCGAACTACCGACACCTTTCTTGTGAGCCATGACGTATTAGTTTATTTTGTTATTATTCTTGAGTATCTTCTTTTTTAGCTTTAGGAGCTTTTTTTACTTTAGGAGCTTCTACTTCTTCAGTAGTTGCTTCAACTGCTGCTTTTTTAGGAGCTGCTGCTTTTTTAGTAGTTCCACCTGCAGTAATACCTTCAATTACAATTTGAGTAAGATATTGTCTGTGACCGTTTCTTTTTTTGTATCCTTTTCTTCTTTTCTTTTTGAAAACGATAACTTTATCACCTTTTAAGTGTTGTAACACTTTAGCTTCTACTGAAGCACCTTCTATAGCTGGGGCGCCTATTGTGATTGATCCGTTATCATCTACCAAATAAACTTTATCAAAAGAAACTTTTGATCCTTCTTCATTTGCTAAACGGTGAACGTAAACCTTTAGGTCTTTGCTAACTTTAAACTGTTGCCCTGCTATCTCTACGATTGCATACATACTGAATTGTTTTAATATTTTTAAGGATGCAAATATACAATTAAATATTTACCCTGCAATTCTTTACTTAAAAAATATTTCCACGCTTTTATTTCACCTTTTTATCCTGTATATTAAATAGTTATACATTAAAAATAAAACAATTGCGAAACAGCATCAACACTGAAATTACTTACTTACAATCAAATAAAAAGCTATTTTTGCTGTAACTAAACAACCAATAAAAATACCAATAGAATAAATATTAACTTATGAAAAAATCAATAATGATGTTAAGCGCCGCACTAATGTTAGGAGGAGTTGCTTCTGCACAAAAAGTAGCTTTTGAGGAGTACGATTTAGATAATGGACTACATGTTATTTTACATCATGATAATTCTGCTCCAGTTGTTATCACATCTGTAATGTATCATGTTGGCGCAAAAGATGAAAGTCCGGACCGAACAGGTTTTGCTCACTTTTTTGAACATTTATTATTTGAAGGCACTGAAAACATCAAAAGAGGTGAATGGTTTAAAATTGTTACATCAAACGGAGGGACAAACAACGCCAACACCACAGATGACAGGACCTATTATTATGAAATATTTCCATCAAACAATTTAGAGTTAGGTCTTTGGATGGAATCTGAAAGATTAATGCATCCAATTATCAATAAAATTGGAGTCGACACACAAAATGAAGTTGTCAAAGAAGAAAAAAGGACCAGTTATGATAATCGTCCTTACGGAAACATTCTGGCGGCAGTAAAAGAGAACATGTTCAAAAACCATCCTTATCGTTGGACAACTATTGGCTCGATGAAAGATTTGGATGCAGCCACTCTTGAAGAATTTCAGGCATTCAACAAGAAATTTTATTTGCCAAATAATGCCGTTTTGGTAGTTGCTGGTGATTTTGAAAAAAAACAAACCAAAGAATGGATTCAAAAATATTTTGAACCAATTGCTAAAGGCGAAGTAACTCCTAAAAAAACATACACAGAAGAGCCAATCACGCAAACTATAAAAGCAACTTACGAAGACCCAAATATTCAAATTCCGATGTTGGTTGCTAGTTATCGTACGCCTTCTATGAAAAGTAGAGATGCAAGAGTATTAGATCTAATTTCATCTTATTTAAGTGATGGTAAAAGTTCTAAGCTTTACAAAAAAATTGTAGATGACAAAAAAATGGCTTTGCAAATTGGAGCCGTAGGGTTTAGTCAGGAAGATTACGGAATGTATATTCTATACGGTTTACCGATGGGTAACTTTACAACTGCCGATCTATTAAAAGAAATCGATGAAGAAATTGTAAAAATTCAAACCGATTTGATATCTGAAAATGATTATCAAAAACTACAAAATAAATTCGATAACAACTTTGTAAATTCCAATTCAACTATAGAAGGAATTGCCAATAATCTAGCATCTTATTATCTATTGTATAAAGATGTAAACCTAATTAATACAGAAATTGAACTGTACCATTCTATCACTCGTGAAGAAATAAGAGAGGTTGCAAAAAAATACCTAAATCCAAATCAGCGTTTACTTTTAGATTATATTCCTGCCAAGGCAAAACCTCTTAATTAAAGAAACCGATAACATGAAAACAACATCTATAATATTCATCCTTTTATTTGTAACAGGAATTATGCAAGCACAAGACCGCACGCAACCCAAACCCGGAAAATCACCAACAATCAATATCAAAAAACCACAAACATTTGTTTTAGCCAATGGAATGAAAGTGTTGGTGGTAGAAAATCATAAGTTGCCCCGAGTTTCTTTCAATTTAACATTAGACAATGCACCATTTGCCGAAGGAAACAAAAAAGGCGTTGATGAATTAACTAGTAATTTAATTGGAAATGGAAGCAAAAAAATATCAAAAAATGCTTTCAATGAAGAAATTGACTTTTTGGGAGCCGACATTAATTTTAGCTCCCACGGTGCAACTGCTAATTCGCTGTCAAAATTTAGTGGAAGAGTTTTAGAATTAATGGCGGAAGGCGCTTTGCATCCAAATTTCACTCAAGAAGAGTTTGATAAAGAAAAAGCCAAATTAATTGAAGGTCTGAAAGCCGAAGAGAAAAGTGTTCCAGCGATTGCTAATCGTGTGGTTGATGTTTTGGCTTTTGGAAAAAACCATCCTTCAGGTGAATATATGACTGAAGCCACATTAAACAACATTACTCTGGCCGATGTAGAAGCCAATTATCACAATTATTTTGTTCCAGAAAATGCCTATTTAGTGATTATTGGAGATGTAAAATACAATAATGTAAAAGTCTCAGTAGAAAAATTATTTGGCACTTGGGAAAAAAGAACAGCTCCAAAAACTTCATACGAAGCGCCGGTAAATGTTACTAATTTGCAAATTAATTTAGTTGATGTACCCAATGCTGTTCAATCTGAAATTACATTGGTTAACACTGTGGATTTAAAAATGAGTGATCCCGACTTTTTCCCTGCGGTGATTGCTAACCAAATTCTTGGCGGTGATTTCAATAGTTATTTGAATATGAATTTACGTGAAAAACACGCATGGACTTATGGTGCAAGATCAAATGTTGGAGCTGGTAAATACACTACAAAATTCTTTGCTAAATCTGCTGTCAGAAATGCCGTTACCGATAGCGCAGTAGCTGAATTTGTAAAAGAAATAAAAAGAATAAGAACAGAAAAAGTATCTGATGAAGTACTAAAAACGGTTAAAGCCGGGTACATTGGAAGATTTGTAATGCAAGTCGAAAAACCACAATCCGTGGCACGTTATGCATTAAATATTGAAACTGAAAAGCTTCCAGCCGATTTTTATGAAAAATACATCCAAACAATTAATTCTGTAACTGCAGATGACGTATTGCGAGTAGCCAATAAATATTTCCTGATTGACAATGTCAGAATTGTAATTGCTGGAAAAGCTTCTGAAATTGCGCCTGGATTGGAAAAATTAAAAATTCCGATGTTCTATTTTGATAAATATGGTAATCCTCTGGCAAAACCAATTTTGAAAAAAGAAATTCCAACCGGTGTTACTGCCAAAACTGTTTTAGAAAACTACATCAAAGCAATTGGTGGAGAAAAAGCGGTTCAAACAGTAAAAACAGTATCAATGATTGGATCCACTACGATTCCTCAGGCGCCTGCTCCACTAACTTTTACATCCAAAACTGATGTAAAAGGAAACTTATTAATCGAAATTGCTATGGGACCAATGAGTGTAATGAAACAAGTTGTTAACCAAAAAGGTGCCTATCAAATTCAGCAAGGACAACGCAAAGACTTTCAAGGAGAGGAATTAACCGAAATGAAAGCATCAGCAATCCCCTTTGAAGAAGTAGCTTTACTAAAAAACCCTACTCTTACCATTGACCGAATTGAAACCATCAATGGAAACGACACTTTTGCTATTAAAAACGGTAAAAAAACTTATTTCTACGATATCAAAACAGGTCTAAAACTAGCAGAATCCAAAGCAATGGAACAAGGCGGACAACAAATGACTGTTACAACTAATTTTGAAGATTACAGAGATGTCAAAAACGTAAAAATTCCATATACCATTATTCAAAATGTTGGTATTGAATTAACCATTAAAATATCCGATATCACAATTAATGAAGGTGTAAAAGACAGTGATTTTCTATAATTAAAATTTTTACTATACTAAAGACTGTCAAATTCGACAGTCTTTTTTTTGGTCAAATATGATTAATTTCAAATAGAAATTACAGAATTAAACGTATTAAAGACTACTTTTTTGCTGATAAATAAACGCCAATCAAAATAATAAAAGCGCCAACACACTGAATAAAAGTTAGAACTTCATTATCCAATAATCCCCAAAAAATAGCAACTATCGGGATCAAATAAGTAACTGATGTTGCAAAAACTGGTGATGAAATCTTAATTAATTTGAAGAAAATAACATTGGCAATTCCTGTTCCAACAACTCCTAAAATTAGTATAAACCAAAGAGAATGCTGTACTTTTTCAATATGTACAACCTCATAAAAATTAGTAAAAGACAATATTGCTAAAGCCGGAAAAAGTAAAATCAAAAAATTTCCTGTAGTGATACTCAAAGAAGTCAAATCAGACAAATATCTTTTAATTAAATTGACATTTGTCGCATAACAAATAGAAGCAATCAACACTAAAACAGCATAATAATAATTTTGTTCCGGATGATTGATAGCGCCATTAAAAACTAACAATAAACAACCAATAAGTCCAATTACCACACCCCATATTTGATTTTTTCTAAATGTAATTCCAAAGAAAGCAGCACCTAATATTAAGGTATTTAATGGAGTCAAAGAATTTAAAATGGCTGTTATTGAGCTATCTATTTCAGTTTCGGCAATAGCGAAAAGATAGACAGGAATGAATGTCCCGAACATTGAAGTCAATGCAATATATTTCCATTGATGTTTTTGAATTTTACTCAAACTTCTAAAACCTATCAAAAGCAAGAAAAGAGCAGCAAAAATGATCCTCAATGAACCCAATTGAAAAGCTGTCAATCCAACTAATCCTTTTTTTATTAGAATAAAAGAACTTCCCCATACCAAAGAAAGAATAAACAAATAAACCCATTTCAACTGTTTTGACATCATAAAATTAATTTTTACTACAAAATTGTAATAAATTTAGCAACTACCACTTGCTTTTTTAATTAATTTTGCATCAAATCATGAAAATTAAATCAATTAAAAATCTCATTATAATGAACTTCAAAAAATCAATTGCGGTTATTGCACTTTCCAGCTTACTTTTTGCAAGTTGTAAAGAAAATAAAGCAGAAACAAAAACAGAAACTGCTTCGACAGAAACAACAACTCCAAAAGTTAAGAAAGAAATTGCTGCTGCAAATCTGCAAACGGCAAGTTTTACTATCGAAGGAATGACTTGTGCCATTGGCTGTGCCAAAACAATTCAAGAAGAATTAACTGCTCTTGACGGTGTACAGGAAGCCAAAGTGGATTTTGACAAAAAACTGGCAACTGTAACTTTTGACAAAACCGTTCAAACTCCGGAAAGTCTAACTAAAGTGGTTCAGGCAACTGGTGACGGAAAAACATATAAGGTTTCGAATATGAAGTCTTAAAGTTTAGTGATTAGTCTTTTTGCTAAAATTAATATAAAGAAAAAAGCATTCGCCAAAAACGAATGCTTTTTTCTTTTCTACAATCACTAAGGACTAATCCTTAGGGACTAAATCACTAGGGACAAATTACTTAAAAAATCACTTCCATTTCAAAGTTTCCATCAAGCGCTGCATGTCATTCTTGATATAACTAGCGGCTGGCATAATCGAATCATAATTGGGTTTTGCATAAAAATAAACAGAACCTGTAACAAAATGTTTGATGCTATCGGTAGCATAAAACTGGGAATTGGTAGCTGCATTTCCATCAACCTGATAAAACATACCGTATACTTTTTTGTCAGGATTTATAAATGGCTGTTCTAATATGTCATCAGCCTTTATAACATGCTCATAAGTTAATTTTTGGGCATCTCTAAGCAATTTATTAATATTTGAATTGACAGGCTTATAAGTGATATATATCGTTGCTTTCATTTTTGGATATGTAATTGAATATCCGCAATCTTTATCTGCTTTGACTATCGCTTTGGAATTTACATCAAAATCAAAAGGACAGTTGCTTTTAAAAACCACATATTCGGCCTCTGGATAATCCAGTCGCAAATAACTTGAAGGTTTTGGCAAAACATCCTTTTTACACCCAACTACAGAAAGAAAGAGTGCAAAAAAAACAACTAGGACGGTAATTTTTTTTAGCATTTTTATTTTATTCAATCGTTACTTTAATTTGTTTGACGCGTTTTTGATCTACAGATTCGATGACAAACGTACAGTTTTCAAAAACTATTTCCTCTCCTTTTTCAGGGAAATTACCCAATAATTCCAAAATAAATCCGGCTAATGTTTCGGCTTCTCCTTTTTTCTCTTCGAATAAATTTTCATCTACATCAATGATTCTGAAAAAGTCTTTTAGATTTATTTTGCCTTCAAAAATATAATTTCTATCGTCAATTTTTGAAAAATTAACAGGTTCATCATCAAATTCATCACTGATATCACCAACAATTTCCTCAATAACATCTTCTAACGAGACCAATCCTGATGTTCCTCCATACTCATCTACAACAATGGCTAAGTGACTTTTCATACTTTGAAAGTCTTTGAGCAAATTATCCAATTTTTTATTTTCTGGAACAAAAAATGGTTCTCTCAATAAGGTTATCCAATCAAAGTCTGCATCATTAATGTATGGAAGTAAATCCTTGACAAACAAGACGCCTTCAATTTGGTCGATATTATCTCGATAGACAGGAATTCTCGAAAATCCTTTTTCGATGATTTTTGGATAAATTGACGCAAATGATTCTGTTATTTCCAAAGCAAAAACATCAATTCTTGGACTCATTACTTGTTTGGTATCCGTATTTCCGAAAGAAACAATTCCCTCTAATATTTTTTGTTCATCGGTTGAAGTTTCTTCATTCGATGTTAACTCTAATGCTTGCGAAAGCTGGTCTACGGAGAAATTTGTTTTTTGTTTTCCTAATTTATTTTGCAAAAACAAAGTAACGGATCGCATTGGCATACTTACCGGCGACAAAATCTTGTCTAATCCAGCAATAGGATAAGCAACTAAATGGGCAAATTTTACATTATTCCTACTGGCATAAACTTTTGGCAACACTTCACCAAAAAGCAACAACAGAAAAGTTACTAAAACTACTTCGACTATGAATTTTAAAACGGGAGATTCTATAACTGCAAAAACATTTTTTCCCACAGAAGAAAACAAAATCACCACACCAATATTGATAAAATTATTGGCTACAAGTAAGGTCGCTAAAAGTTTTTTTGGTTTTTCTAAAAGATAAGAAATAATTTTTCCTTTCGAATTATCTTCTGAAAAGGAATCTTCTAAATCTTTTTGTGAAAGGGAGAATAAAGCTACTTCGGCTCCAGAAACAATTGCTGAACAAAACAGCAAAATAATAATTCCGGTAAAACCGAATATTAAAGTAAGATCAAGTTGAGAAGTAATCTCTAAACTGGGCTCTGGGTCCAAATTCGTATATATTAGTTAAACAATTAAAAAGGTAAGTCATTGATTGGCAAACCTTTATTTTGATCGTCAAAGTTAGTATTTTTTGTGGACTCTGATGAATTTAATCCTTTACTTTCTGAATCCTTTTTGGTAGTCAAAAAAGTAAACTCAGTCACCTGAATTTCCACTGTATGTTTTGTCGTACCATCCTCAGCTTGCCATTGTCTCGATTTGATACGGCCTTCCACATAAATTTTATCTCCTTTTGAAAGATACTTTTCGCAAATTTCGGCAGCTTTATTTCTCACTACCAGGTTATGCCATTCTGTAGAAACAATTTTCTCGTTGGTTGTTTTATTGACATAAACTTCATTTGTTGCCAATTGAAATCTGCCTATGCAATTCCCTCCTTCAAAATAATGCATTTTGACATCATCGCCAAGATGGCCAATGAGCATCACTTTATTTAATGTTCCGTTCATGATTGTGTGGTATTTTAACAAAGGTACATTATTTTTTGAAATACACTTTTATGCTATTTTACAAAAAAACAAATCATTAATAGCTGTATTAGTATTAATTCTTACCTAAAAACATTTATCATTACCGATATATATTGTTAAATATTTTTGGTGTTTTAACTTTTACGAGACTGGCAGGTTTACAATTTATCTTCAATGAAATTATGAATCACAATTGGAAATGGAAAGGTTTTCAGGGTTTCAAGATCGATTCCTTTTTCAAGCTTACCTTTTACAGTTGCTTTCCAAAACTTAATGTGCAAATGTTGATGTGAGAGTTTATGAATGATACTTTCTTCATTATATCCTAATAGACTCACTACTTTGTTTTCTACAGGTAAAAAATGCTGAACTTGATGAGCGATTGTATCAAAGTCTTCGACACTTTCTGTTTCAATTAAGGGAAATTCATATAGATTATGCCAGATTCCTTTCGAGGTACGCTTCTGAATAATGGTATTCTTAATTTCATCAATGGCAATTATATAATTAAAGTAACGGTTACGAGCTTTGAGTTTCTTAGATTTTACAGGAAGTTGATTTACTTTGTTTTTTTGTAAAGCGCCACAACTTTCGTTAAAAACACAAATGCTGCAATCCGGATTTTTAGGAACACATTGCAACGCGCCAAACTCCATTATGGCTTGATTGAATAAGGCTGGATTATCTTTTGGCATTAATTCCAAAGCCAAAGCTGCAAATTCTTTTTTGGCGGATGCCTGGGCAATATCCGTTTCAATATCAAAAAACCGGGAAAGCACCCGAAACACATTCCCATCTACAACAGGAACAACTTCATTATAGGAGAAAGAAGCAATTGCCGCAGCAGTATATTCGCCAATACCTTTTAGCTTCAACAAATCATTATAACTATTAGGAAAAACTCCGTTCATTTCATTAGCTATGATTTGGGAGGTTTTGTGCAAATTACGAGCACGCGAATAATATCCTAAGCCCTGCCAAAGTTTCAAAACCTGCTCTTCATCGGCTTTTGCCAGATCAAAAACAGTAGGAAAAGACGTTGTGAACGACAAAAAATATGGCATTCCTTGCGCAACTCGCGTTTGTTGAAGCATAATTTCTGACAGCCAAATGGGGTAAGGATCGGTTGTTTTTCGCCATGGCAAATCTCTTTTGTTTTGTAAGTACCAGTTAATTAGTACGTTAGAAAAAATCATAATAAAAGTTTAAAAAACAAAAGTAAATGTTTATGTAATTAAAATTTAACTATTTAGGTTGATTTATTGTTTTTTTAATTCATATATTTGCAGACTCAAAAAAACTATTACAACATATTAAAAAGGAAAGTAAAATGACGAAAGCAGATATCGTAGCAAAAATTTCAGAAAAATTAGGTCTTGAAAAAGGTGATGTGCAAGCAACTGTAGAGACATTTATGAACGAAGTAAAAAATTCACTAGAAACTGGTGATAATGTTTACCTAAGAGGTTTCGGTAGTTTTATCGTTAAAACAAGAGCTGAAAAAACTGGAAGAAATATTTCTAAAAATACCACTATCAAAATACCAGCACACAACATTCCTGCTTTTAAACCTGCAAAAGTTTTTGTAGAAGGAGTTAAAGTGAACAACGAAGCAAAATAATAACACTATTAATTAATTATAAATCATTCAGATATGCCAAGTGGTAAAAAAAGAAAGAGACATAAGGTAGCAACGCACAAACGCAAAAAAAGAGCGAGAGCTAACCGTCACAAAAAGAAAAAGTAGTTTTAAACTACTTTTTTCTTTTTTAAGTTCATTGAAATCGATTTTCAGTAAGCAATTATTCAGTTTGCAGTATACAATCACTGCGAACTGATATCTCAACACTGCAAACTAAAAATCACCGGGTAAACAAACCTGTTCAAATATTGTTTAATCCATCCTTACTTGAAAAGTTGATGGTTGATAGTTGATAGTTGATGGAGTTTCCAATAACCAACAACCGACAACCGACAACCAATAAGTTCGGATAAAAATTTACAAATGAATAAAGAATTGATCATTCGATCTAGTTCTGACTTTGTGGATTTTGCCTTATTAAAAGATGGAAAACTAATTGAATTACACAAGGAAGAAGAGAAAAGCAACTTTCAAGTTGGCGATATTTTTATCGCCAAAATAAGGAAACCAGTTGCTGGACTTAACGCTGCTTTTGTAAATGTTGGCTTCGAAAAGGATGCCTTTTTACATTATCACGATTTAGGACCTAACTTAACTTCCCAGCTGAAATTCATAAAACTTGTAAGCGCAGGTAAAATAAAAGATTTCTCCCTAAAAAACTTTCAGTTTGAAAAAGAAATAGACAAGAACGGAACGATTACAGACGTAATCAGTGCCAATCAGTCTGTTTTGGTGCAAGTCGTCAAAGAACCTATATCGACCAAGGGGCCAAGGATAAGTGCAGAGCTTTCCCTAGCCGGAAGATTTATTGTTTTGGTTCCGTTTTCTGACCGAGTTTCTATATCACAAAAAATAGAAGACAAAAAAGAAAAGGAACGTTTGAAACGTCTTGTACAATCCGTCAAACCAAAAGGATTTGGTGTTATTGTACGTACAGTAGCCGAAGGCAAAAGCACAGTAGAATTAGAAAAAGATTTGCAGAACCTGCTCAGCAGATGGAATGCAATGTGTAAAAAATTACCAACTGCTCATCATCCATCCAAAATATTAGGAGAGCTTAATAGAGCTTCTTCTATATTAAGAGATGTATTTAATGATACCTTTAGCGGTATTCAAATTGATGATGAAGAGTTGTACCATCAAACTAAGGATTATTTGCAAGAAATTGCACCATCCAAACAATCAATTGTTAAGTTCTATCAGTCCAAAGACACGCCTATTTTTGAGAAATACAATATAGAGAGACAAATCAAGACTTCATTTGGAAAAACAGTTTCCATGGCCAAAGGAGCTTACCTTATTATTGAACACACTGAAGCACTACACGTTATAGACGTAAACAGCGGAAACCGTTCTAATAAAGCTACCAACCAGGAAGATACTGCCATGGAAGTCAATATGATTGCAGCAGCCGAAATCGCAAGACAATTACGTCTTAGAGATATGGGCGGAATCATAGTAGTTGATTTTATCGATATGTCTAATCCAGAAAATCGCAAGATCTTATTCGACTTCCTGAGGGAAGAAATGAGTGACGATAAAGCGAAACACAAAATCTTACCGCCGAGTAAATTTGGGCTAGTCCAGATTACCAGACAAAGAGTAAGACCAGAAGTAAATATAAAAACAAGAGAGGAAGATCCAAATAATGAAAATGGTGAAATTGAGGCACCAATATCAATCATTGACCGAATCACCTCTGATCTCGAAAGAGTTTTAAAAAACCACAAAAAAGTTGTGCTCAACACACATCCATTTGTGGCTGCATACCTCAGTAAAGGTTTTCCATCATTGCGTTCAAAATGGTTTTTTGAACACAAAAAATGGGTGAAAATCATACCACGTGACGCTTACACGTATTTAGAATATCATTTCTATGATGAAAAAGGAAATGTTATCAATGAATAAAATCAAAAACCGCCTTTTCGAAAGATTGGCGGTTTTTTTATGTCTTTTTGGGAGCTATTTCCAGTTATCTGTTTCATACAAGCTATCAACTTTGTTTTCTCGCAAAGACGTGAAGACACAAACTTTGGAACCGATTTTCTCTGTGCCTTCGCGTCGTTGCGAGAACTATATTTAAAAAAATTCCGAAAGAAGTTCTTAACTTAATCTATTCTTTTACAATCTCAATTTTCCTTCTAATTTCATTCCCAAATTCATCCACAACTGTAATATAATGGAACCCTGTCGTAGCCGAAATTGGCATTTCATGAAAGGTTTTGGTACTGCCTTTATACACATTATCCACATACCAAAATAATTTACTCTCCCGTTGCGAATGAGCTACCTTTAGAATTACAGGCTGAACTTCACTATTAAAATTTTTAGTAAGATAGATTTTGCTGTTGATTTTAGGATAAATAAAATCCATCGTCGTGGTTTGAGCTCCCATACAATCATCCCTAAACGGAGGCAAAGGCAAATATTCTATATGCTGACTTTTGTAATACCAAGCCATTACAGGAGGTAATACAAACCAGTTCTTGGTCACTATATTTTCTATATTCTCACAACTGCTATTGACCTGAAATTGTAGTGACTTATCTAAATGTACCATTTTATGATATGGGCAAATAGTCGTGTTTTTTCCTTTCTTGGAGACCCATTGTTTAATTATTGGACAACCTTCTTTTGCCAAATGGCCGCTTAAACTACACACCTCAACTTCTTCTAAATCCTTATAAGGCGTTTCAAACCACCTTTGTCTTGGCAATAAATTAAAAACATCAAACAAAATAGGAGCAGCGCTTGTAACTCCAGTTAAACTTGGCCGCCCTTCGCCTGTTGCATTTCCAACCCAAACTCCTACTACATAACGCGAATTCGTTCCTATCGCCCAAGCATCGCGATTTCCAAAGCTTGTTCCTGTTTTCCAGGCAATTTTGAGAGAACTGTCATAGAACTTCCAAGCTTCGTCACCTTCTGGTCGATTCACTTGTTCCATTGCATTATAAGTCAGCCAAATCGAACCGGCACCCAATATGTTTTTTTGCTTCGTTTCTTCTCCAAAATCAGTTTGAAAATCTTCCTGATAATTGAGTTCGGCAAATTCATTCGTTCTGTATTGTCCCTGATTTTTATTGAAATAATTTAAAGTCGAAGACAATCCCGCATAAGTTCTACACAAATCCCACAAATTGCTTTCGGCTCCACCCAAAATAAGGGATAAACCATAATGATCTGGCGGTTTATTAATATCTCTCAGCTTAAACCGTTGCAATTCTTCATAAAACTTATTCACACCAAAATCCTGCAACATCAATACGGCAGGAATATTCAAAGAGCGAGCCAATGCTCTATGCGCCGGAACAGCACCATCAAATGTCAAATTGAAATTTTGTGGTGTGTAACCCGAAATTTGTGTTGGAATATCAGCAACCAATGTATTTGGCAACAACTCCCCATCGTCGAGCATTCCTGCGTATAAAAGCGGTTTTAGAATACTTCCTGTGCTTCTTGGTGCATCGATAATATCGACATCTTTTTGATGGTTTATATCCGCTGGAGAATTCCCAACGTAACTCAGTATTTTTCTATTCGATACATCAATAACCAAAACAGCCAAGTTGTGAACTTCATTTTGCTTGTATTGATTGTAATAATACCTCGCAATTTGATTCACTCTGTTTTGCAAGCCAATATCGATCGTTGTTTTTACTCGAGTTCCTTCCTGATTTTTAGCCACATGTTGCAATAAATGAGGCGCAATTTGTGGTAAATCAAATGGTTTTTGAGGTAAAGGTTCGTCAATAGAAAGTTCATAGGTTTGCTTATCAATCACTCCATTCTGATGTAGTTTTAGCAAAAGACGATTTCGTTTATTAAGCAGTTTACTATGATTTTTCCCAGGATAAATCAGACTTGGAGCATTTGGCAAAACGGCCAAAGTAGCACACTCCGCCCAAGATAATTGATACGATTGCAATCCAAAATACCGCCACGAAGCCATTTCGAGTCCGACAACATTTCCACCAAAAGGGGCATGTGCCGAGTATAATTCTAATATTTCATTTTTGGAATAACCTAGTTCTAATCTAGTGGCAAGGATAAGTTCTATGGCTTTTTCAAAATAAGTTCGCCCTTTGTCCTTTCTATACAAACGAATCACTTGTTGTGTGAGTGTACTTCCGCCACGAACGACTTTGCCAGCTTTCCTATTTTGCTGAAAAGCATTGAACATCGCGACAGGATTGAAACCAGGGTGTTTATAGAAATATTCGTCTTCAAAATAAACAATGCACTTTTTGAATTTATTGGGTACACTATCTTGCGCAGGAAATCGCCATTGACCGTCACGAGCAATTTTCGCGCCAAGCAATTCACCTTCTTTACTCTCAATAACCGTAGAATAAGG
>NZ_DATIDY010000143.1:0-23551 GCF_035456085.1 Flavobacterium sp.
AATAAGTCGAATTGAAAATATTCCTGGAAGATTGCACCTGAATATTCGCAACAAATTGATCAGAAGAATAACTGGAAATAGTAATATACATCGAACAATCTACCTTTTCTTTTTGCGTAAGCGATTGTCCTGTCCAGTCCGTTTTATTAACAAACTCATTTAAAGCATTTTCCAGTGTTTTAAAAACCTGTTGATTGGCATTGCTTAATTTTTGTGTATTTAAAGTCACTGTACAATTCAACTGTTGGGCTTGAAGAAAACCACAGCTAAAAAATAAAAACAAAACAAATCTAACCATAAAAATGTGCAATTACTTTGTTTAAAATATCATCCGCTACAGCTTCTTTGGATTTCAAATCCATTGGTTCAATTTGAAACTTACTATCAATAAAAGTAACTTTATTGGTGCTTTTTCCAAATCCGGCTCCTTTATCCTGCAGCGAATTAAGAACTATCAAATCTAAGTTTTTTTTCTGGATTTTTGCTTTAGCATTTTCAATTTCATTTTCAGTTTCCAAGGCAAATCCAATTAAAAACTGATTTTTCTTGACTTCACCAAGGGATGCCAATATATCTTTGGTTTTCTCAAGATTTATAGAAAAATCATCTGATGCTTTTTTTATCTTTTGCGAAGCTACATTCACAGGTCGGTAATCGGCTACTGCAGCTGCTGCAATAACTGCATCCATATCTTGATAATACTGATGACAGGCTTCATACATTTCTTGTGCAGATACAATAGGAATTACTTGCACCAAAGCATGATTTATTTTACAATGAGTTGGTCCTGAAATCAATATAACTGACGCTCCTAAGTTAGCAGCACTTTGGGCAATATCAAAACCCATTTTGCCAGAAGAATGGTTTCCAATAAAACGAACCGGATCAATTGCCTCATAGGTTGGCCCAGCTGTAATTAAAATCTTTTTCCCTTTCAAAGGCAATTTGCTTTCAAGATCTGCTTCTAAAAATGAGACAATATTTTCAGGTTCTGCCATTCGACCTTCGCCAGATAAACCGCTGGCTAATTCTCCATTTTCAGCAGGAATCATTATATTTCCAAATCCCTTTAAACAATTAAAACTCTCAATAGTTGATGGGTGAATATACATATCCAAATCCATTGCTGGTGCAAAATAAACAGGACATTTAGCCGATAAGTAACAAGCTATTAAAAGATTATCACATAACCCATTTGCCATTTTGGACAAAGTATTGGCAGTTGCTGGTGCAATCACCATTAGATCAGCCCAAAGTCCCAATTCGACATGACTATTCCATTCCTCATTTTTTTCATCTTTATTATAAAATTCTGAAAAAACTGGATTCTTAGAAAGAGTTGATAAAGTAAGTGGGGTTATAAAATCCTTAGAAGCAGGTGTCATGATCACTTGGACATGTGCACCTGCTTTTATGAAGAGTCTTACTAAGGAGGCCGTTTTATATGCAGCAATTCCGCCAGATATTCCCAGCAAAATCTTTTTTCCGCTTAAAACTGACATCAGTAATATTATTTATTTGCTTCTCTATAGTAAATCTTACCTTCAAACCATTCCTGAACGGCTAAAGCATGTGGCTTTGGAAGTTTTTCATAGAATTTAGAAACTTCTATTTGTTCTTTATTTTCAAAAACTTCTTCCAAACTATCATTATAAGTAGCAAATTCCTCTAATTTCTCAGTTAATTCTTTTTTGATTTCAGAATTAATTTGATTTGCTCTTTTAGCCATAATTGTTATCGCCTCATACACATTTCCAGTAGGTTCTTCAATAACAGTTTTATTATAAGTTATTGTATTTACTGGAGCATTTGTCTTTTTTAAATCCATGACTTTTATTTATTTATTAAATTTTTGTAACTCAACATCAATTTTAGCTAACATTTCGTCTGCTTTACTTCTGTATTCTGTATCTGGTTTGAATTTAATCAAATTATTATAACAGTTTTTAGCGGTAACCAATCTCTCTTCCATTTTTACATAAACACTGTTCATTGCTAATAAATAAGCTGAATCCAATTTATAATATAATGCTTTTTCTTTAAGAGGAGTTCCTGGATAATCTGCAATAAAATTATCAAAAGCAATCAAAGCAGATTTGTAATTTGAAATTTTATTGTATTCTAATGCATTTTCATAAACTTTGCGCTCAATTTTGTCATTTAACATTTTTGATGTAGCATTCGCTTCAGCGATGTATTGAGAATTTGGATAACGATCAATAAAAGCTTGCATTTTTTCAATAGCTTTATAGGTATCAGTTTGGTCAATGCTGTAAACTGGAGATAACATAGCATAACTTTTTGCTCCTAAAAATGAGCATTCTTCTGCTTTTTCACTTCTTGGATAACCAGAAACAAAACTATCAAATTGATATCCTGCCAAATTATATTGCTTTGTTTTATAAAGTGATTGTGAATACATGTAAAACAACTTCTCACCCTGAGGCTTTCCTCTATAAGTTGGAGTTAATTGTTCAAAAAGTCTAATAGCCTTTGAATACTTACCTGCATCATATAATTTTGTTCCAACATCGAACTTTACAGCCACGTCTTCTTTCTTTAATGCATCCTGATATTCACCACAAGAGCTAAAAAACAAAACAACAAGCAATACAGATATTATTTTTCTCATTTTTATCTACTAGATTTTAATATTATTGCTAATGTATAAACGCAATAAAAGCCACCAAAGTTAGGTGGCAAATTTAGTTATTAATTTAGCTTTTACAAAATATTTCTTTAATTAAAAAAACTGTTGTGTTTTAAGAACTTTTCACCATATTTTTAACGAAAACATCTAATCGATTTGATAAAGATTCATCAACACAAACCAATGGTAAACGCAATACATTCTCAGTTATACCAAGGCTTTTAAAAACCTCTTTTATTCCTGCAGGATTTCCTTGTTCAAAAATCATATCGATACAATCAGCTAATAAATAGTGAAGTTTGTAAGCATCATCTACTTTTCTATTCAATCCTAAACGAATCATTTCGGAAAATTCTTTAGGAAAACCTTGACCAATTACTGATATAACACCAGATCCACCAGCCAAAACCATTGGTAATGCAATCATATCATCACCCGAAATCACTAAGAAATCTTTAGGCTTATTTTTTATAAGCTGCATTGCCTGAACTATATCGCCGGCAGCTTCTTTTATTGCAACAATATTTTCAAAATCTTTTGCCAATCTGATAACAGTTGAAGGTAGCATATTACTAGAGGTTCTTCCTGGTACATTGTACAAAATTACCGGAATTGGAGAGGCTTCTGCAATAGCTTTAAAATGCTGATATATCCCTTCCTGACTTGGTTTATTATAATAAGGAGAAACAGATAAAATAGCTTCAAAAGCTGAAAAGTCTCTTGTCTTTAATTCGTCAACAATAGCTAATGTGTTATTGCCGCCAACTCCCAGAATCAATGGTAATCTTCCGGCATTTACATCAACTATAGTATTAATTACCAACTCTTTTTCTGCAGTAGTTAATGTTGCATTTTCTGCCGTAGTTCCAAGTATAACAAGATATTCAACACCACCGTCTATCGAGAAATTCACAATTCTTCTTAGAGCTTCAACATCAACTGTAAAATCGTCTTTAAAAGGTGTTATTAAAGCAACTCCTGTTCCTATTAATGATTGCATAATTTAATTTATATTTTTATTTAATTTCTTTATTTAATATTTTCAAGTATTTAAAAGTTTCACTAATAAAACTTTTGTAGTTCTCAATACTAGTATTTATCATCAAATGATTGAGTCTTTTATCTATTGTTGAAAAGCCAATTTTAAATTTTGCTTTAGAACTATTAGTCACTTTTAACAAAAAAGGTTTTTCCTCATCATAATAACTAATCAACAAATCAAATTCATCTGAAACAAAGTCATCTATAACGGGATCCAAAAATTCATTTTTCAGATTTAAATGTTTGAGGCCAAATGTAGATTCGAAATAATTTTCTTTATCTTTAAAATTATCACGGTAAACAATGATTTTTATATCATTCTCATTAATACCATTATCGATAATTTCTCGCTTTAATGCTTGTGTTTCAAAAAAATGGCTTTCATCAACAATTAATCCAACCCTGGAAACAGCTTGATCTAAAGACACGTCTTTAACCTCACGTAGCTGTGTTTTCAAGGATTTTTTTAATAAAAAGCTCTTTATAATTTTTAAAAACATAGTACTTTTACAAGATTACAAATTTAATTATTTAAGTTACATTTGAGATGGTAAATCTAAAAAACTACAATGACTTTTTAAAACTTTTTGTTACATTCCTAACTTTTATTTTTATTATTTCTTGTAGCAGTAAAATTTTACAGTCCCAAAAAAGATATTTTATTGGTAACCACAACTCGTACTTTCCGGACAAGCCAACATCGTAAAAACTTCAATCTAAAAAGAAGTTTTGGTCAATCAAGTTGTTATGGAATAAATTTAGGCAGAATCGTTTTTTATTTTAATTCTAATAAAGAAATAAAAACTCGAGGAAAATCAATAATTGTTTAACTCTCCAACTTCTTTATTTTTTTCTAAAAAATAATTCACCATAAAAAAATACGAAAGAAATTGCGTTATTAAACTAATTAAAGCAAAAGCTTCTGTATAAAAATAAAATTTTGAAACTACAAAAAATATATCAGAGACCACAAAACAAACGCACATTAACAAAGCATTAAAAAAAACATCACTACTATTCTTTATATAATTCAAAACCGAAAAAACACTTAGTAAACTTAAGATTATACCAAAAAAAACATATAAAGAAAAGTCGAGCTCTAGATTTTCAAGTTTTAAATTTAAAACAGAATAGCAGATTGTGCTAATTCCTACTATACTAATAAAGACAGAAATGAGATCGTTTTTATCAAACTTAAAAGATTCAAAGTCTTGAAAAGCAATGTATAATAATAGAATATAGACAAATAAAACACACACGAAAGACCCTAAAGGAGACTCTGGCATCTTTAAAACAACTAAAACATCCCTTATAAATAAAGCAAAAAGTATTATTGCTCTAAAAACAGAAATTTTATAATTATTGGACACCAAATAATAAATAAATAGAGAAGGAATTATGGTAGATCTTAAATAAAGCTCAATCATTTCCTGACCATTTAATCTAAAAATAATAGATAAAATTGATGCCACAAAAAATAAAATAAGTGAAGGAGCACTAACTTTCATTCAACATTCCTATAAATTGATCCTCAGAAATTATTGAAATATTCAACTTACTCGCTTTTTCCAATTTTGCAGGTCCCATATTATCGCCAGCCACAACAAAATCTGTTTTAGAAGAAATTGAACTTCCGACTTTTCCGCCATTATCTTCTATAGCTTTTTTTAGTTCATCTCGTGAAAATGTTGAAAAGACACCGGAAACCACAAATGTTTTTCCTAAGAATTTTTCAGTTGCATTTGGATTAATTTTCTCAATAATTTCAAATTGTACTCCATAGCTTTTCAACCTTTCGATGATAAGTTTATTTTCATTATTAGCAAAGAAATCAACAACACTTTGAGCGATTCTCTCCCCTATTTCATCTACCAAAATCAAATCCATCAGAGTTGCTTTTTCTAAAGCATCAATATTTTTGTAATGTTTGGCTAACTTTTTGGCAACTGTCTCCCCTACAAAACGAATACCTAAGGCAAATAATACACTTTCAAAAGGAATATTCTTAGAATTAGCAACACCTTTTACTAAATTTTCAGCTGATTTTTGAGCCATTCTTTCTAATGGAAGAATTTGCTCAACCGTTAATTCGTATAAATCGGCGTAATTATGCACCAATCCATTATTGAATAATAACGCAACAGTTTCTCCACCAAGACCTTCAATATCCATGGCTTTTCTAGAAATATAATGCTGAATTCTACCTATAATTTGCGGTGGGCACCCATAAAAATTTGGACAGTAATGATTCGCTTCACCTCCAGTACGAACTAATTCTGTTTTACATTCAGGACAGTGCGTTATATATTTTGTGGGTTCAGAATTATCAGGACGCTTATCCACATCAACAGCAATAATTTTAGGAATGATTTCGCCACCCTTTTCAACAAAAACAGTATCTCCAATGCGAATGTCTAATTTTTCAATCTGGTCAGCATTATGCAAAGAAGCACGTTTTACAATTGTTCCGGCCAGTTGTACTGGCTCCAAATTAGCAACAGGTGTAATCGCTCCTGTTCTTCCCACTTGATAAGAAATGGAATTCAGGCGAGTAAAAACTTGTTCCGCTTTAAACTTATACGCCATAGCCCAACGTGGTGATTTAGCCGTATAACCTAATTCCTGTTGTTGATGAAAATCATTAACCTTAACTACAACCCCATCTGTTTCATAAGGAAGTTTATGCCTGTGAGTGTCCCAATATTCTATAAATTCAAAAACCTCTTCTAAATTATTTGCTAATTTGGCTTCTTTCGGCACTTTAAAACCCCAGCTTCTTGCCATTTCCAAACCTTCAAATTGAGATTTAAAAGGCAATTGATTACCGACAATAAAATACAACAAACATTCTAAAGGTCTTTTTGAAACTTCGGCGCTATCCTGCAATTTTAAACTTCCAGAAGCAGTATTTCGGGGATTAGAATAAGGAGTTTCACCAATTTCAATCAATTCCTGATTCATTTTTTCGAATCCTGCATAAGGCAATATAATCTCTCCACGAATTGCAAAATGTGATGGAAAATTGCCCTTTAAATGCAATGGAATAGACTTAATTGTCTTGATATTATTCGTTACATCATCACCTTGAAAACCATCGCCACGAGTGACAGCCCGAGCTAATTTCCCATCTTCGTAAGTGATACTTATAGAAGCTCCATCATATTTTAATTCGCAGGTATACTGCAAAGAAACATTTCCTAAAGCTCTTTGAATTCTAGCTTCCCAATCCTGCAAATCTTCTTTGGAATACGAATTATCCAACGAATACATGCGATATTCATGCGGAATAGTTTTGAAATTTTTTGTGATTGTCCCACCTACTCTTTGTGTTGGTGAGTTAGCGTCAAAAAACTCAGGATGTTTGTTTTCTAAATCCTGAAGTTCTTTTAATTTCATATCAAACTCATAATCGGACAATGTCGGATTATCCAACACATAATAATTATGATTGTGAAGATTAAGTTCTTCTCGAAGTGTTTGAATGGTTTGCTCTATATTCATAAAAAAAATGACTATTCTGACGGATTAAATAATCCACCAAAATAACCATTTTAAAGTTTAAAAATCAAATTTTATGATTCAATAATCGTATTTATTTGATTGTATAATTGACCGTCACTCAAAATAGAACCTTGCTGAATCAATTGAAAAATGGAAAGATTACGTTCTTCTGTAAATTCTTTTTTACCAACTTTCATCTCAATAGTATCGGTAAACATATTATCAGTTAACCATTGCAAACCTTCTTTAGTCAAAAAATCAACATCAGGAACCAATGATTTCAAAACAATTGATTTTATATAGGTGTCAAAACAATGAAATAAGAAAATATGATTTTTAGAGAAAAACTCTAAATAGGTAGCTCTCGACAAAACCCCTTCCCAAATTAAATCTGAAAAAACATCCAATTCCTGTTCGGCTACTTCTGGTTTTTCACTTTTTATCTGATCCCATTCAGCTTTATCAATTGCCTGCGCCGCTAAAAAATTAGTAAATTCTTGCGTCAATTCTTCGAATTGTTCTTTGGTTAGTCTGGAATATTTCATTTTATTATTTGATAATTATTTAAACAAAAAAAATCCCGATTTTCATCGGGATTTCAATTTATACATTTTAAAATTATGCTTTTTCAGCGATAATTTCGTATGCTAATTCAACGATTACATCTCTGTGTAATCTTACTGAAGCAGTATATTTACCGATACGTTTAACGATACCAGAAGTGATGAATTTTCTATCAATTTCATAACCAGCTTTAGCGATAGCTTCAGCGATATCAATGTTTGTGATAGATCCAAATAATTTTTCACCACCTGCTTTTGCAGAAATTTTGATTTCCAAAGCTTTCAAGTTTTCAGCTAATGCTTTAGCATCAGCAACAACTTTAGCTTCTTTGTGCGCTCTTTGTTTTAGGTTCTCAGCCAATACTTTCTTTGCAGAAGCAGTAGCTAATTGAGCAAATCCTTGTGGGATTAAGTAATTACGACCGTATCCGTTTTTCACAGTTACCACATCGTCTTTAAATCCTAAATTTTGAACGTCTTTCTTTAAAATAAGTTCCATGTTGTTGTCCTTTATTTGAGAAGTTAGGTTTCTATTACAGAAAACCAACAACTGTTAATTTTATAATTATTTTAATAAATCGGCCACGTATGGCATTAAAGCTAAGTGACGAGCTCTTTTTACAGCTACAGACACTTTTCTTTGGTATTTTAATGAAGTTCCAGTTAAACGACGAGGAAGAATTTTTCCTTGCTCATTAACGAATTTCAATAAGAAATCAGCATCTTTATAATCTACATATTTGATACCTGATTTTTTGAAACGACAATACTTTTTAGTTTTGTTAGTTTCTATGTTCAAAGGCGTTAGATATCTGATATCTCCGTCTTTTTTTCCTGAAGCAGATTGTTGTAATGTTGCCATGATAATTAAGCTTTTTGAGATTTAAGTTTTGCTCTTCTTCTTTCAGCCCAAGAAATAGCATGTTTGTCAAGACTTACAGTTAAGAAACGCATAACTCTTTCGTCACGTCTAAATTCAGTTTCAAAAGCGATAAGAACTTCTCCTGGAACTTTGAATTCGAATAAATGGTAAAAACCACTTTTTTTGTTTTGAATTTCGTAAGCCATTTTTTTCAGACCCCAATCTTCTTTCGATACCATTTCTGCTCCTCTACTAGTAAGAAAATCTTCAAATTTGCTTACTGTTTCCTTTACCTGAACTTCAGATAAAACGGGATTTAAAATGAAAACAGTTTCATAATGATTCATAAAAAATTTATTTATTTGTTAAATTGGGTGCAAAAGTAATCTTTTTTTTCAAACAAACAAACGTTAAGCAAGCATAATCGATGAACGGTGAAAAAAATATTTTATTTTCTTAAATTAATTAAAAAAAAAAACTATTTTTACCCTACCGAATCAAAAACTTGATACTATGAAACTAAACTGTGTTGTTGTTGATGATAGTTCAATACAAAGAATGATTATTGCAAAATTAGTTAATAATCACACTAACTTAAACCTAATTGGAGATTTTTCTAATGCAATTGAGGCTAAAAGTTGCATGACTGTTCACAATGTTGATTTGATATTTCTTGATATAGAAATGCCAGTGATTAGTGGATTTGATTTTCTGGACGGCTTAAAAACGAAGCCGCAAATTATTTTCATTACTTCAAAAGCGGAGTATGCGATGAAAGCTTTTGATTATGATGCAACTGATTATTTGCAAAAACCTATTTCTATTGAACGATTTAACGCCTCTGTGCGCAGAGCGATTGACCATTTTCTTCTTAAACGAGAAAATAAAGAAGACGAAGGAGAACATATCTTTATAAAGAGTAATCTAAAAAAACTGAAGATTTTTACATCTAAGATTAAATGGATTGAAGCTTTTGGAGATTATGTAAAAGTTGTTACTGAAGATGATAGCAATCTTGTACTTTCGACAATGAAATCTTTTGAAAATGATTTATCAAAAGACAAATTCATTAGAGTTCACAAATCATATATTGTCAACATTGATAAGATTGATCGCTTTAACAGTAAATTTGCCGAAATTGGAGTTACTAAAATTCCTTTAAGTAGAAACAAAAAAGAAGACCTAGTAAAAGCTCTCGCCTATTCATAAAAACTTTACTTTAATAAAAATCTACATTAACTGTAACTTTTATTGATCTGTATTGCGATACGGCTTCAAAACTATTCAGTATTTTCTGAATAGTTTTTTTTGTGCCTATGATGGAAGTATTTTGCGGAATCTTGATTATAATAGTCCTTATATATTCATTTCTAATCCTATTAATAGCGGGCTCTTCGGGACCTAAAACTGGCAAATTCAAATTTTGACTCAAAACTTGATACAACCACAAAGCACCTTCTTTCAACTTATCAAAATCACGTTGTTTTAAGGATAATTTGATGATCCTAAAATAAGGTGGATACTTATATATTTGCCTGTCGTACAATTGCTCTTTATACATACCAATAAAATCAGAATGTGTAACTTGCTGTATTGTATTATGATTAGGGTTATAAGTCTGAATAATAACTTTTCCTTTTTTATCTGATCTGCCTGAACGTCCAGCAACCTGAGTCATCATTTGAAAACTTCTTTCAAAAGCTCTAAAATCTGGATGATACAACATTGTATCAGCGTTCATAATTCCGACCAAACTTACATTGTCAAAATCCAATCCTTTGGCAAGCATTTGAGTTCCTACCAAAATATCATATTCGCGATTCTTAAAACTATCAATTATTTTTTCGAAGCCAAACTTTCCACGAGTTGTATCCTGGTCCATCCTTCCAATTTTAGCATTTGGAAAAATAGTTACCAATTCTTGTTCAATTTGTTCAGTTCCTAAACCCTTTGTAGTTAAATCTACGCTATGGCAAGAATGGCAATGAGTAGGATTTGCAATAGAATATCCGCAATAATGACAACGCAATTGATTTTTATATTTATGATATGTCAAACTTACATCACAAGATTGACAATGAGGAACATGACCACAGGTAATGCATTCTATTATTGGAGAATACCCTCTTCTGTTTTGAAACAAAATTACTTGTTCGCCCATAGACAAAGATGTCGTGATTTCTTCAATCAAAACATCACTGAAATGGCCGCTCATTTTTTTTCGAAAGTACTTATCTTTCAAATCCACCAAAAGAACTTCGGGTAAACTTGCGTTTCCAAAACGTTTCAAAATTTCTACAAATCCAAATTTATCAGATTTCGCATTATAATAAGTTTCGATACTTGGTGTTGCGGAACCCAAAAGCACTTTGGCTTTATATGCATTTGCCAAAACAATAGCTGCATCACGAGCATGAAATCGCGGAGAAGGATCTGATTGTTTAAAATTTTGTTCATGCTCTTCATCAATTATTATTAGCCCCAAATCATTAAATGGCAAAAACAAAGCCGATCTGGCACCAATAATAATTTGTGCTTTTTCAGCATTCAACAACACTTGATTCCAGATCTCTACCCTTTCGTTATTATTATATCTTGAATGAAAAACAGCAACTTTATTACCAAAATGTATTCGAATTCTAGAAACTAATTGTGCAGTTAAAACTATTTCCGGTAACAAATACAACACTTGTTTTCCTGTTGCTAAATATTCTTCAATCAGTTTAATATAAATTTCAGTCTTTCCGCTCGAAGTGATTCCGTGCAAAAGACAAACCGATTTTTGTTCAAAATTTTCTTTTATAGCTTCAAAAGCCTGCTGTTGTTCTGAACTTAACTGGAGTTCATCTTCTCTAGCTTTTCCTGTAAAATTGATTCGGTCTTCTTGTACAAAATACTCTTCCAGAATTTCCTTATCTACCAATGCCTTAACAACCGCATTTGAAGATTGTGCTTTTTCTAAAAGCTTTTTAACCGAAACCGGCTTTTTTTCGGAAGCGCTCAATTGAAAATAGTTCAAAACTATTTCTTTTTGTTTTGAACTTTTTAAAATTTCGAGCAAGTCTTTTAAGCCTTGATCGTTCTCATATTTTGAATGCAATTTTATATATTTTACCAGTTTTGGCTTATATATTTCCTGAATTTCCTCCTCTAGAACGAGAATTTTTTTATCAATCAATTTTTGAATAATTGGAAAAATATTCTTCTTATTCAAAATTGAAATAATGTCTTGTATTTTTAAAGAACTCTGCTGTTGTAAGGCTTCGTAAATTAAATATTCATCATCTTCCAGCAATGTTTCATCAATGAATAAATCATTTTTTTTTGTGATTATTGTTTCACTTTCTAATAGCAATGCTGTCGGCATAGCATTTCGGTACACATCACCAATGGCACACATATAGTATTCAGCAATCCAAAACCAATGATTGATTTGGATTTCAGTTACTATTGGAGTAGTATCAAGAATTTGATGGATTTCTTTGGCTTCGTATAATTCTGGTGTGTTATTATGAATTTCAATAACTAAAGCCGTGTAGATTTTATTTTTACCAAAAGGTACCGTAATCCTCATTCCTTTCTTTATAAAAAGAAATTCAGCCTCCGAAACTCTGTATGTAAAAGTCTTGGCAAGAGAGAGCGGTAAAACAACTTCTACAAAATGCATTAAATATTTTTAAATTTTATGGAAATAAAAAAATGACTTTTTAATAAACCATTTAGAATTTCAGACAAATTAAGCTAGTCTTTTTTGTTTTAAACATAAAGAATGAAAAACAATATTAAACTTAGTAACCCAGTAACTTTATTACTTCACTCGATACCAATATTGAGTTCTTCCTAACAATGAAAATCCAATATAGCCTCTCACTTTCAATTTGTCATTATCTTCTAATGTGATGATACATTTGTATAATTTTCCGTTTTTAGGATCAAGGATTTGTCCATCACCATACTCATTTCCATCTTTTTTTAACCCTTTAATAACAGTAATCCCTAGAATTGGTTTATTTTTATCTTCTCCAGAACATTCTTCACAAACTTTATTTCTTTTTTCTGCCTCAAAAATTTCTATTACTTTACCATATATTTTTCCTGATTTTTCATAGATTTCTACAATCGATTTTGGTTTATTGGTTTCATCATCAATTGTTTTCCATTTTCCTAAAACACTTTGACATTGTATATTGGAAATTATAGAAAAGAATACAACTAGACTAAATATGATACTTTTTTTCATTTTTTCTTAAATTATTAATGTTTAAATTTTAATATTCGAAATATTATTACCCGAATTACATTTGGCAAGAATACAAAATTCAAATTAAAAATCGAATTTATTATCCAACTTTAATGCCTGCTTTTCTTTTCTCAATTTACGAATTGTCGCATTCAATTCAAAACCTAATAATAAAATCATACAGTTAATCCATATATAAAACATCATGATTAATAATGTCCCTATCGAACCATAAAGTTGATTATATTTCGAAAATCGTAGTACCCAAATTCCGAAAAAATAAGAAGAAACAATTATAAGAACTGTTGTAAAAACAGATCCAACACTTATAAATGGCGGTTTATGAGACTGTTTTGTTCCAAATCTTAATAGAATTGAAGACGCTACAAGAATCATTAAAATTACAAAAATATATCTTCCCATAATGATTAACGGGATTTGATCACTTAAAACATCCTGAATCATTGTTAACTGAATAACAACTTCAAATACAACAATCGTAGCCACTGTTAGTAACAAAATAACTGACAATAATAAGGAAATCCACAATGCTGTTAGATATTGCAATAAAAAACCTCTTTTTTCTAAGACATGTTTAGATGATTCAAAACCACCAAGTATTGCATTGATTCCATTTGCCATCAAGAAAATAGACAATAAAAACCCAGATGACACTAATCCTGAATGACTATTATTTAAAATATCATTGATAATATTTGCAATTGCATCATACGTATTTGGCGGCACCCCTTCTTTTACAAATTGAAGAAAGTCATCTTGAAATCCTTCAATTGGTATATAGGGAATTAAGTTTAAAATAAATAATGTAAAAGGAAATAATGCCATAAAAAAACTAAACGCAACTGCACCAGCATGATACGTAAGCGCTCCTTCTAAGATTCCTTTGAAATATAATTCCAATAAATCATAAAATGAAAAACCTTTCAAACCTGGCATTTTGATCTTTTTCAAGATATGCATCAGATTTTTTACAACAGGAATTTTTTCGAGTTTTTGCTCAGTTTTAAAGGTCATAATTCTAAATTGCTTTTAGACTTAAATCCATATTATAAACAGAATGAGTTAAAGCTCCTGACGAAATATAATTTACTCCACATTCAGCGTAATTGCGCATCGTTTCTTCATTTATATTTCCAGAAGATTCGGTTTGACATTTATTACCGATTAAAGCTACTGCTTTACGAGTATCTTCGTAATTAAAATTATCAATTAATATACGATGAACACCTTCGCTTTTTAAAATTTCTTCAATTTCTGAAAGATCTCTGGCTTCAACAATTATTTTTAAATTTAAATTATTTTCTTGAAGATACGCTTTTGTTTTGGCAATTGCTAATGTAATTCCGCCAGCAAAATCAATATGATTATCCTTTAACATCACCATATCATACAAAGCAAAACGGTGATTTTCTCCTCCTCCAATTGTAACAGCCCATTTTTCGGCGATGCGGAATCCTGGCGTTGTTTTTCTGGTATCCAGAACTTTTGTCTGAGTACCTTTTAGCAGTTGTACATAACTATTGGTTTTTGTTGCAATGGCACTCATACGCTGCATTGAATTTAAAACTACCCTTTCAGATTTTAAAATGGATTGAGAACGCCCTGAAACATGAAAAACTACATCACCTTTTTTAACTGCAGCACCATCTTGGATAAAGGTTTCAATCTGCATTTCCGGATCGACATATTCAAATATCATTTTTGCCAAAGCGACTCCAGCAATTATACCTTCTTCTTTTACCAATAATTTTGCTTTCCCTTTTGCATTTTCCGGAATACAAGCTAGCGAACTGTAATCTCCAGAACCTACATCTTCTCTTATAGCATTTGCAATCAATATCTTTAATTCATTTTGAAACTGCTCTTCGGTGATCATTTTTTTACTGTTTAAATAAGACGCTAAAGTAGGATTTATTTTGTGCAATTAAAAGCAAGATTTAAGATTCTGAAATGCTAAGTTACTAAGTTGCTGAGCCACTAAGTCATCAAAAATTTTAAACACTGAAGATTTTTAAAACTATTTAATTTTATATACAAAAAAACCTGCAGGACTAAATTCCTTGCAGGTTACAATATATTTTTAAAATTATGATAAAACTATTCTATTCCGTTTTGATCAATCATATAAATTAATGCAGTCATAGTTGCTGCGCCAAGTTCTAATTCCCTTTTATCTATAGCATCAAATTTATCATTGGCTGCGTGGTGATAATCAAAATAACGCTGTGGGTCTGGTTTTAATCCTGCCTTTACAATTGTTTTGGATGTTAAATGTTCAATATCCGAACCACCTTCTCCAATGGTAAAGCTATGAATCAAATAGGGTTCAAAAAGATTTTTATATGCTTGTATTTTTTTAAAATTGACATCATTTGCCTCAAAAGAAAACCCTCTTGGAGTAAATCCACCCGAATCACTTTCTAAAGCAAAAATATGATTCTCGCCATTTTGTTTTGAAAGTTCTTCGTACTTAGCTCCTCCTTTTCCACCGTTTTCTTCATTCATAAAAAGAACAACTCGAAGAGTATTTTTGGGTTTGTAATTCAGATTTTTAAAAATATTCATTACTTCCATACTTTGTACAACTCCTGCTCCATCGTCGTGAGAACCATCAGCCAAATCCCAAGAATCAAGGTGTCCACCAACTACCATTATTTTTTCTGGGTGTTCAGTTCCTTTTATTTCGCCCACAACGTTGTATGAAAGAACATCAGGTAATGTTTGACAAGATTGTTTAAAATAGAATTTTAAATTAGGATTTTTTTTCAAAGACTTGCTTAACAATTCCGCTCCATTGGTGCTAATTGCAGCGGCAGGAATATATTGGTCTTTTGGCAAATCACCATAATTTTGTCCGCCAGCATGCGGAAAATCATCTAAACGCAAATTTAAAGAACGCACAATTGTTCCTACTGCTCCATATTTTGCAGCTTCCTTTGCTCCAGAACGTCTTTGATCACCCGCTTTGAAATACGAATCAAAAGTGTCAATATTGTCCGGGTTCATTGGTCTGTTATAGAAAACGATTTTCCCTTTTACTTTATCGGTTCCTAAATCTTTCAGTTCAGCAAGACTATGAACTTCTATTACTTCGGCCTCAAGACCATTTTTTGATGTAGCAATTGAGCCTCCTAACGCACAAATTGGAACTACTGTCTTGGTTTTATTATCGTGAATATAGGCGGTTTCTTTTTCGCCGCGAACCCAATGTGGCACCATAACTTCTTGCAAATATACTTTATCAAAACCTAATGTTTCCATTTGACTTTTAGTGTATTCAACAGCTTTTTGTGCGCCATTTGAACCTGACAATCTGGAGCCAATTTTATTTGACAAATGATCCAGCCATGAATAGCACTTAGAATTGGTTAGTGATGAACTATAGATTTGTTTAAAAAATTGTTCGTCTTTATTTTGAGCAAATAAAGTGACGCCATTTACAAAAAGTAGAGCAAGAAGAAAGTTTCTTTTCATTTTGAATTAGTCTTAGTTATATTTTTACGTTAGTGCAATTTCGGAATTATTGAGTAAAATTCATATAAAATCAGAAAAAACTTAAATAGCCCTTTAATTTTATATTCTTATAGTCTTTTTCAATATTAATAGCTTTAAATTTTAATTTACTGACACTAAGAAAGTTTGTTATAATTCAGAAGTGGATACTTCAATTTTTATAAAAAAAGTAAAAAAATTAACACTAAATTGGATTTAACATTGATCCAAACTTTTATTTTTGCTGGCTAATTTTAATATAATAATACGATGAAAGATTTATTAGAAAAGATCTCTGCAGAATTTGAAGTTCTTAAAACTGATGCAGAATTGCAAATAGAAAAAGGAAACAAAGCTGCTGGAACAAGAGCACGTAAATCAACTTTAGATTTAGAAAAACTTTTAAAAGAATTTAGAAAACTTTCTTTAGAAGAATCTAAAAAATAAGTTTTGAAATAGTAAAGCCCTTTTGAAAAAACAAAAGGGCTTTTTTAATGAACAATTTTCTCTATCAAAACTATTTTACTTCTATAATTTTATTCCTGGTTCCAATTCCGTTTTCATTAAAAGGTTCAATTGTAAAGTAATATTTTGTGCCTTTATCTAAGCCTCTAAAATCATAAGAACTATCGTCGTAAACCATTATGTTATTATACAGTTTATCAGGAGCAATTCCGTAATAAATAGTATATCCAATTGCATCTGTTTGTTTTTTCCATGAAATAATTGCGTTACGAGAATCAGCTGTATTTCTTTTCACTTTAAAATCGCTAACTGCTTTAGGTTTCTCTGACAAACCATTTCCAAAAACTCTAAAATCAGAAACAGCAAATAAGCCCGAAGCATTATGAATATTGATCATTTTGATGTAACGAGCCTGAATTGGTTTTGACAATTCAACATAATCATGAGGTACATCTTTATCGTTTTTTGATTTATCCACTACCAAAGTCCAATTTTGCGCATCATCAGACATAAAAATCTGGTATTGATAATAAATATCCATTGCTTTATTGTACTGAGTTGCTTTATGATCGGCATAATTGATTTGTAATGCTTTAATTTCCATCTTTCTACCCAAATCAAGTTGTAGCCATTCACCAGGTTTATCAGTAGTTGCAGACCAATAAGTCTGAATATTTTCATCGGTCAAATTGGGAGCATCGTAGCAGAATTTCTCATATACTTTTTTGTTTCCGTTATCGACCCTATGGGTTTCAATCTCTCTACACTCTTCCGTAGATGAAACTGTTACAGGTTTTTTATACGAAAGCAGCATCCAACCTGTTGAAGCTCCTTTAGTCTGATCACGTTTGCCAGTTGGCAGCACAATTGGAAAATCGCCATAGGACGTGATCGAATACATTATATCATCATTATCAAATCCGGCTGGAAACATGTCGATTCTTCGTTCAAAACGGTCTTTTATTGATATTTTGCAAGTTCCTGTATTCCAATAATTGCCATAATTATCAGCAAAAGTGTTTCCGTGTCCAGCACCAATTACAAAACCTCCTGGTTTATATGACATCGGATTGTGTTTTTGATAAGTGAATGGCCCGAGAGGATTATCACCTACGTGAACACCATTGGCATACCCTTTAAATTCAGTTGCCGGAGCACCATATTGCATGTAATATTTCCCGTTATGTTTGGTCATCCAGGCTCCTTCAATAAAATTTCCCCAAGGTGCAGGCTCCATATCATTATTTGGACCAAAACGCTCCCAACCGTGAGCCGCAGGGTCTAAACCAACAACAGCTTTTGCTTGTCCATAAGGTTTCTGAATATCTTCGACTTCGGTCGCTTCATACAGCTTTGCATAATCCGCTTGATTTCCTTTTGGAAGCCATGTTTTATAATCGACCTCAACGCCAATTAAAGGTAACTTTCCGCTTGACCCATAATACATATATACTTTTTTGTCATCATCCTGAAAAATGGCAGGATCCCAAGTTGGCAACATAGCTGTGTTTACATGTCTTGTCCATCTTCCCGATTTTGGATCTACAGTTTTCCAAATTGGATGATCTTTCTTCCATGTTGAACCTACGTAAAATAAAGTATCATTAACAACCCAAGCAGCTGGTGCACATTGGTCGTCATCACCCGGTTGACGTTGAAAACTACCATAAACAAAGTTCCAGTTTGACATATCTTTGCTCCAGAAAAATCCAGCCTGATTGGTTGCAAATAAATAATATTCACCTTTGTAAGTGATAATCACAGGGTCCGCAATTGAACGACGGGATTCTCGAATTCCGTTATGATTGAAAGTAGTATAATTGTAACCGATGTTTATTGGATTACAAAAAGTTGTTGCTGGTTTTGCAGGATCAAACCATTCTGTTTTTCCAGAAACATTACTATTTTGTGCTGTGATATTGGTTATAAATCCAATCAATAAAAGCCCAATAATTTTTAGAAATTGTTTATACATTATGATGTTTTTTTTATTATTATAATTAAAAAAAAGCCCTTCGTCTAACCAAAAACGAAGGGCTAACCAAATAACTAACCAAACTTAATTAACTAAATAAAAACTAACTTTTTTATCTGCGTTTGAATTTCCTCCAACGAAAACTTCAAATTGTCCAGGTTCAGCTACAAATTTTAAATCAGAATTATAGAATTTTAAATCTTCTACACTGACTTCGAATGTTACTGTTTGTTTTTCTCCTTTTTTAAGATCTATTTTTTGGAAACCTTTCAATTCTCTAACTGGTCTTGTTACAGAGCCAACAACATCTCTTATGTATAATTGAACGGTTTCTTTTCCATCATAATTTCCAGTATTGGCAACCTCAACACTAACTTTAATTTTTTCATTAGAATTCATTTTATCAGATGAAATGGTAGGATTGGAATACGTAAAATTGGTATAACTCAAACCAAAACCAAAAGGGAATAATGGTTCATTTCTTTCATCGATATAATTAGATCTGAATTTTTCGAAATTGCCTTCGGAATTCATTAATGGTCTTCCTGTATTTTTATGAGCATAATAAATTGGCACTTGTCCAACGCTTCTAGGGAAAGTTGCCGTTAATTTTCCCGAAGGATTTACATCACCAAACAAAACATCGGCAATAGCATAACCAGCTTCTGTACCCGCAAACCAAACATTTAGAATTGCAGGAACAGTTTCATTTTCATCTTTTATAACTAATGGACGACCATCAAATAAAACAAGTACAACTGGTTTTCCTGTTTTTAATAACTCTTTCAATAAATCTTTTTGAGCTTGAGGAATTTCTAAATTAGTTCGGCTACTACTCTCACCACTCATCTCAGCAGATTCACCAAGTGCAGCAACAATAACATCAGCTTGGTTAGCCACTTTTACAGCTTCGGCTATCATTTCTTCTTTAGAACGATTATCTCTGTGTAACGTTTTACCAAACATTGTCGCTTTGGTTTCGAAATTTTCATCATAATCCAGATTGCTTCCTTTTGCATAAAGCACTTTGGTCGATTTTCCTGCAACTTGTTTAACACCTTCTAATAATGACACAGCATTTTCCATTTTTGTAGCAACACTCCAAGTTCCCGGCATATTCTCTTTGGCGTCTGCTAATGGCCCGATAAGAGCAATTGTTCCAGATTTTTTCAGAGGTAATAATTGATCTTTATTTTTTAATAAAACTAATGATTGAGCGGCAATTTTTCTGGCTTCATCACGGCTAGCAGCAGTAAAAATTTCATTTTTTGCTCTGTTTACATCGCAATATTTATAAGGATCTTCAAATAATCCTAAATCGTATTTGGCATTCAAAATAAGTGTAACTGCGTGATCAATTTGCTCAATAGTTACTTTCTTTTCGTCTAATGATTTTTTCAAAGTCTTCAAGAATCCTTCGCCAACCATATCCATTTCAACACCAGCATTTAAAGCTAATGCGGATACCGCTTGCAAATCGCCCATTCCATGTTCAATCATTTCTGGAATTCCAGTGAAATCAGTAACCACAAAACCTTTAAAACCCCATTGATTTCTTAAAACATCGGTCATTAACCATTTATTTCCGGTAGCTGGAACTCCGTCAACTTCATTAAAAGAAGCCATCACTGAACCCGCTCCTGCATCAACAGCGGCTTTATATGGAGGGAAATATTCATTGTACATTCTGATATGACTCATGTCAACTGTATTGTAATCACGACCAGCTTCTGGCGCACCATACAAAGCAAAATGTTTAACACATGCCAAAATCGAATTGTTTTTAGAAAGGTCATGTTGTTGGTATCCATCTACCATTGCTTTGGCAATTTGGCTTCCTAAATACGTATCTTCACCAGAACCTTCAGAAATTCTTCCCCAACGAGGATCACGAGAAATATCAACCATAGGAGAAAATGTCCAGTTGATTCCATCAGCACTTGCTTCCTGAGCTGCTATTTGAGCACTTCTTTCGATCAATTTCATGTCCCAAGTACAAGACAATCCTAGCGGAATCGGGAATGTAGTTTCGTAACCATGAATCACATCCATACCAAAAATCAAAGGAATTTTCAATCGGCTTTTTTCAACTGCAATTCGCTGTACTTCTTTTATTTTTGCAACAGATTTGATATTAAACAAACCACCCACTTTTCCTTCTTCTATATTCTTGGCGATATTGGAGCTATTGGCTTGACCAGTAGTAATATCACCAGAAGTTGGTAAATTTAATTGTCCTAATTTTTCATCCAAAGTCATTTTTGATAATAACTCAGCAACGAATTCGGCTTTGGGTTTGATCTTAACATTCTTTTTGCTTTCTTTCTTTTGGCCATAGCCTAAAAATAAAGAACTGAACAGCATTACAATTACAATTTTTCTCATTTTTATTATTTTTATTTCAATTAAAAATTAAAGAATTCCGGATTACCATTTTCGTTTTCAACAATCATGCCTATATCCTTAAATAACTTTAATTCAATTATTTATTAACATCATTTTATGAATCGTAAAACTTCAAAATGTTTCATTAAAATCCATATTTCGCTGAATGAAAACCCAGATTAGTCAAACCTTGTTTTACTTCTGGTGCATTCATAAATAATTTCCATATCAAACCGGTACGATAATTCTCAATCATTGGCGCAATGGTTCCCTGATCTATTGCCAAATAACGAGGTGTAACCCAATTGTAATGTGGTGAAAAAGCATCATAAGGACCGGCTATACCAACATATTTTGCTTTATTTTCGTTATATAAAAAACGTAAAAACCTCATCGATTCGGTTGGTGTATATGGAAAAGATGACAATGCCGCAGTTGGAGTAATCACACCTAAATCATTATCAGTATCATGAGCGGAATATCCTGTTGATCCATCCTTATTTCGCGAGTAACTCGCTGTAAGTCCCCAACACTTATCTGAATACCCTTTCCATTTTTTGGGATTTACAACACAATATTTGTAAATAATTTTAGATTGATTTTGTGTTAATTCCCAATAGTTAGCATACTTATCCGAAAGTTTTGTAGGGTCTAATCCTAGATATGAATATTGTGCCCAAAACAATGGTCCAGCATTTCCACTAACGGTATTATATTTGAAAACTAAAGGAATTCCGTATTGTTTTTTAGTTGTTGCTATTGTCCCGTTTCGAGTCCAGCCTTCGTGATAAGCAGCGTTAGGAATAGGATGTGTTGGAGAAGCCGCGCCCAAAATATAAGCAATCAGACATTCATTATAACCTTCTAATTTGAATTTCATTTCCCATTGATAAGTTGGTGACCAATGCCAATACATTGCATTTTCGCCATTTGTATACCATTTCCACTCTACTCCTTTCCAGAGTTTATCGGCTTTGGCAGACAATGCTTTTTCTTGGTCATTACCATTTTTAAAATATTCACGAACTGCAATCAAACCTTGGCATAAAAAAGCTGTTTCGACAATATCACCGCCGTCATCTTTATTACCAAAGGAAATTGCTTTTCCAGTAGTTCCATCCATCCAATGGGACCAAGCACCATGAAATCTATCGGCTTTTTCGAGGAAATTCATAGCCGTTGTCATTCGGCTAACAGCTTCGGCTCTTGGAATAAAACCTCTTTCAACACCAACAATCAAAGACATTAGCCCAAATCCTGAACCTCCTGTGGTAACTTTATTTGCCTCGAAGTTAGGATCATCTGTATGATAGCGTTCTCTCCCTAATTTTGAATTAGGTTCTGCATAATCCCAAAAGTATTTGATAGCATCTTTTTGGACTTGGTCTAAAATCTGTTCATCGGTTGATGATGCAATAGTCGGTTTGGAAGTTTTTGTTGCAGTTTTACTAGTAGTTTTATTATTCTGACCAATTGAATTAGACGAATAGAAAAAAATTAAAAACAATAATAATAGATTACTTTTCATTTTTTAAAAAATTGTTTTGATAATTAAAAAATATACACCCGATTTATTACTAGCATCAGGTGTATAACAAAATACTTTTTTAACCTTCACAAAAACTGTGCTGTAATGCTATTACACTTAAGTAAAACCAATTATAATTTTTTTGTTTTTTAATCATAAAACTAATAACCAGGATTTTGCTTAGACAAACCGCCTGTTTCTTTTATAAATAAATCTGGTATAGGAAATAATTCATTTTTTCCTTCTGTAAAGACTTTCCCATCAGCAGCAAAGGCAGCTTTGGCTTGACCAGTTCGCACCAAATCAAAATATCTATCAAACTCCATTGCTAATTCTACTCTTCGTTCTCTCCATATTGCAGTTCGTATATCAGCCTGAGAAGTGAAAGTTGTATTAGGCAATTTAGCTCTATTTCTTACTTGATTCAATAAAGGGATGGCCTGACTTGTTTGTCCTAACTCGTTTAATGCTTCCGCTTTCATTAATAATACTTCGGCATATCTTATAAAAATGACGTTTGCATCACTATCATCAGCGCCGGTAAATTCTGATGAATATGCTTTGTAATTATATCGTTCGTTTTCAACTGTAGTCGGCACTACTCTTCCATCATATAATGTTGATCCTCTGAAAATAATTGTAGCTCCTTTTCTAATATCTCCAGGTTCATATGCATTTACTAAACTAAGCGAAGGAGTATTGAAACCCCAACCCCAGCCACCAGTTCCGCGTGCACCTTGTACTTGTGAATATTGTTGAATTCCTTTTGCTGGTGTTGTTCCAACTCCATTGATTTCAAAAATGGATTCTACCCCATTTTCACCATCT
>NZ_DATIDY010000144.1:0-3073 GCF_035456085.1 Flavobacterium sp.
GGAACAGTTGCCTGAATTTCTGTTTTAGATATTACTTTAAATGTTGCAGCAGTAGAACCAAACTTAACACTTTTAACTTTAACAAAATGTTGTCCTGTAATTGTGATAACATCTCCAGGAGAAGCCAATACTTGTGACAAACCTGAAATTACCGGCGCTGGAGGAGTTAACTCAACTACATTAGCTAAAACATGCACAAAACCATTTGTTCCATAATAATCTAACCCTGGCGCTACTTTATCAGATCCATTTACCTTTAGAACACCATTGGTTACATTTACACTTAATAAATATAAATCAGGATTCACAGTATTTGCCATTGTGGCATATTCGCCTGTTTCCAAATAATCAGCCGCAACACCTTCGAGTTTACCAACTCTTTTTTTAACACCTTTGACAACATGGCTTAAAACAAGTTGTTTTAAATCTGCAACAGGAACCAAAGTAATATCTGGATAACCCAAAGCATTTACGTAACCGTTAGCTACCAAATAAGCATTTAAAGTAGAATCGTTAGGAACAAAATAAGTGAAATCTTCAGTAGTATTTAATGTAGATTCTAAACCGGCTAATTGTATTGCTTTAGTAAACACAGTCAAATTGCTATTAGCTATAATCAATCCGTATGTTGTGTTGTAATTTTGTGTGGCTCCTCCAATATCTTCAATGTTATTATCACAAGAAGAAACTGCAGCAACCAAAAAGGCAAATACAGCAATATGTTTTAATTTATTATATATATTTTTCATATGTTGATATTTATTATTTTTTTCGGTCATATGTAATTCGCATATCATCATTGGTTTTACAACCAATTTAAAATCATGCTCATTTCATAAATTCTCTTTTAGTTTTTAATTTATAGATCTAATCAATGAACTTCAGCTAACAATCGAAATTCATTCTTTCGAATCCGTCAAAATTATTTTAATACTAACCCGATATCATCCAGTAAGATCTCGTTTCCACCAAAACCACCGAATTCCTGCCACCCAATTTTTTCTAATGTGGTTGGATTACCTACATCACTAAAAGGAATTTCTATATAAGTCCATTTATCAGATTTAAATTCAACAATCTTGATATTATGTTCAGGATCTCCATTAACAAAGAACTTTACTTTTCCAGCTTTTGCCCCTTTAATCGAAAATCTCACGGCTTTGTATTTGTTTGTCTCTGTGAAATTCCAATAAGCCATAGCGATAATGTAAGCATCCCATTCCCCTGATTTCCATTGAATACTCTTAGACCCTTGACTAAAATCTTTAGTATATGCTAAATCAAAGGTATTGGTTCCATCCCATTTTTCATCCCAACCCCAAATATTAGTTTTATCATCATCATAAATAGCACTTCCAAAAGATTGTGGAGCAACTGTAGTACCGGATACATTAGTAATAGACAAATACTTAAATTTAATATCATTAGGGACTTGTACTTTAATTTCAGTCAAAGATGCCTCAATAGGTTCTACTTTTGTATCCCCAAAATTCACAACTGGGTGTAGAAAAAATTCTCCTTTAATTGTGATTACATCTCCAGGATTTGGATTGATTGGGAATCCTGTAATATTAGGGTTTGGAGGTCGAACTGGAATAGTATATTTATAAGTACCTGAACTAGTTACTATCTTCATTTCATCCATTTCGTTATAATATGGCGTGTCTCCATCTACCTGCACCACAATAGCATTATCTGTAACCATCGTTGGATTGAAATAAGACTCCAAGCCATTAAACGAAATTGATTTTAAAGATGCAAAACCAGAACCTCTAATGATATAATAATTTCCAGCATTAATAACATCCGTAGGAACATCAACTTGTCTGTCGCCTTCCACTAATGGATCGTCAACCACTGATCTGGTGATTCCTGTTACTTCTACTGGCCCGCCACCATTACTTCCAGAATCATCTGAGCAAGAAGAGAGAAGTAAAATTGAAATTGAAGCTAGAAAACACAACTTCAAAACTATTTTATTTTTTATATTTTTCATAGTTAAATTTCTTTAAGATTATTTAAAAACGTAAGGAACCGGAGCTTCTTTCAATTTTGGATTTTTTCTAACTTCGATATCTGGTTTTGGATAAATAAAATCAGTTGCTGTAGGTGTATAATACACTGCTCCCCAATCAAAACCTCTATCTTGTTGAGAAACAAAAGCTATTGCTTCTTGACGTGGTAATCTTCCTAAATCGAACCAAAACTCTCCTTCAAAAGCAAACTCTACTCTACGTTCATGAAATAAAGCCTCTTTTGTTAAAGGCACGTTAGTCCCTAAAGGAGCAAGACCAGCTCTAACTCTTACTTTATTATATGAATCTTTTGCAGCAGCATTAGAAGTTTCAGCAGCTCCACCCATAATTGCCTCTGCATGGATTAACAAAAGATCGGCATAACGCATAATATAAGTACAATTGTTCATTCCTCCCCATTGATCAGCTGGCCCGGTTTCTCCAGTTGCTTGACCAACAACATATTTTTTCACTAATGCACCTGTTTGGTCAATTGGAGTTGGATATTTTTTTGCATCCATAACAAAACCTTCAACACCATTCGCTTTAAGCTTAGGATATTCATCACCATCAATCATAATGGATTCTTTTCTTCTTAAATCTCCAATTTCAAAAGCATTTTGAATATCGTTAGTTGGCATATAAGTAGCTCCATAAGAAGCATTATCATTCAAAGCGTCCATACCATACTGAATATTAGAAAAATTTCCACCTCCATAACTATTTATAGCACCAGACCATTGCCAAGAATAAATAGACTCATGGTTATTGTTTTTACTTGTCAAAAACAAATCTGCAAAATTTGGCAACAAACCAAACTCGCCTGAATTAATTACTTTTTCAGCCATTGTTTTAGATTCAGCGTATTTTTTTTCATACAAATATACTTTTGCTAAAAAAGCTTCAGCTGAACCTTGAGTCACAAATATATTTTCAAACCCAGGAGTTCTCGATCTAACTTTTGATTTAAGATTTGCTGCAGCATATTTTAAATCATTTTCAATAAACGTATAAACATCTTCTACTCTATTTGTATTTACCAATGGGTCTTTTCCTGT
>NZ_DATIDY010000145.1:0-26224 GCF_035456085.1 Flavobacterium sp.
TTTATAAACGGAAACTTAATCTTGCAAAATAGTAAGCACCTGTTGTTCCCATTTGAACTGGCGCGTATTTAAACACTCCAAAATAACTGTTTTCATAAACTTGTTTGTCTGGGAAAACATCAAATAAATTATTGGCTCCAAGAACCAATTGGATTTGTGAGGTAATTTTATATGCAGCTGTTAAGTCTGTAACGATTTTTCCGCTGTGTTCTTGTTCGATTCCAAAAGGGAAACCGTTTCGGGTAACTTCACCAAAATAAGTGTTTCTCAATAAGAAGTTGAATTTATTGATTCCGTAATTTAAAGCTAAAGTTCCTTTGTGCAATGGCGTATTGGTTTCGATCAAGCTTCTTTCTTGTGGTCCATAATAAACTTCTTCCTGACCAACGAATATTGCCGGAACATTGTTTAAAGTATCGTCTACTTTGTTTTTATTGTAGTTGTATAACAGTGAAATGCCAAGATTTCCACCTCCTAAATTCACATCATAATCTGCCACAAAATCAATTCCTTTGGTTGTGGTATTTATGGCATTGGTAAAGAAACGACCCGTTTGTGCACCATATTGTTCAAATATTGCTTGAAGTTCTGGAATAGGTTCGCCGTAAACATCATTTCCTAAATTTCCGGTAAGGATAATTCTATTGTCGATTTTAATTTGGTAGGCATCAATTGTAAAGTTCAGTTTTTTTATTGGAGAATATACAAATCCAATACTGTAATTTACAGACGTTTCCTCTTTTAATTCCGGAATTCCAAGTTGTTTGGCCACGTCGCTGTCATTTCTGAAAATACCTGAATTCAATAATTTTCCATCTACAACATCGGTTGCAATATTGTTGAAATAGTGCTGTTGCAAAGAAGGAGCTCTAAATCCTGTGCTTGCTGAACCTCGAACAGAAAAGTTGTCCGTAATTTTATATTTGGCAGAGAACTTACCGTTTGTAGTGTTACCAAAATCGGAATAGTCTTCGAAACGCACAGCACCACTAACTAAAAATTTATCGGTAATATTTAATTCCGCATCGGCATAAACTGCGAAACTGTTTCTGGATTCATTTACAACATTCAAAGGAGAAAAACCTGGGAATGATTGCGATCCGCCATTTTCATAAGAAGCAGGCTCGCCTTCCTCAATTTGATAATTTTCATATCTAAATTCTGATCCGAAAGCTACGTTTAACCCTTTCAAAACAGAATTGAAAGAGCGAGTCGCATCGGCATTTATAGTGTTTTGCATAAACGAGTGGCTCCCGGCATCAAAACTGGTCGGACTTGCCGCCCCTAAAGAAACATTATTGGTGTTGTCTACATCATAGTGAAAATCGTTTGATCCATAAGTATTGCTTAGGTCTAATTTCCATTCACCGAATTTAAATCTTAAACCAGAAATTAAGGAGAGATCAAGAATATCTGATTTCAATTCTGGCTGAAAACCATTCGGGAACAATTCAGGAACAACATTTTCTGTTTCACTTGGCAAACGTCTGAAACCATAACCAGTTCCATTTTTTTGATTGAAACCTCCAGCAGCATAAAATTCAATATTTTCGTTCAAAGGCACTGCAGTATTTACAAAACCTTGGATGTTTCGAATCTTGGCATCACCCACCTGAAAATTAAAATCATCACGATTTAACCCTTTGGCAGCAAGCATATCGTCGTCTAATTTTCGAGAAGCAGCTGGGTCAGCAGTGAATTCGTACGCAAAATAATTATCATAAGCCGATTGATCAAAGATAATGAGGTTGTGATTTTGAGAGCGATTGGTATTTTCACGATTGTTAAATTCAGCCGTTAGATTGATAAAACCACCTTTATCGCCAAGTTTATGACCATAATTTAAATTTAAATTAGTTGTCTGACCATCGTTGCGGGAAGTTTGTCCGTAAGTAGCATTTGCTTCCAGTCCTGCGTTTTCTTTCAAAACCAAATTGATAACTCCTGCGATTGCATCAGAACCGTATTGAGCAGCAGCCCCATCTCGCAAAACCTCAATTCGCTTGATTGCCGAAGCCGGAATAGCACTCAAATCTGTCCCAACAGAACCATTTCCAACGGTATTTTGATAGTTTACCAGTGAAGTTGTGTGTCTTCTTTTACCATTAATCAATACCAAAGTCTGGTCTGGTCCCAAACCTCTCAACGATGCAGGATCAATATGTTCCGTCCCGTCCGAAGCTGATTGTCGGTTCGAATTAAAAGCAGGAATCATATAAGTCAAGATGTCATTGATGCTGGTTTGCGGCGTCACATTTTTTATTTTTGCCAAATTAACTACATCAACTGGAACTAGAGTTTCAAGCTTACTTTTACTTGGATTTCTGCTTCCTACAATAATAATTTCATCTAAATTATTGCTTTGAATATTTAAGCTGTCTTTTTGTTGTGCATCTTGTGAAAAAGCTTGACTAGCCGAAAAAAGTAAAAGAGCACTAAAGCTTAATTGTAAAATTCTTTTCATAATTCTTTTCTTACTGGATTGATTTAAAGCAATAACCCCCTGCTTCTGACTGGGGGCTATCAAACGTTTTATTAATTTTAAAGGTAGACCAATGAGCTTCTCTTACGTAATTTCCATACCTCATTATATTGTAGAATAAACTCTATAACTTTGATCAAATTTCAGGTGCAAAATTTGTAATTTTTCCCCCAACTACAAAATAAATAATCATAAAAGATTGATACCGCCTTGTAAATAGGCATTAAATCTTGTTTTAGTATCGAAATGATATTCAAAATCAATATTTAATTTGTTTTCTTCAAATAAAAAAGCGCAAACAATTCCAAAAAGAAAGTTTTCGTTTAAATTAAAATTATACTACGAAGTATTCCATTGGCACAAGTAAGAAAATTTGATTTGTAGGCGATTCTAAATCATAAAAAAAGCGTTTTGTTTTTTGATGAACAAAACGCTTTTCTATGTGATCTAAAGTGGGTTTAAAATTTATTTCTCCCTTTTTCATTCGGATATAAACTTGGTAAAGGCTCGCTTTGCCAAAATTCTTTGGTGTCAACATCCAATATGGTTAGTGGACCTTTGAAGGCTGCACTTGTATCGATATTCCAAACATTTGCTTTTTGAACCGGAGTGGTTTCTCCAATACGCGAAACAGGAGTATGACCCACATAAATTTCATGATATAAAGTGAATCTTTTTGGATAATAAAGTTGATCTGGTTTTATCTTTGGATCCAACGCCAATGCTGTTTCCCAAAGAGTTCTGTCCCAATAAAACATTTTAGGAAAATATTCAAAGTTTACGCCATTGAGATTTGTAAATCCTGCATGGACAAATATTCTGTTTTTCTCGTCTATGTAATAATCTTTTAATGACTCCAGGAAACGGACATGTTTTTTCTTGGTTTCTGCATTTATTTTATGATAAGCCAAAACAGTAGATTCACCACCGTGTTGATACCATTGTTCATTTTCTTTACTATCTTTAAGCCAGTCTTTTAGTAATTCGTCATGATTGCCACGAAGACAAATAATATCATGAGTTTTTTGGAATTCGATTAAAAAATCGATTACTTGTGGCGACTGGCTCCAACCATCTACATAATCGCCCAAAAAAATGAGCTTATCGTGTGTAGTTACATTTGATCTTTCCAAAATTTGATGCAATGCTCGCAGCCCACCATGTATGTCTCCAATTACTAATGTTCTCATATTCTTAAATTTGTGCATTTACAAAAATAGCAGAAAACTTGTTTGGATTGATTATTTTTAAAAAAGTTCAATGCCTATTAACAAAAAAATAATTAAGTGTGTTTAAATTAACTGATTATCAATATTTAATGTTTTGTTAAAACGAACTCTAAAATCTGAAAGAAAATAAAATTTAAGTTTTTATTAAGAATTAATCGGTTAAAGAGGTCCTTTTAATCGTTGAAATTCAGCAAAATAATGAATGTTATAATTGATTTTTAACTACATTTGGGATTCAAAAAATGTAATTTAAAATTTTTTAAGATGAGTACTCTTCTGACAATCTTACTTTTTGTAACTAATTTTATTTGTCAAATTATTGTTGAATTGGTTACTTGGGTAGCAGGATTATTTAGTTAATAAAAAACATCCTCAACGATGCATTTTTATTGAACATCATATTTCATTTTTCTCAAAACCCTTAAGGCTTCTTTAAACGAGAGGTACACTTGGGTATAAGGTTTTAATAACTCTTTGGCATCTATTAATTTTTGCTTCGCGTCTTCAAAACCGTTCAGGTAACATATCATAAAAGTCGAAGGTAAATGACTTAAATCTTTCTTTTCGCGCTCATTTAAACCAATACTCTTTTCTAATTTATTTAATAATGCAATGTTTGAATTGTAAACATGAAACAATATTTTCTTATTGTATTCAGGCGGTTCAAAAAGCATTTTCCGATCTATTTTATAATAGCCATTATCATGAAAATAAATCGTCTGTTTTTCCAAGGGATAATAATTAATCTTATCATTCAAATCCAAAGGAACATATTCGACAATCGTAAAACTATCTTCATCATAAGTAATTTCGACTACATCTTGTGCCGAATAAAATAGTTTGATCTGCTCGTTAATGAGTTCAATATCTACGCGGGACAAATAGGTTTTATTTTTAGATTTTTTTTCAATTCCTGCCCAACAAATCACAAACAATTCTTTGAAAACTTTATATTTTGGAGCCATGTCTTTATGGCGATAATTCATGAAATCAATCACACCATCAAGAGTATGTTTGATGCTGTTTCTGGAATTATTTTCGATACCAATAACGGTTTCTGTATTTTGAAAATTTTTCTCTATTTCGCCTTCAACGGGCATTGTGTTACTTCCCCTTCGAATAAAAATGCTATTAGGGAGAATGGTATGAATCCCTTTTTTAAAATATGAAGTTTTGCTATTGGGTTTTATAGTAACCAGACCAATTACCTTGTCCTTTGGCAAATTAGGGAAAGGTATGTTTTCATATTGAATTCTGGGAGGATTTTCAAGAAATGCATTTACAAGATTCTGAATTCGACTATCGTCAAAAAAATCATCCCCAACTATTTGATTGTTTTCATCTTCGACACCCACCACGATATAAGAATTGTTCGTCGGATTTGAATTGGACAAAGCGCAAATGTGTTTCAAAAACTTTGCTTTGCCTTCTCGCGTGTGCAAATTAAGCTGCCTTTTTTTATCATAAAAACTACTCTCATCGTTGTGAGCAAGAAGGTTTTTGATAAGAAGTCGTTTGTTAATCATCTAGTAATTAGGAAAATTTGAATTAAAATGACACTAAACTAAAATTTTGAATGTTCTAAATTTACTAAAAATGCAATTACCAAAAACTGTAAAAATGAATCAATATTTAATAATTTATTTTTATTAGGGTACCTCATTACCAGTACTTGCTGTCCAAAACGAAAACCAATCTTCAAGTTCCATTTCAAAAGTGGTAGCTTTTGTCAATTGTGCAATTCTGCTTTCATCTGAAGTTCCGCAAACGGGCAAAATTTTAGCTGGATGTTTCAATATCCAATTCAATAAAATTAAATCATTCGATACATTATATTTTTCGGCTAATTCGTTTGTAACTTTCTGAATACGTTGTGATTGTTCATTATTTTTTCTAAATACAGTTCCTAATGGTGACCAGCACATCGGAGTAATTCGGTTAATTTGCATATGATCTAAACTTCCGTCAAGCATTGGTTCCAAATGTGTAATTGAAAACTCAATTTGATTGTAATTTATTTTGGTTTTGGTTTCAATCAAATTGCATTGACTGGGAGTAAAATTTGAAACGCCAAAATCCAAAATCTTCCCTGTTATTTTTAATTTTTCAACCGCTTCGGCAATTTCATCAGGATCCATTAATGGACTTGGCCTATGCAAAAGTAAAAGATCTAAATAGTCAGTTTGCAAATTTTTCAAAGACTGTTCTGCTGAGGCAATAATATAATCTTTGGAGTACAAATAATGTTTAATCGTATTATTCCTGTTTTCAGAAAGCATTTGAATGCCGCATTTAGAAATAATTTGGATTTCATTACGATTAATTTTGCTACTATTAAAGGCTTTTCCGAAATCTTTTTCTGTAGTATAGCCACCATAGATATCAGCATGATCAAAGCTCGAAATGTGGTTTTCTAAACAGGTATTTATAAGTTTTATCATTTGATCTGTAGAGCAGTTTTTGCCCCAAATTCCCCAAGTCATTGTACCTGCAATAATTTTTGAAAATGGAATTTTACTCATGATTTATTTTTTTAAATACTCCCAGTAATTATGGGGGCAATTTTAGGATTAGTACGTTTATTTTTTATGTTCTTAAAAATAGATAAATACAATCATAATTCGTTCTTAAAATTAAGGGATTTGTCGAAGTTTTAACCATTTTTTAACATCTTACGTCTAAAAAAAAATTCAATTTGCACCTTAAATAAACTATATCAAAAAACGAGGTGTAAAAAAAACAATATGGAACAAAATTCAGCGACTTTAGACATTAGAGCGATTAATGAAAAAATTGAAAGAGAAAGTGCTTTTATAGACCTTCTCACTATGGAGATGAACAAAGTTATTGTGGGACAAAAACACATGGTTGAACGATTGTTAATTGGACTTTTAGGACAAGGACATATTCTGTTAGAAGGGGTTCCTGGACTAGCCAAAACATTAGCGATAAACACACTTTCACAAGCCATTCAAGGCTCTTTTAGCAGAATTCAGTTTACTCCAGATTTATTGCCTGCCGATGTCATTGGAACAATGATTTATAACATTAAATCGAACGAATTTTCTATAAAAAAAGGTCCTATTTTTGCTAATTTCGTTCTTGCTGATGAGATTAACCGTGCGCCTGCCAAAGTACAATCGGCTTTGCTTGAAGCAATGCAGGAAAAACAAGTAACCATCGGTGATACTACTTTCAAATTAGACAAACCATTCTTGGTTTTAGCAACTCAAAACCCTGTTGAACAAGAAGGAACTTACCAATTGCCAGAAGCGCAAGTTGATCGTTTTATGTTGAAAACAGTTATCGATTATCCAAAAATGGAGGATGAGCGTTTAGTAATCCGTCAGAATTTAAAAGGAAGTTATGACAAAGTAAATCCTGTCGTTTCTGTTGAGCAAATTCTAAGAGCCCAAGAAGCTGTTCGTGAAGTTTACATGGACGAAAAAATAGAAAAATACATACTGGATATTATTTTTGCAACTCGTTATCCAGAGAAATATAAATTAGCTGATTTAAAACCTTTAATCAGTTTTGGAGCTTCTCCTCGTGGAAGTATTAATCTTGCTACGGCTGCCAAATGTTACGCATTTATCAAACGTCGTGGTTATGTAATTCCTGAAGATGTTCGCGCAGTTGTACACGATATTTTACGTCACAGAATTGGTATCACTTATGAAGCCGAAGCCGAAAATGTTACATCGGTAGATATTATCAATAAAATCATCAACGAAATTGAAGTACCTTAAAAATTTGTTTAATGTTTAATGTTTCAAGTTGTTTAAAACGAACTTGAAACATTGAACTTTTAAACTTTAAACAAATAAAATGGATACAAAAGAGCTTTTAAAAAAAGTACGTAAAATAGAAATCAAAACCCGAAGATTGAGTGATCATATTTTTTCGGGGGAATATCATACATCATTTAAAGGGCGGGGAATGACTTTTAGCGAAGTTCGTCAATATCAATTTGGAGACGACATTCGTGCTATCGATTGGAATGTAACTGCTCGATATAATGAAGCTCACGTAAAAGTTTTTGAGGAAGAAAGAGAATTAACCATGATGTTAATGGTTGATATTTCGGGTTCTGAAAGTTTTGGTTCTAAAAATCAATTCAAGAAAGAAATTGTTACCGAGATAGCAGCAACAATGGCTTTTTCGGCTACTCAAAACAATGATAAAATTGGTTTGATTTTGTTTTCGGACCAAATAGAATTGTATATTCCACCAAAAAAAGGGCGATCACATGTACTTCGAATCATTCGTGAGTTGATAGAATTTGAACCCAAAAGTTACAAAACAGATATTGCTCAAGCCTTGAAATTTCTATCAGGAACTCAAAAAAAGAAAGCCATTGTATTTGTTATATCTGATTTTATGGCAAGCCAATACGAGCACACATTGAAAATTGCTTCCAAAAAGCACGATATTACAGGTATTCGGGTATATGATATTCGCGAAGAAAAAATGCCAAATTTAGGAATGGTTCCTATGGTTGATGCTGAAACAGGAGAAACAAGATTGATAAATACAGGCTCAAAATCCGTGCGAATGAATTACGAAAAGCACTATTATGATAATGTCAATTATTTTAAAGAAACTTTCAGTAAATCAGGTGCAGGTGTTGTTAATACCAGAGTGGACGAAAGTTATGTTACTAAATTATTAGGTTATTTTAAATCACGATAAGACAAACCAACAGTTTTTTTAAAAACCGGATAGGTTTAAATTAAGAAATAAATGAAAATTAAATTTTACCTACTATTTATACTAATAACGACCTCACTTTTTGCTCAACAAAAAAAAGTAGAGACTAGTATCGATACTACAAAAAATAAAATTGGAGCTGAATTTAAATTGACTTTGAAAACTTCGGTTGATACTTTATCCAAAGTAGTTTTTCCAAAATTAAAAAATATCGGAGCTCTTGAAGTAATTCAGTCGTATCCAGTTGATACGATCAAAAAAGATGATCGCTACGAATTAATCAAAAAGTACGGTTTAACTCAATTTGATTCAGGCAAATATACTATTCCAAGTATCAAAATTCTGATTAACAATAAAGAGTATTTAACCGATTCAATAAAAGTTGAGGTTGCGAATGTTCAGGTCGATACATTAAGACAAAAAATGTATGACATTAAAGACATTGTAAAAGCCGAAGATTCCAGCAACTGGTGGAAATATCTTTTAGGAATACTATTGCTATTAGGAATAGGAGCTTTTGTTTATTGGTACACCAAAATTCGTCAAAAGAAAAAAATTGTAGAAGAAGTTTATAAAACTCCAATAGAAAAAGCGACAAGTTTGCTGAATAACTTAGAGAAAAAAGAACTTTGGCAACACGGAGAAGTCAAAGCCTATTACAGCGAATTGACTGATATTGCCAGAAATTATATTGAAGAGGCAATCCAGATTCCTGCTATGGAAAGTACAACTTCTGAATTGATTGAAGGACTTAAAACAGCTTCATTAAAAAAGAAAATGAAGCTTTCTCAAGAAACAATTGAAAATCTATTTGCTGTTTTGAAACAGGCCGATTTAGTAAAATTTGCCAAGTCAACACCTTTAGAATTTGAAATTACTGAGGACAGAAATAGAATTCAAAAATCGATTTTAACCCTTGATGAAGCCATTCCAGTTGAGGTTCCAATTGAAGAAGACACTATTTTGAATGAAGCGCAAAAGCAAAAACAAATTCAAATTTTGCTCAGAAAAAAGAGAAATCAGCGCATTGCAATTGCAGTAGGAACAGTTGTTTTTTTACTTTTTGCTACCACGACTTACTTTATTGCTACCAAAGGATTTGATTATGTAAAAGATAATATATTAGGACATCCAACCAAAGAATTATTAGAAGGTGAATGGGTGAAAAGTGAATATGGAAATCCAGGTGTGATTGTCGAAACTCCAAAAGTTTTGAAGCGAATGGATTTGACAAAATCATTGCCAAAAGACGGAATGGCATTGATTAAAGAAATGCAATCTTTTGGATATGGAAGTTTGTTAGATAATTTTTATCTGATGGTTTCTACTATGAAGTTCAAAAAAGAAACTACAGTAGATTTATCAAAAGCTATAGAAAGTTCTTTGAAAATATTAGAAACTCAAGGAGCCCAAAATATGATTGTTAAGGAAGAAGATTTCCAAACGAATAACGGAATAACTGGTAAAAAAGGCTATGGAACTTTTACCAGAATTGACAGCAACTCTCAAACGAGTTCAAAAATATACTATGAAATTTTACTTTTTGGACAAGAAGGAGGATTACAACAAGTGATGATTCTTCATGAAGAAGGAGATCGATATGCAACAGAATTATCAGAACGTATTTTGAATTCGGTAGAACTTAAAACAGCAAGTAACTAATGGCAAAAATAACCTTTTTAAATCCAGAATTTTTTTGGTTGTTTCTTTTAATTCCATTTGCAATTGCTTGGCTATTTTGGAAAAGAAACGAACAAACGGCAACCCTAAAAATGAGTTCACTTCAAGGATTCAAAGGGACAGATTCTACTTTGGCAAAACTCAAACCGGCTTTAGATGTTTTAAGAATTTTGGCACTATGTTCATTAATTATAGCTTTGGCAAGACCAAGAACTGTTGACATTAGCAATAAAACCAAAACCACCAAAGGAATTGATATCGTTGTGGCTGTCGATGTTTCTGGAAGTATGCTTGCTAAGGATTTCAAACCAAATAGAATGGAAGCCTTAAAAAGAGTGGCTTCAGTCTTTGTTGACGAAAGACCTAATGATAGAATTGGACTTGTGGTTTATGCTTCTGAAGCTTACACAAAATCTCCAGTAACAAGTGACAAAGCAGTAATACAACAAGCAATCCAAAGTATAAAATACGATAATGTTCTGCAGGATGGAACTGGAATTGGAATGGGATTAGCAACCGCTGTCAACCGTCTAAAAGACAGTAAAGCCAAAAGTAAAGTGGTCATTTTATTGACCGATGGTGTCAATAATGCCGGATTTATTGAGCCAGAAACAGCAGCAGATATTGCTCAACAATATGGTATAAAAGTATATACAATTGGTATTGGAACCAATGGAATGGCAGAATCACCTTATGCACTCGGACCAGGCGGACAATTACTTTTTCAAATGATGAAAGTAGAAATTGACGAGCAATTGATGAGAAATATTGCTAAAAAAACAGGAGGTAAATATTTTAGAGCAACTAATAATGACAAATTAGCAGCAATCTATAACGAGATCAACAAACTGGAAACTACTGAAATCGAAGAACTAAAATTTTACGATTATGATGAAAAATTTAGACCTTTTGCATTATTTGCCGGTTTCTTATTATTGGTAGAAATAGGTTTGCGAAATACAGTTTATAGAAGCTTTATATAAAGCAAAAATCAATTTTAGAAATTCCAAATTCCAATTGTTGGAATGATAAATTGGAATTTGAAATTTTATTTTTGGAATTTATTATAATTTATGGAATTAGACGAACAAAAATATTTATACTTACTTTTTATACTGCCAGTTGTGGCGGCACTTTTCTTAATTAATTTATATTGGAAAAGAAAGAAACAGCTTGAGTTTGGTGATTTAGATGTAATTAAAAAGCTAAGTCCTGAACGTTCTGTATTCAAACCTTTCTTAAAGTTAGGAGTATTGCTTTTGGGATTAGCTTCCGTAATTATTGGTTTGGTTAATCCAAAAATCGGAACAAAAGTAGAAACGGTTAAAAGAGAAGGAATCGATATTGTGTTTGCAATGGACGTTTCTAAAAGTATGCTTGCCGAAGATGTAGCGCCAAGCCGTTTGGAAAAAAGCAAACAAATTGTTTCGCAAATCATCAATCAATTGGGAAGTGACCGAATAGGAATTGTTGCCTATGCCGGAAGCGCTTTCCCTGTTTTGCCAATTACCACCGATTATAGTGTTGCCAAAATGTTTATGCAAAGTATGGGACCAGGAATGGTTTCATCACAAGGAACATCACTTGACGAGGCTATAAAATTATCAGGAACTTATTTTGATGATAAAAGCAAAACTAGCAAATTGTTAATCATGATTTCTGATGGAGAAGATCACTCCGAAGGAGCCGAAGCTGCTGCCGAAGAAGCCAAGAAATTAGGAATGAAAATTGTAACTATTGGTGTTGGTACCGAAAAAGGAGGAACTATTCCATTAAGAAAAAATGGAGTTATCGAAAGCTATCAAAGAGACAATAACGGCGAAATTGTTATTACCAAATTAAATCCAAACAGCCTTGCTACTATTGCCAAAATTACTGGCGGAGGTTACGTAAACGGAAATAATACGCGTGAAGTTTTAGATTATATCAAAGCAACCTTAGATAAAATTCAAAAAACGGAGTTTGAAGCCACTCAAATGGCCGATTTCCAATCGCAATTCCAATGGTTTTTAGGGTTTGGTTTTGTCTTATTGTTTATAGATGTTTTCCTTTTGGAAAGAAAAACCAGTTGGGTAAACAAATTGAATTTATTTAACGAAAATAAATAAAGTATTAAAATCAAAGTAAAAAACATTTGACGGTTTTTGATTCTTTGTAAAGGAATATTGAAATGAAAATGAAAAATAGAATTATATACTTACTACTATTGCTTTTAACTTTTGTCGCCAATGCGCAAGAGAAAGACAAAGTTTTGCCTAAAGCAAATGAGGAATATGTAGCCAAGAATTTTGTTGATGCCGAAGCCAATTACAGAATTTCGCATTCTAAATTTCCAAATAGAACCGTAGCTTCGTATAATTTAGGAAATGCAATTTATAAACAAAATCAATTTTCAGAATCTAAATATGCATACGCTAATGCATTAAAAAATTTAAAATCAAGATCTCAAAAACATAAAGCCTTTCATAATATTGGGAATGTTTTCATGAAAGAGAAAAATTATACAGAAGCGGTTGAAGCCTATAAAAATGCTTTACGAAACGATCCGACCGATGAAGAAACTCGTTATAATTATGCTTTAGCCAAAAAAATGCTAAAAGATAATCCTCCTCCAAAAGACGACAAAAAGAAAGATAAGAATAAAGATAAAAACAAGGATAAAGACAAAAATAAAGATAAAGATAAAAAGGACGATAAAAAAGATCAGGACAAAAAAGACGGCGACAAAGATAAAAAGGACGATAAAAAAGACGGAGATAAAGATAAAAAAGACAACGGTAAACCTAAAGATGATCAGGGTCAGCCAAAACCAAAACCAGGTGGAATTCCGAAACAACGTATGGAAAACCTTTTGGATGCGGTAAATAATGAAGAAAAGAAAATTCAGGATAAAGTAAATGCTAATAAAGTAAAAGGAACTCCTGTCAAAACGGAGAAAGATTGGTAGGAAATACAAATCATAAATAATAATTTTGATCAAAATTTAAATTCAAAAAGATTAAACAAATAATGAAAAGATATTTAATTCTATTCCTATTATGTTTTCAAGGACTTTTGGCTCAAGTACAATTTGAGGCAAGAGTTAGCAAAACGACGCTTGGACTCAACGAGAGACTTCGTATCGATTTTGTAATGAATATTGATGGTGATAATTTTGTTCAGCCTAATTTTGAAGGCTTTCGAATTATTGCAGGTCCAAGTCAACAGGTAAGCCAATCTTGGATCAATGGAAAAACATCTTTCGAGAAAAGTTATTCTTATTTTTTATTACCAACACAAAAAGGAACTCTAACAATCAGACAAGCCGTTATCGAATATAACGGTCAGATTTACAAAACGCAACCAATAAAAATTAACGTAACAGCTGCTACAGAACAACCACGAGAAGCTAATGATTCTCAAATTTCTGCAGATGACAACCTATATTTAGTTGCTGATATTACCAATACAAACCCTTATATTAATCAACCAATTACAGTTGTTTACAAATTATATTTCAGTTACAATATTGGAATTTCAAAATGGGAAGAACTTAGTAAACCAAAATACAATGATTTTTGGAGTCAAAATATTGACATCAAAGAATTGGTTGCTGAAGAAGGAATGTTCAAAGGTGAGAAATATCGTTATGTTGTATTAAAGAAAGTAATTTTATATCCACAAAAATCTGGTAAGTTAACTATTGAGCCTTTGTCAATGGACATTAATGTTCAATTGCCTACCAACCGAAGAGACATGTTTGGACGCGTTATTGTTACCGATGGAAACAAAAGAGTATCTGCCGGAGCCAAAACAATTAATGTAAAAGCATTACCTGAAGCTGGAAAACCAATTGATTTTACAGGGGCTGTAGGTAAATTTGATTTCAAAGCGATTCCTTCTAAAACGACTCTGAAAAATGGTGAAAGTTTAGATCTTGTTTTGAGTGTAACAGGAACAGGTAATCTAAAATTATTTACTTTACCAAAACCAGAAGTGCCAAATGCATTAGAAATGTATGACGCTGTTCATGACGAGAAAGTCAACACACCATTATCTGGAATGAATGGTAAAATTTCAGATTCCTATACTATTGTACCACAATACAAAGGAGATTATGTTATAAAACCATTGCATTTTTCGTATTTTGATTTAGGAACAGGAACATATAAAACCATAAGTTCTAAGGAAATAAAAATCTCTGTTTTGGACGGTCCATCTCAATCTGCCGAAACACCGGTAGCAACCAATGTTGGAAAAAACAATATCAGTAATGTTGAACATTTCAAATATATTGATTTAAAAACAGAACTTGTTGCAAGTAATGAGCCAGCTTTTTTTGGTTCAAAAAAATTCTATGCCTTGTTACTTTTGCCGTTCTTATTGCTTCCTGTAATTGTTTTGTTTAAAAAGAAAAAAGAAGCAATCGACAGCGATGTTTTTGGTAATCGAATTAAAATGAACAACAGATTAGCGAAGAAATATCTATCTGAAGCTAAAAAACAAATCAATAATAAGGAGCCTTTTTATGTAGCTTTAGAAAGAGCAATGCATAATTTCCTGAAAGCGAAGTTGCATATTGAAACCTCAGAAATGAGTAAAGACAATATTCGGGAATTATTATTGTCTAGAAAAGCCAATCCTCAAGTGGTAAATGATTTCATTGCACTTACCGAGAATTGTGAGATTGCAAGATATGCACCATCATCTAGTGCAACAATACAACACGATTTTGATAAAGCGGTAGCCATTATTTCTGAATTAGAAAAACAAATTTAACAATTGATAATTTGTAATTAACAATTGAAATTATAGTAAAAATGAAAAAACTAATTTTTATATTTCTATTTATTACTCAAATTTTCTTTGCTCAAACAGCCTTTGAGAAAGGCAATGATTTGTATAAAAACGGGAAGTATGAACTTGCTGCCAAAGAATACGAATCAATTTTGGCATCAAAAAAAGAATCAGTTGAAGTGTATTTTAACTTAGCGAATTGTTATTATAAAATGCAAAAAACAGCTCCAGCGATTTATAACTACGAGAAAGCTTTGGTGCTGAATCCGTCTGATAAAGATGCATTAAACAATATAAAATTTGCTCAAAAACGAACCATTGACGAAATCAAAGTTATTCCAAAAGTTGGTTTTGCAAAAATACTTCGTGATTTCACAGGAATTTATCCATTCAACACATGGGCATACATTGCCATTAGTTTTTCGGTTTTGTTTTTATTGTTTTTTATCGGATATTATTTTTCTAAAACAGGTCTTATCAAAAGAGTGTTTTTCGTTGGAATGTTTATAGTTTTGGTATTTGTTTTAATGAGTGTTTCGGCTGCTTTTTTCGAGAAAAGTCATTTTGACAATGAAAGACCGGCAATCGTTTTTGCCGAATCAGCCGATGTAAGAAGCGAACCTCAAAATGCAAGTAGCTCTATTTTTGTTTTACACGAAGGAACAAAAGTGTACGTTGAAGAAAAATTAGACAACTGGAAAAAAATTGTTTTAACTGATGGAACCGAAGGTTGGATTGATAGCAATGCAATTAAGGAAGTTAAGGATTAGTTTTTTAGAAAAAGGTTTCAACAGAATTGAAATTTTTAAAAAAGATATAAAGGTTAGTAAATATTAATTCTTATTTAAATCCAAGATCAGTTTAAAATTGAATGATTCAATATGGTTAGTAAATAACAATCCACATTTTTAATCTCTCTAAAATGAGAAATAATTGTTTTTTTAAACTTTGTATTATCTGCCTTGTTTCATATTCTATATTTGGGCAATCCGCTAAAGACCATTTTACTTTGAATGGAGTTATAAATGGAAATTACAAAGGGACTTTATATTTCTCTTATGAAGGCAAGAAAGACAGTTGTAAGGTAATTGACAATAAATTCCATTACGAAGGCAAAATCCCTTCTATTAGCAACGGATCCTTTTGCACCGAAAGAGCAACGGCTACTAGTCAAAATTTATATTTGGAAAATGTAAATATGAATGTGAATATTTCTATAGAAAAGAAAACAATTAATGACTACGATTTTGATTTCGTGACAATAAACTCAGTATCAGGAACAAAAACAAGTTTGATTCAGAAAGATTATGAAGATTTTATAAAAAAACATCAAAAGGATAATGACTCGAAGATTAAAAAATATAAAAAAATAGATGAAATTGTTTCGAAATATCCTGAACATCCCTATTCGTTAAGTTTATTATTGTCAGAATCTTGGGATTCATTAGCAGATACTGAAAGATTAAAGCAAATCTATAAAAAATTGGATTTAAAATCCCAAAATCAACATAGTTTGTCAATTTTAAAAAGCAATATTGATCCTGTGGAAAGTTCAAAAGTTGGCAAAGCAATGATAGATTTTGGACTGCCTAATGAAAAAGGAATTCTAATCGACACAAAACAATATAGAGGGTCTATTTTATTAATAGATTTTTGGGCTTCATGGTGCGCCCCTTGCAGAAAACAAATCCCTGAGATTGCTAAAGTATACGAAAAATTTAAAGGCAAAAATTTCAAAATTCTAAGCTTATCTGTTGATAAATCAAAAGAAAAATGGTTATTAGCTTCAGAAAAAGAAAAAATAAAATGGGACAACGTACTTGAAGAAAAAGAATTTTTAAGCGAAATTGTTAAAGGATATGAGATAACTTCAATACCGCAAACTTTTTTGATCGATAAGAATGGGATAATTATTGCTAATAATCCATCAATGAATCAATTAGAAGATTATTTAAGTAAAAACCTGGAATAAAAACCAAATTTTTTGGCATGCCAGCTTTTCTTTAAATAGAATAGCCCATATTTAGAAATATGGGCTATTCTATTTTAACCTGCTTTCTGAAATCTGCCGTCTAAAAACTACTTCCTCGCTTTATCATACCACTTTTCGATAGAAGGAAATACAAATCCAGCAATTTTTTGAATTGGATTAAAGAAAATGGTTTTGTCTAAAGTTTCTTTCTTTGCCAAATAATTATGATAGTTGATTTTTTGAAAGAGAGTGAGAAAAATGCTGATGATTAAAATCGTTTTCAACACTCTAAAAAATCCACCACCAATAGTGTTGATCCAGCCTAAGAAAGCAAAATCAGCCAGATTGGTAAAGAGTTTTCCAAGCATATAAATTATGATAACGACAATAATAAAAGTTAGGATAAAAGCAATAATCTGAATGGTATAAGGATTCCAATGCAACCAACCGGATAACACATTTTTCAAAATGTCTGAAAATTTTATGGCAATATAAATTCCCAAAATAAGAGAAAGAAACGAAGCTAACTCCACAAAAAGACCATTTCGAATTCCTTTATATAGCGAATAACACAATAACAGCCCGACAATAATATCAAAAAAACTCATTTTTTTATTTTAAAATTTAAAGCTGCAAATATAAAAGAATTCGTTGGTAACCATTGTCAATTTTCAAGTTCTTATCTTTGCGTGAATAATTTTAGATTTTAGAGTTAGGATTGAAAAAAATTTAAACTCTAAACAATTTAAACTCTAAACAATAAACTAAAAATGTCAAGAGACGCACAACTGAAAGAACGCTGGGAACGGCTTGTCAATATACTTTCCGATCAATTTTCGCAAGGCGAAGATTTAGATCTGGATGCCATTATTTATTTAATCGGAGTGCAGGAACTCGGAAAAATTCATCGTGAATTCAAAAAAGACGAAAAAGTCAATTTAATGCACATTGCTATTTGCCGATTATTGGAACCTTATGGTTTTTACGAATTCGAATTTTTTGATGAAGATGGTTGGCCACATTATAAAGTAAAAGAACAATTGCCTCCATTGAAAGCAGGGGAACAATCTGTATTGATGAAAGAAGCAATAGTCAATTATTTTCTGGAAAGACAGGTAATTGATTAGTGTTCAATTTTCAGATTTCACTATTCGGTTTTATTAAAATGACTTCAAATTTTTAGTTTTTAAATTAAAGAGAAAAAAATCCATATAAAACCGAAACCTGGAAGGGAAACTTTCAACTTTTAAGTCCTAAACTTTAAACAAATTTCTTTAAATTTGCACCCTTAGTAAAAGACAGATGATAGATAAGATAAAAGAATATATTGGCGAAGCACAAGCTTTTTCAACACAAAATCCAGCAGAACTAGAAGCATTCAGAATAAAGTTTTTGGGAACTAAAGGTTTGTTGAAAGACTTATTTGCCGAATTCAAGAATGTACCAAACGACCAAAAAAAGGAATTTGGACAGGTAATAAATTTGCTTAAAACTTCAGCTGAAGAAAAGGTAAAATCGATTCAGGAAGCCTTAGCGAGTAAAGAAGAGGTTAAAGGTTTTTATGGCGATTTGACTCGTACAGCAGAACCAACAATTATCGGTTCTCGTCATCCTATTTCGTTAGTGAAAAATCAAATTATTGATGTTTTTTCAAATATTGGTTTCAATGTTTCTGAAGGTCCGGAAATTGAAGATGATTGGCACAATTTCACAGCATTAAACTTACCGGAATATCATCCGGCGCGTGATATGCAGGATACTTTTTTCATCCAAACAAATCCAGATATCTTGTTGCGCACGCATACTTCGTCTGTGCAAGTGCGTTATATGGAAAACAATAAACCGCCAATTAGAACTATTTCTCCTGGAAGAGTTTTCCGTAATGAAGCGGTTTCTTCTCGTTCTCACTGTATTTTTCATCAAGTAGAAGGATTGTATATTGACAAAGACGTCTCTTTTGCAGACTTAAAACAAACGCTTTTGTATTTCACGAAAGAGATGTTCGGTAAATCAAAAATCCGTTTACGCCCTTCGTATTTTCCATTTACTGAGCCAAGTGCCGAGGTTGATATTTATTGGGGACTAAAAACAGAAACCGATTATCGTATCACCAAAGGAACAGGTTGGTTGGAAATCATGGGTTGCGGGATGGTAGATCCTAACGTTCTTACCAACTGCGGAATCAATCCTGCTGAATATAACGGATTTGCATTTGGAATGGGAATTGAGCGTATCGCGATGTTGTTGTACCAAATTGGCGATATCCGTATGTTTTATGAAAATGATGTACGTTTCTTAGAGCAATTTAAAGCAAGTATATAATTAAAAGTTCAAAGTCAAAAGTCGAAAGTTCCAAAACATTGAAACTTTCGACTTTCGGCTTTATAATTCTTAACTACAATGAAAAAAGATATTACCATTCCAGAAGTTGAAAACGTATTCCTTGCAGCTGTTCAAGAATGGAGCGACGATTTTATGGAGAAAGTGTGGTACGCTTATTTGGTAAATGACAGTGACTTTCAATTGGACAGCGTTATGGTCGTTTCCAAAGCTTTTGGAACTATTGACGGAGAAATGAAAAAATCTTCTCTCTTACGTCATGCTTTCGTTGAAATCCCATCTGTTTCTGTTGTTAAAATCGAAATGATTGAAAAAAGTGTTTTGGCGCTCAATAATGAGTTTATGGTGACTTATTTTATTGGAAATACACTTTATGATAAAAAGTTTATTTTCAAAGCAAATTCTATCAACGAACAAGATACTGAGGAAGTTCCTATTTTATTTGTTGAAGGGATCATGGTAAAATAAAAATTTGAACATTATAAATAAAAGGTCTTTTCTTATCCGAGAGAAGGCTTTTTTTTTAACATTTGGCTCCAGTTTAAGGCATTTTAATTGGAATTTTTAAATAAACAGTTGTCCCTTTATAAAGGGCCGAATCAATTATAAATTCACCTTTCATATTATTTATCCGGGCACGAATTTGATTAATTCCAAATCCTTCGTAGGTTTCAAATTGGTTGTTTTTGAAACCCGATCCATTATCAGATACATTAATAATTAAAAATGAATCTTCTTCTTCGATACTGATTAAAGCGCTTGTAGCATTACTATGTTTTATAATATTGTTAATTAGCTCTGCAATGATAAAATATAATTTCATCTCGAAATCTTTATTGTATCTTTTTTTGGTTTTGATCAAAGAATTAAAAACAATCTTAATTCTTGAATTGGATGTTTTTTCACATAAATCCTCCAAAGCATACAAAAGCCCAAATCGAACCAAAAGTGTAGGCATCAATTCATGTGATAGGTTTCGAATTTGTTTGTGTGCTTCTTCGAGTATTTCTTTGGTTTTACTAATTTCTTCTGGTTGTGTTTTTTGTTGTGAAGTGAACACATTCAAATGCAAACCAGCAGAAGAAAGTAGCGAACTAATATTGTCATGTAAAAATGTAGAAATCTTTTCTCGCTCTAATTCCTGACCGTCGATAGTAGCATTAATGATGTTTTCGTGAATTTTACTCTGAACATCTTTAAGTTTATTTTTTTGTTTTAAATGTATATTTTGAAAAAAATAATAGAAAGACATAATCGTGCACACTAAAATTACGAGAACTATAATTACAATCTTTTTGTTCTTGGATTGTTCATCAATTAAGATGTCTTGTTTGGTTTTATATGAAGTTTGAATTTGGTCCATTGCTCTTTTGTAATGGTCAATTTCAAGGTTAATTCCAACAATATTGGCTTTGTTTAATTTTTCTTCAATGTTGAGTTCTTCGGTTATTTTATTTGATAAACAAAGATTTTCATAAGCTTTTTGCGGTTCATGAATCTTGTTTAAAAATTTTGAATATTCTAAATGAGAGAAAGCAAGATCGGATTTTTCATTTCCACTGTTGCCAAATTCTATTGCTTTTTGGAAATAAAAATCTGCTTTTTCGTTTTGATTTACAAAACTATAGTACATTCCATTAAGCATATTCAAAGCAACAATCGTGGATTCACTGCCAAAAATGGGTTGGTATTTATTTATATATTCTAAATAGGAGAATCCTTCCTGGAAATTTCCGATATCAAAATAAGCCCAGGTAATATTGAGTTTAGTAAGGAATATTTGTTTTTTATCTAGTATTTGTTGACTTAGCTGTAGTGATTTTTTATAATAATAAATTCCTCTGTCATATTGTTTTTTGTCAAAACAATAGATATTTCCCAAATTATTGAAAAACTGATTTTTTAGTGTGAAGTTATTAGTTTTGTAGGCGTAGTGAAGTCCAAGATTATAATAATGTAACGCTTTTAATGGCTCTGTCAATTCATCAAAATTGGAAGCTATTATTAAATAAGAATTGGCAATCAAGTAATCGTTTTTGTTTTTGATTGCATGTTCTAGTGCAACTCTTGACTTCAATAATGATTTTTCATAATCACCACTTATCCTATTTTTTTTGGCATCTTTTAATAGAGAAGTAATTTCATTATTTGAAAGTAATTTTTTTTGAGCAAGTGAGGTAAGACTAAAATGGATTAGAAATAAAAAAGTAAATAATAGTCGTAACCTAGTTTGAAACATATTTTATTGAGTCAATAATGTAGCAATGAATCTTGTATTAAGATATAACCAAATGATTGTTCATCGCGTATTTGACGATGCCAATTGTATTTTTGGCTTTGAGTTTTTTCATGATATTTTTCCGATGAGTTTCTACAGTATTTGTACTGATAAAAAGCTGCTCACTAATTTCTTTACCGCTATATTCAAGGGCAATCAAAATGATGATTTCTATTTCCCGCTCGGTTAATAATGGGTTAATATTTGGTTTGTAGGTCTTTAGTTTTGGGTTGTTTTTGGTAGCGTTGTTAAATATTTTTTCTCGGATAGTCTCACAAAAATATTCTTCTCCTTTAGAAACCGCATGTACCGCTTCAATAATGCTGTCTCCGGCGCATTGTTTTGTCAAATAACCGGTAACTCCCAAATCCATGATTTCCTTAATTAATTTTAAATCATCATAACTTGAAAGGATAATTACTTTGCATGGATATCCTTTTTCGGCAAATTCTTTGACAACTTCAATTCCGTCCTTTCCAGGCATACTTATGTCCAGAACAAGAACATCAACCTTATTTTTGGTAACATCTTCGAAAACGGTGGTTCCTGTGAGGGATGAACCAACAACTTCAAAATTAGGAACAGTATTGAGTAAGGTTTGAATTCCGTGAATAATTATTTGATGATCATCTGCAAGATGAATTCTAACATTCTTTGTCATAGGTATTGGTAACTGTATTCAAATTTATAAAAAAAGATTCTTAATCATGTTATTGTTACTATAAATTTGAATGTAGATTTTGGGGGATTTTTATAAAAAATCCTGAATTGTTACATTCAGGATTTCTTCGCACATTAATAAATTAAATATTATAGGTTTATCTCAACCGATCCACAGATTTTACAAGATCCTCATCCTTCTTGATGGCTTTGTTAGCTAATACTAAAAAAACGACTGCCAAGATAGGTAGAAACATCCCAATACCTTTCTCAGAAACACTAACGGTTTCTCCAGATAAATTTAGTGAATGATATACAAACAATCCTAATAAAATCAAATTTAATATGATATTCAATCTGTTAGCAACAAATTGAGTTTGTCTCTTTTTAAATGATACAATGCTATAAACGGTTATAGCTGTACTTAAACCAAACAATATTGCATAAATCTGATTTTGCATAAAATAATAACTCTTACCATCGCTTAATGTCCAAAGAGGAAAAATAAATGGCAAAACACCTACTATTACAAAGGCCAAAATTAAATAAACGGTCTGAATTCGCTGTATCATGTTCTTTTATTCTTGTACAAAAATATATTTTCTTTTTAAGAAATACTATTGTATGATAAATTTTATTTGTATTATTGCATAACATTACCGTAAGCACTTCATACTGCGGGTTATTAAAATAAGATACTACCTAAAAAATCTTTTGCATTATTTTCCAAATTAATTAAACAAATAGAACATTCATGTTTGATATTTCTGTATTAAAAGATTTGAAGCTTTCTGAGCTTCAAGATATAGCTAAAAAGGCTAAAACTATTAAATTCAACGGTGTAAAGAAAGATACTTTAATTAGTCTTATTTTAGAACATCAAGCTGCTAATATTGAATCTACACAGCGAAAAGCGACAGAAGAAGAGAAACCAAAACGGGCTCGTATTGCAACAGAAAAAAAAGTAACTACTCCAAAAGTTGAAGCTCCGGTTCTATTTGAAAATGATGAAAAGGCTGAAGTACCAGAAAAAGTTACTGTTTCGGAGAAAAAAATCAAAGATAATACAACCAATACTGATCCTGTAAAAGAGAATATTGCTCCTAAACAAGCTAAAGTTGTTAAATTCAGTAAGTCTGCTTATGAAAAGAAGATGGCTTTGCAAAGAGAAAAAGAAGCTTTAAAGGAAACAACGACAGTTGAAGAACCTGTATCAGATTCAAATGCAGAAGTTGTATTAGACAAAACAGAAAATACTGTTACGGAGAAAAAAGTAAATCCGAATCAATTAAATAAAAAAGGGCAAAATCCAAATAATAAGATTAACCCAAATCAAAACGGAAATTCCAACCAAAACGGAAACCAAAATCAGAATTCCAATCAGAACGGTAACACTAATCAAGGAGGAAATCAAAATCAAAACCCCAATCAAAATCCTAATTTCAAAAACAAAAAAAGCAATTTCAAAGATGCCGATTTCGAATTTGACGGAATCATCGAAAGCGAAGGCGTTTTAGAAATGATGCCAGATGGATATGGTTTTTTACGATCTTCAGATTACAATTATTTAGCTTCGCCAGATGATATTTATTTATCGACTTCTCAAGTTAGATTATTTGGATTAAAGACTGGAGACACTGTAAAAGGTGTGGTTCGTCCGCCAAAAGAAGGAGAAAAGTTTTTTCCACTTGTACGTGTTTTAAAAATTAATGGACACGATCCGCAAGTAGTGCGCGACAGAGTTTCATTTGAACATTTAACTCCTGTTTTTCCTTCTGAAAAATTTAAATTGGCAGAAAAACAAAGCACAATTTCAACCCGAATTATCGATTTATTTTCACCAATAGGGAAAGGGCAACGCGGTATGATTGTAGCGCAGCCTAAAACAGGTAAAACCATGTTGTTGAAAGAAATTGCCAATGCCATTGCTGCCAATCATCCTGAGATTTACTTGATTGTTCTTTTGATTGATGAACGTCCAGAGGAAGTTACCGATATGCAGCGATCTGTACGTGGTGAAGTAATTGCTTCAACATTTGATAGAGAACCACAAGAGCACGTTAAGATTGCTAATATTGTTTTAGAAAAATCAAAAAGATTAGTTGAATGCGGTCACGATGTTGTGATTTTATTAGATTCTATAACACGTTTGGCCAGAGCTTATAATACTGTTCAACCTGCCTCTGGTAAAGTATTAAGTGGAGGTGTTGATGCGAATGCTTTGCAAAAACCAAAACGTTTCTTCGGTGCGGCACGTAATGTTGAAAATGGTGGTTCATTGAGTATTATTGCTACGGCTTTGACTGAAACTGGCTCTAAAATGGACGAGGTTATTTTTGAGGAATTCAAAGGAACTGGAAATATGGAATTGCAATTAGATCGTAAAATTGCTAATAAACGTGTTTTCCCTGCAATTGATTTAACTTCTTCAAGTACGAGACGTGACGATTTATTATTGGATCAGGCAACATTGCAAAGAATGTGGATCATGCGTAAATATTTGTCAGATATGAATCCTGTTGAAGCAATGGATTTTATCAATGATCGTTTTAAGAAAACAAAAAATAACGAGGAGTTTTTGATCTCAATGAATGATTAAAAATTTAGAAATAAAAACCGCAAATTCGCAAATTTTAAAATCAGTTAGCACTGAATAAATTTGCGAATTTGCGGTAATTTTTTTAGAGATTAAAAAATTAATCCAATTCCTCAGTTAATTTTTTGAATACAGCTTTGGCATCTTTTCCTTCGTATAAAATGGAATAAACAGCATCAATAATTGGTGTATTTGCTCCATATCCCTGATTTAGTTTGTAGGCACTTTTTACGGCATAATATCCTTCTGCAACCATGCTCATCTCCATTTGAGCTGATTTTACCGTATATCCTTTACCAATCATATTACCAAACATTCTGTTTCTGGAAAAAATAGAATAACCTGTCACCAATAAATCTCCCAAATAGGCTGAATCATTGATGTTTCGTTTCATTTTATGTACTTTTTTGATAAATTTTTTCATCTCGCGAATAGCATTACTCATAATAACCGATTGGAAATTATCACCATAACCCAATCCATGAGCGATACCGGCAGCTATTGAATAGATATTTTTTAACATTGCTGCATATTCCGTTCCTATAATGTCATCTGAAATTTTTGCTTTGATATAATTGCCCGATAAATTTTTAGCGACCATTGAGGCTTTGTCAGGATCGCCGCAAGCTATAGTTAGGTAAGAAAGCCTTTCCATTGCTACTTCTTCAGCGTGGCAAGGTCCTGTAATTACACCAATGTTGTAGTATGGAATGTCATATTTATAGTGAAAATGTTCACCTACAATTAAGCTGGTTTCTGGAACAATACCTTTTATGGCAGAAAAAATTATTTTGTCTTCTAAAGAAACAGTTAATTTTTCTAATTCACCATTTAAAAAAGCAGAAGGAATGGCAAATATGATGTAATCTGCATAAGCAACAGCTTCGTTGATATCGTTTGTGAGTTTGAGCTTTTTGGTATCAAACTCAACAGAGCTTAAATAATTCGGATTATGTTTATAAGTCTTAAGGTGCTCAATAGCAGTTTCATTTCGCATGTACCATGAAATCTCAGGAAGATTTACACATAACATTTTAGCTATAGCAGTAGCCCAGCTTCCGCCACCAATTACTGCAAATTTTAAATTTTCGGCCATTTTTTTATTAAATTTCACCAAAAGTACTTAAAAAATCATCAATAACACAAATTAATTTTTTTGCCAACTCCTGAATTTATTAGAGTTTCTAAAGGTTTTTATTAGACAAGAAAAAAAAATTCAATTAATTTAAAATATTATACAATATTTGAATAGCAATTACGTTGTAACTCATTATTAATTAATGGTTTATAATTTTAATATGAATATTGAGTTAGTTAGTTTTGTTTTAGTATTTTGAAAAGGCGTTCTTAAATGGTTAAAAGAACGCCTTTTCTTTTGTGACTCTTTTGTATTAATATTAGTAACTCATTAATACAATTTCTTTCACTTTTTCCAAAGTTATATTTTGTTTTTCACCCAAAGCTTTCCAACCTCTTTTTTCAAAACGGTCAACTATAAAAT
>NZ_DATIDY010000146.1:0-17429 GCF_035456085.1 Flavobacterium sp.
AATTTGTCAAGAATAAGATTCAAGTTGATACCATGTTCCAAATAAGCTTTGAGTCCCGCCAAAACAATGGTGAATCCGCCAGTTGAATCTTTAATTGTTTCTAATAATTCGTCTCCTGTTTTATCAAAACCATAATGTTTAATACTTACGAAAGTTGAACCATCGCTTAAGGTTTTGAAATTAAAATCTACAGTTGTTGGATTTTCTAATGCTGAAGGGTTGTCTGAAGTAAACCAATCAATGGTTATTTTTTGATTCGGAATAATTTCTTTTGCCACTACTTTGGTAGAGAAATTATACATTTCCCATGTCCAAATTACCGACTTACCAACCTCAAGTTTGCTACTGCCTTTTGTAAACCAAAAATGTTTGGTCACTTCAGGATCAATAAATGCTTGAAAAACTTCTGAAATAGGTTTTCTAATAAGCATATCTGCTTCTGAACTTTTTAAATTGTTATTTGACATGACTATTTAATTTTAAATTTCTGCATACGGTAGAGACGTTGCAGTGCAACGTATCTACAATTCACCTTCCCATTCCGCATAAAATTGTCCCAAAAATCCTTGCATATATTTATGTCTTTCCTGAGCAATTTGTTTTGCAGTTTGCGTATTCATTTTGTCCTTTAACAACAATAACTTTTCGTAAAAGTGATTTATTGTAGGTGCCTGGCTGTTTTTATATTCTTCCTTTGTCATTCGCAATTTTGGCGCAATTTGAGGATCATACATCGCACGGTTTTTAAATCCACCATAATTGAATGCTCTGGCAATTCCGATAGCTCCAATAGCATCTAAACGATCCGCATCCTGAACAATATCCAATTCGATAGATGAGAATACCTTTTCGTTATTTCCTCCCTTAAAAGAGATGTTATTTATGATTTGAATAACATGTTCAATTATAGCTTGAGAAACTCCTTCACTTTCCAAAAAATCTCTTGCAATTTTAGGCCCAACAGTTTCATCACCGTCATGAAATTTACTATCGGCAATATCATGAAGCAAAGCTCCAAGTTTAACTACTATTTCATCACAGTTTTCGCCTTTCGCAATTAATAATGCATTTTTATAAACCCTTTGAATATGAAACCAATCGTGACCACCTTCGGCATTGGCTAATTTTTCTTTTACAAAAAGAATGGTTTTGTTTATTAAATCCTGATTACTCATTTATTATTGCTTATAAAAAAAGCTGATTTTTAAAGTTTAAACCTCAAAAATCAGCTGTATTAATTTTAATTTGAAGAATCGATTTCAAAAGTCAATGTCTATTTCAAGAGTCAATCAAATCTGAAATCTGCATTCTAAATTCTGAAATCAAAAATTACAATCTTGCTGGTTCGACCCATTTAAATTGGAATGACTCAGTAGGAATTACTAATCTTTCAGATATTTTGGCCATTCTTCCTGGTAACTTCATTAAGAAATCACGAGCTTTTTCGGCTTCATCTGTTAAACTGGTAATTTTATCAATTTCCCACTTCTCGATTAATTTTTGCATGATATCAACATAATCACTAGCTGTATATACACCGATTCGTTGTGCAGAATCTGAAAAATGAACGAAAGCTGAACTTATTTTTTCACCAGATTCTCTTAAGAAATGAGCAGGCATCACAATTTTAGCTTTCATCATATATTGAAAAGCCAACATCATTTCGCTTGGGTCAATTTTGAAGATTTCGGTAACAAAATGACTATATGCATGATGATGACGCATTTCGTCGCCGGCAATCATTTTACACATTTTGGATAATTTCTTATCTCCGTAGCTTTTGGCCAACTGTGACACACGATTATGGGAAATATAAGTAGCTAACTCTTGAAAACTTGTATAAACAAAGTTTTTGTAAGGATCTCTACCTGTTCCAATGTCGAAACCATCATTGATTAAATGTTGAGTTGTCATTTCGATTTCGCGCATGTTTACACGACCTGACAAATACAAATATTTATTCAACAAATCACCATGACGATTCTCTTCACCTGTCCATTGACGTACCCATTTGGACCAACCATTTCTTCCTTCGTTATCGACTCCTTCTACTTCCATCAACCAGTTTTCGTATGTTGGAAGTGCTTCTTCGGTAATCATATCTCCTACCATCGCTACCCAAAAATCATAAGGTAAATCTTTGGAAATTTCTCTAAGCTCTTTCACTTCTTCAAGGAAGTTATCGCTCTCTGAGTTTGGTAAAAAGTCAGAAGGTTGCCAAATTTTCTCTACAGGTATCAAGTATGAGTCAACAAAACTCTCTACCTTATTTTCCAGAAATTGCATTACTTCTAGACGAATGTTTTTTATAGACATTATGTGGGGTTTTATTAGGTTATTATTCCGTTTACAATAGCCGATTCGGTCTTTTGCATGATATCACTAAATTCAAAATCTTTTACTGCAAACGCTTCGTGTACTACAAAGGTAATACGATTTCCCAAACCATAAGGGAAAGTTCCGTATTTTACTAGTTTCCATGAATTATTAATACTTATGGGAACTATATAAGCTGAGGGTGCATTTTTACAAAGAATTTTCAATCCTGTTTGTGCAAATTCTTTTGGTTTTCCGTTGCGACTACGCGTCCCTTCTGGAAAAATTACTGCAGAACGTTTATGTTTTTCTATATATTCACCTATTTTTTTGATAGCTGGAATGGCTTGTTTTGGGTCTTTTCTGTCAATAACTACAGATCCACCATGTCTTAAATTATAAGATACACTTGGAATTCCATTTGCTAATTCTTTTTTACTGACAAATTTTGGATGAAATCTTCTTAAATACCAAATACACATAATGATATCATACAAACTCTGATGATTCGCTACAAAAATAATAGGTACGCCTTTCGGGATACTTTCTCTATTTTTAAAACTAAAAGTCGTTCCTAATATAATAACGATTTTCAGCAGTACAAAGTTCAGATAATCAACACTTTTTTTATGAGCTTGATAACCAAATACGTTTAAACAAATCCATTGAATTGGGTGAAAAATCACCAAAGTCAACAGCACTAATATTAGAACAATAAAAGATAAGGGATACGAAATTAACTTCTGCATACTATTAAATTTGCCACAAAAGTAATAAATATATACTGTATTTGCAGCTGTTTGCGGAAACAGCTGTATTTTTCATTAATTCTTATCCTTTATTTTTAATAAAAATAAAACGATAATTAACTTATTTTATTTTAAACTTTTACTCCTTCGACGATAGCTTGTTTAGTCTTTTTCATTATTTCATCAAATGAAAAATCGCTAACTTTAAGTGGCTGATGAACCGTAAATACAAGATGGTTCCCCACACTTAAAGGAAAATAACCATAACGATACACTTTCCAGGAATCATTAATACTTATCGGGACAACATAAGCTGATGGGGCGTATTTACATAAGATTTTAAGTCCGCTTTCGGCAAATTCTTTTGGTTTGCCAGTTTTGCTACGCGTGCCTTCAGGGAAAATGACCGCTGAATAATTTTCTTTTTCAATATATTCTGATAAAGATTTTATTTTTGGAATGGCCTGTTTGGGATTATTTCGATCAATTAGAACATATTTTGCGTTGCGTAAAAAATAAGAAACACACGGTATTCCTTTTGCAAGTTCCTGTTTGGTTACAAAAAGGACATTAAATTTTCTCAAATACCAAATAATTCCGGCGGTATCCAATAAACTCTGATGATTGGCAACGAATATAACAGGAACGTTTTTTGGAATTAATTCTCTATTTTCAAATGTAAATCTAGTTCCTAAAAGATGATTACATTTTAAACTTATAAAAGCAACAAAATTAAAAGCATTCGTCAATCCTTTGTCACCAAAAATCTTGAAAGCGAGCCACTGAAATGGATGCATGACACACATTACAATAAAATAAACAGCATAATAAATTGCAGTTATAGGATATAATAAAATCTTGTTCATTAGTTATTAAATTATGTACAAAAATAATAAATCCCCTTTTAGTGTTCAATTTTAAACCCGAACAATTATGCCATTTAACGTTTAATTGTACCTTTGCTTCAATATAACAGCGCCGATTTATAAAATGAATTTTACCTATCCTAAAAACGAAAAACTAAAAAGCAAAATCACTATTGGATTATTATTTACCGAAGGCAAATCGGTTGCTAAATATCCGTTGCGATTGGTTTATAATCCAGGAACTTTTGGCGAAGGTGAAAAAATAAAAATTGGTGTTTCGGTTTCCAAAAAATATTTCAAAAAAGCGGTAGATCGCAATTATTTCAAACGTGTATTGCGTGAAACGTATAGACTTAACAAACATTTGCTTTTAGACAATATGGATCAACCGTATTCATTTATGTTTTTCTACCAATGTAAAGACCGTTTGACATTTGAGGAAATAAATACCAAAACCATTCAGTTGTTTGAAAAATTTGTATTACAGATTAAAAATGCTGATAAGAAAGAAAACAATATTCAATAACTAAATTTTACATCCAATTCGACGATTTTTTATAATCTGAATTAAAAAAATCTGCAAATCTGAAGTAATTTTAATTAGAAGTCAATTATTCTTTTTAGAATTTAAAAACTAAACTATTTTTTAAGAAAACATTATTGTATTAAATTCTTATTTTAGTACAATAAAATCAATCCTGCTGAAAATGAGAACGAAATTTTTCCAAAAAAAAGTCATTATTCCTGTTGTTGCTTCTGCATTTTTATTTGTTGGAGTTAGTTTTAAAGATGATTATTTTGAGATTGCCAAACAATTGGAGATTTTCACAACTCTGTTCAAAGAATTGAACAAAAATTATGTTGACGAAACCACACCGGCGGAGTTGATGAACAACGCTGTCAAAGGAATGTTGAGCACTCTTGATCCTTATACTGTTTATTTTAACGAACAAGAAGTACTTAAATTTAAAATCAATAATACTGGCGAATATACTGGCATTGGAGCTTTAATCACTCGCGAAAACGACAAATTAATCTTAAAAGAACCTTATAAAAATTTTCCTGCCGATAAAGCGGGATTAAAAGCTGGAGACGAAATTATTCAGATTGGCGATACTCCTTTGGCGGATTTTAAAGATGATGCTTCACAACTTTTTAAAGGATCAAAAAATACTAAAATCGACGTAAAATACATTCGTCAGGGTAAACCTTACTCCACTGTTATTGTTTTAGACGAAGTCGAAATCAAATCGGTTCCTTATTTTGCCAAAATTGATGACAAAACAGGTTATATCGTTTTGGCTCACTTTAACAAAAAAGCATCTACTGAAACCAGAGAAGCATTGGAACAATTAAAAAAACAAGGCGCCGAAAGAATCGTCTTGGATTTAAGAGGAAATCCTGGTGGATTACTGAATGAAGCTGTAAATATTTGCAATCTCTTTGTACCTAGAAATGAAATTATAGTTACCACCAAATCTAAAATTGAAAAACATAACAACACTTACAAAACCACTCAGGAACCTGTAGATACTAACATTCCACTAGTAATTTTGGTAAATGGAAGAAGTGCCTCAGCCTCAGAAATTGTTTCGGGAGCTTTACAGGATCTGGATCGTGCCGTAGTTTTGGGAAGTCGTAGTTTTGGAAAAGGATTGGTTCAAAGACCTGTAGAATTAACTTATGGAACTCAGCTGAAAGTTACCATTTCACGTTATTACACGCCTTCGGGAAGATGTATTCAGGCTTTGGATTATGCGCATAAAGACAAAAATGGTTTGGCGACCAGAACTGATGCCAAAAATTATAATGCTTTTAAAACCCGAAAAGGAAGAACCGTTTATGATGGTGGCGGGATTTTGCCAGATATCGAAATGGAAGAAACCAAAACAAGTCCAATTGCAAATGCGCTTTTGAAAAATGATGGTATTTTTGATTATGCCACTAAATATTATTATAAAAATCCAAATTTAGGAACAAAAATTCCTGTACTGACTGATGCGGATTATGCTGATTTCAAACAATTTTTGAAAGCGCAAAGATTCTCTTTTGATACAGAGACTGAAATTGCTTTGAAAAACACTTTGGAAACAGCCAAAAAAGAAAAACTGGACGAATCTATTGCCGTTGAATACCAACAGCTTCTGGCTACTCTGCAAAAATCGGAGAATGCTTTATTAGATAAAAATCAAAAGGAAATAAAAGGATTATTGTTGGATGAAATCATCAAACGTTATCAATACCAGGAAGGACTTTATGATTATTACATTAAAAACAATCCTGAAATAAAAAAAGCAGTTAGTATTTTAAATACAACTGCTGAGTATAATGCGATTTTGAAAATTTAAGAAGTCTTTAATCATTTAAGATATAAATCATATAAAGTCACTTAAAAGCTTAAGGGTTTCCTTAGAAGTTTTTTCTAAACAGCATAAATATGGCTCTCTCAAAGGCGCTAAGAAATCGGTTCCAAACTTTGTGTCTTTGCGCCTTCGCGAAAAAAAGCAAGTTTGGGCATTTTTTTGTCGCGTTTAGACTCTCAATGAACCTCTAAAACCTCTAGCTGCATAATAGGAGTCGGCACCATTGTGGTATACAAATACTGTTCCATATCTGAAATCTGCGAAAATCGCGCCACCAAGTTCTCTAATGTTATCAGGCGTTCTTATCCAACTGGACGTCTTGTTATCAAACTTGCCAAGTTTTTGCAGTTCTCGATATTGTTCTTCGGATAAAAGTTCAATTCCCATGGCATCAGCAACATCAATTACGCTGTTTTTGGGCTTATTTTCTTTTCTTCCATCAAGAGCTTTACGGTCATAACAGAAACTTCGTCTTCCCGATGGGCTTTCAGGAGAGCAATCGAAGAAAATGTATTCACCAGTGTTTTTATCATATCCTACAACATCAGGTTCGCCACCAGTTGCTTCCATTTCATTTAATGACCATAATTTTAAAGGATTAGCTTCCAGTTTGGCCTGAACAGCATTCCACTGAATACCTTCGTGTCTTGAAGTATTTTTTTCAAAACGTTCTTTCAATACTTTCAGCAACACATCGCTTTCTTCTTTCAATAACTCTTTTTTATTTCCCATCGTTTTTAGTCGTTTAAAATTTAAAGTTACCTGCTTATTGTAAGTTGTTATTTTATAGTGTTTTATAAAAATACTAAAAAAAATTCGCGCCTTTTACATTAAAGGTTTGAAAATTAAAGACAGTACTCTTTTATTTTATTTGCTAATCTTTCAATGACAACTTTATGAGATTCCTGAACATTTTCGATATCTAATGTTCCTCCAAGTATAATCATTTCTTTATGTTCAAAGCGCATTCCTAATCTATCCTCTAACATAATGGTCTGCATACTTTGTGCCATTCCAATTTCGTTTAGAAATTCGTTTGGGTGTCCAGCTGTACAAATTACAAGACCATATTTTATAGTTTTCATTTTCGGTAAATTCGGTTGTTGTTTATAAGCATATCCAACTGAATATACTCTGTCAAACCAACCTTTGAGCTTTGCCGGACAATCGCTCCACCAAACAGGATAAAGGAAAATAATGCAATCTGCCTGTTCAATTTTTCTATGTTCTTCCACAACATCACTTGCAATAGACAATTCAGTTTTAGCAAAACCTTCCCTTTCATATTCCTCTGCAGACATGTCACTTTGAAAATTCATTGCGTACAAATCCGAGATTTCCATATTCCAATTTTCCTTTTCCACAACAGTTTTTAGCTGTTGTAAAACTTGAAATGTATAAGACTTTTGACTTGGGTGACTGTAAATAACTAAAATGTTCATCTTAAAGTGCCTCTGTTTTTGATTGATGATTGGTGTTTCTTTACAAGTAAGCTTGAATAAATCAGTTCTTTACCATTTTGATATGCGGAATATCATCTTCAAGATACATTTCGCTAGTTTGGACAAAGCCTAACTTTTCGTAGAATTTCTTGAGATACAATTGAGCGCCAATCGTTATTTGGCTTTCGCCAAAATGTTCCAAAATACCTGCAATAGCTTCTGTCATTAAATCAAATCCCCATTTACGGTCTCTATAATCTGCATCGACAACTACTCTCCCGATAGAAGCTGTGTCAAAAGTAATCCCTGATCGGAAAAGTCGCGCATGTGCTACAATTTTGTCTTCATAAATTCCGTAAAGGTGTAAAGCGACTTTATCCTTTCCATCCAAATCAAGATAGACACAATTTTGCTCCACTACAAAGATCTTACTTCGCAATTCGAGTATATCGTATAATTCATTTACAGTTAAAGCCTCAAAAGGCTTTATTTTCCATTCTATTGACATTTTTATAATTTAAAAGAAAACGCAAATATAAACCTCTACGCCGAATACTATCAATTTATCTTTATGCCTTTAATAATCGATTCCAATTCATGCATATAATCCCGCCTGTCTTGCGAAGGAACATAGCAAAACCCATCTAAATAAACGATTCTTTTGTTTTTAGAATCTACAATTAGATAATTGGCGAAAGCTCCAAACATGAAGTTGTCCTTGGTACGCCATACTCCTTTAATTTCGTAAGCTGGTTTTCCATCGAGAGTAAGTTGCGATAAATAAAGCGGGTATGATTTGTCTATGTATAAACTCGAGGTACGCTCCTTGCCTTTGATGTACAATGCTCCTATAGAATCATGTACTTTTATTACTTTTTCCAAAACATTATCTTCGGAATTGATAAGGCTCAGCGGAAGTTGCGAAATTATCAAACTGTTACTGCCGCTTTGAAACTCCTTTTTCAACCAAATAAAACTCTTATTCTTTAAGACATAAGTATATTTTTTTGGAATTTTTAATGTTAATTGAAATTGCTGCTGTATAATTTCTGCATCAAGTACTGAATCATTTAGCAATTGTTGATGCGCTTTTATTTCTCCTTCTTCAATGATTTTGATAATCTGTGGAGTTCTTTTTTCAATGATTTTTAGAATGTCCGCCAGACTTTTTCCTGTTATATGAACTACTGTTTGAGGCGTAGCATATTGGTCTTTTTTAATGGCAAAATAATTCTTGGTACTTTCTTTTACAACAATTATGGTTCTGCTTTTGGTAACAAAACCTTCCATAACATCAATAGGAAATTGATTGATATCAAAACGAGGTTCTTCTTTGGATAACCCTTCAACCGGACTGGCAAATTTATTTCGGATACTATCGCCAACGATACCATTCCATAACTGGTCATCAATAACTACCGAAATAGTGTTGATTTCCCCAGACGATTTTCTAGGCATATTGTTCTCCTCTTTTTTACAGGAAAAGAATGAAAGTGAGAGGAAAACACAAAATAAAAGAAGCTTTTTATACATTGATTGAATGAATAATTATCACCAAAAATAAAAAAAGCCTTTTGAAAATTTTACTTTTCTTCTTTAGAAATGTTTTTTAAGTGGATATTTCTAAAATCGATTGGTGAACCTTCATAATTTAAAGAAATTTTACCTTCTTTGGAAGAAGCTTCTACACATTCGTTTACCAATTTTCCATTTAAATATTGAGTGATTTTGCCGTTGAATGAGCGAATCAAAACCTGATTCCATTCTCCGTAAGGTTTTTCGTTTTCGGCAAATTTAGGCGAAGTTACACTTGCTCCTGCTTCTACCAATTTTCCATTTACTACGGCTGTGATATTATCCAAAAAGATGAAGTCACCCGTTGTATTTTGTTTTATTTGAAATTGAATTCCTTTTGGCCAAATATTATCTGGTGAATATACAGGAATATTGTACATCACACCGCTATTTTTTTTGCCTTTGCTTTTATTATATTTCTCATCGATATTCCATCTGAATTCCAGACTCAATTCGAAATTTTTATAGCTTTTATTGGTCATTAAGTAACCTATATTCTCGCCATACATTCTAATCATTCCATCGTTAAACTCGTAAACTTTTGATGGACTGATTCTTTCTTTACTGGTTTTAATAAAAGCGTACCAATCGTTTTCTGAAAAGTTTTTTTCGTGAACTGCACATGAATTTAGAAGCAAAAGAAATGCAAAAACAACAGTGAATTTTCTAAACATTAAGATGAAATTTAAGAAGTCTATCCTTTAATTTTTAAACCCATACCAGGTTTTAAATCGTCTCCAGAAATGTTGTTCCATTTTTTCAAATCTGAAACTGTTACACCAGGATATTTTTTAGAAATACTAAACAAAGAATCACCCTTTTGAACTAAATAATTGATATCATCATTTTTAGAAGTATTAGGATCTCTTTTTTTGAATGTATCTACACTTGCATTATTGACTGTAATTGCAATTTCATTTTTAGCAACTATTAAGACATTTCCAACAGCAATATTATTAGAGTGTAAATTATTCCATTGCATTAAATCATTGATTGATGAACCAAATTTTTTGGCAATAGATCCAAGATTATCCCCTTTATGCACTTCATATTGAATGTCTCTAAGCTCTGGAGCCACTACTGGAATCACTTCAGCAACAGCAGCTTCAGCAGTTGGAATAACTGTAGGACTTACTTGTAATGAGACACCTAATTTTACATTTGTAGAACTTAAATGATTCCATTCTTTAATCTCTGTAACTGTAGTATTGTATTTTTTAGCTATCGTATTAAGGTTATCTCCTTTTTGAACAACATAAAAATTGGTTGTATTTGCAACTAGACTATCTTTTTTATCAACTGTAGTTTTCGTTTCTGTAGTTGCTACATTTGTATTGTCTTTTACAACAACTGCTTTACTTTTATCCACTTTGGAAGCCAAGGCTGCGCTTGAATCAACTTCTTTGTCAATAACTATTTTTAATGATTTGCCAGGAGTTACAAAATTACCTTTAATGTAATTCCATTTTTTCAGGTCTGAAATGGCAACATTATTGTTCTTGGCTATTATACTTAAATTATCACCTCGCTTAACTTTGTAGTATTTTACATTACTATTTGAGGCCAAAGCAGTAGAATCTTTTCTAAAAACTGCTTTTTTATTTTGATTCAGATTTTCCTTTTGTTCTTTTTCATAATCAATATAAGCGTATATTTTATCTTCATTTGAAGTAAATATGCCGACTTTACAAGAAGGAAGTGTCAAGTAATGATTTTTATCAGTATAACTAGGAATCACATTTCTCTTATAACATGGATTTAATGCCTCTAATTGTTCAACCGGAATATCTAATAAATTTGAAATTTGTTTAAAAGACATTTCTTTTTTTACCATTACCGTATCGGTAGCAAAATGTCGAACCAAAGCTTTTTTAGGAACAATTCCATGCTCTTTATGATATTCGTAAATATACATTGTAGCAAGAAAAGCGGGAACATAACCTTGGGTTTCTAAAGGTAAAAACTTTTTGATGTCCCAGAAATTCTGCTGGCCTCCAGAACGTCGTATTGCTTTATTTACATTTCCTGGTCCAGAATTATACGAAGCCAAAACCAAATTCCAATCACTAAAAAGAGCGAACATATTGGTCATATATTGCGCAGCTGCAGCCGATGCTTTCAAAGGATCTGCTCGTTCGTCTATGTAAGAATCAATATTTAAATTGTATTGTTTTCCTGTATTATACATAAATTGCCACAAACCAGTAGCTCCAACTCTTGATACAGCTTTTGGATTTAATGCTGATTCTACAACAGCTAAATATTTAATTTCTAAAGGAATATTTTGTTTGGCTAAAGCTTCTTCGAAAATTGGGAAATAATATTCCGCAACTGCCATCTGGTTGGCGAAAGCTTTTTTTCTGTTTTTAAGGAAAGATTTTATCAGGTTTTCTAGACCTTGATTGTAGGTAATATCGAAAGGGGATTTAGCATCCATTTCTGCCAATCTTTTCTTCAGCAATTCTGTAGGCAATTCTTTGTCTATGTCTTTATCAACATTTACAGTATTGATTTCATTAGCTAAATCATTATAAATATCTAATGAATTTCCTATTTGGTTCATCCATAAACTATCACTTTTGACAGTATGATCATAATGAACGAACGAACCTTTAATAGAGTCTAAGAACGATATTGGCTTTTGAACAGTTACAATTTCTGAATTTTCTACAGTATTCTGAGAAAATGCACAAAGAGAAAACAATAAAAACAACAAAGTGGAGGCCTTTTTCAATTTCATAAACATAGATTTAATTTGCTATTATCCAAACAATTACAAATAAAGTTTCGCAAACTTAAAATGTATTTTCTAATTTAGAGTCCTAAAAAGTGTTAAATATACAAAAATAACCGACATTTAACCTAATTTTTTATAAAGTGTAAGTAATTGATTTCAAAAAAATAATTAATGTTTTTATAAAAAAACTAAAATCTAAAGAGAAGCGAACAACTATAAGGCTTTAAAAAAATAAGCTAGAAGAAAAATAAGTCGCTTTTTTAGAAAAAAAATTTTAAATTAATGTTATAACGCAAAATATTGATTTAAAGTACAATGTACATAAAAATAAAGCCTTAAGCTGCAAAAAATGCAACTTAAGGCTTATTTTATTTAATTCAGCTAACTTTTATTACAATTACTAAAAGTTAGAATTAGTTTTATATTAAAATTTCTATTATTCTAAAATAGCAGCAATTCCTGGTAGAGTTCTACCTTCAAGCATTTCTAACATGGCACCACCACCAGTAGAAACGTAACTCATTTTTTCTTCAAAACCGAATTGTTTTACAGCAGCAACTGAATCTCCACCACCAACAAGAGAGAAAGCACCATTTTTGGTAGCAGCAGCGATGAAATTACCCAAAGCGATAGTTCCTTTTGCAAATGTTTCCATTTCGAAAACTCCCAATGGTCCGTTCCAAAGGATTGTTTTAGAATCCAAAATTACCTTTTCGAAGTTTTCCAAAGATTTTGGACCTGCGTCAAGACCTTGCCATCCCTCAGGAATTTGATTTACATCAACAACTTGCGTATTTGCTGTATTTGCAAAATCGTCTGCAGCAACTACATCAACAGGAATGTGGATTTGAACTCCTTTTTCTTTAGCCTGTTTTAAAATATCAAGAGCTAAATCTAATTTGTCTAATTCACAGATAGAATCACCAACATTTCCACCCAAAGCTTTTATAAAAGTAAAAGTCATTCCACCACCAATAATCATGTGGTCAACTTTGTCCAAAATATTTTCGATAACCGTAATTTTAGAAGAAACTTTAGAACCTCCAAGAACAGCAGTTACTGGTTTTTCACTGTTTTTCAAAACTTTATTCAAGCTTTCAATTTCTTTAGCCAATAAAGTTCCGAAACACTTATTTTCTGGGAAAAATTGTGCGATAATTGTAGTCGAAGCATGTGCTCTGTGAGCTGTACCAAAAGCATCGTTTACATAAATATCTCCAAGAGAAGCCAATTCCTTAGCGAAAGCTACATCTCCAGCTTCTTCTTCTTCATGAAAACGTAAATTTTCTAATAATAAAACCTGACCTGGTTTCAAATTTTTAGCAGCTTCCTGAGCTTCAGGTCCAACACAATTTGCAGCAAATTGAACTGGAACTCCTAAAATATCAGAAGTTGTTTTTAGAATGTGCTTTAATGAATATTTATCTTGAGCCCCTTTTGGTCTACCTAAGTGTGACATCAAAATAACGCTTCCACCATTAGCCAAAATATAATCAATAGTTGGCTTTGCAGCTTCGATACGATTGGTATCGGTTACATTAAAATTTTCATCTAAAGGAACATTAAAATCAACTCTTATTATTGCCTTTTTATTATTAAAATCAAAATTATTTAAAGTCTTCATGATTCTTTTTTTTAATTGTTTTTGAAAGAATGTCAAAGATATAATTTTTAAATAAGTATTAAATTTTAAAATTCTAAAAAAAATGTGAAATTATCAACGAAATCGATGTAAATACAAAATAAACACAAAACATTAACCAAGAAAGAAGATACACAATTAACATTCAAAATTAATTTAGAGCATTTCGGGTACGGGATACTACAGGATAAAGAATTCTGATGCAATTAATATCTTGTCAAAGTATAATTTTTTCAGTCTATTAAATTCAATGAAATACTTTGTCAATATTATCAGGCTAATTTACTGTCTCATTTGCATTATGAGCTTTGATAGCATTCAGGCTTCGCCAGATATTGTTTTTAATGTCAAAACTTTCGGAGCAACTGGTGATAGCAAAACGCTGGATACCGAAGCCATCAACAACACTATAAATGCAGCCGTAAAAGCTGGCGGAGGCACCGTTTATTTTCCTGCTGGCATTTATCTCAGTTATTCCATTCATCTACAAAGTCACATCACGCTTTATTTAGATCAGGGTGCGACTATTTTGGCTGCGTCGCCTTCTGGAGATGTGGGCTATGATCCGCCAGAACTTGTTGTCGACAATAATTTTCAGGATTTTGGACACAGTAATTGGCACAATAGTTTGATATGGGGCGAAAATTTGGAAGATGTTTCCATTCTTGGACCAGGAATAATTTTTGGAAAAGGACTAACAAGAGAAGGCCCACACAAAGCTCCAATTGGTAATAAAGCCATTGCTTTGAAATTATGTCGCAACGTAATACTGAAGGATTTTACAATACTTTACGGCGGACATTTCGGAATTTTAGCTACTGGAGTAGATAACTTAACTATCGATAATCTCAAGATTGACACAAACCGAGATGCCATTGATATTGACTGTTGTAAAAATGTTCGCATATCTAATTGTAGTGTCAATTCTCCTTGGGATGATGGTATTTGTCTCAAAAGTTCTTATGCACTTGGTTATGCCCGACCAACCGAAAATGTAACAATAACAAATTGTAGTGTAAGCGGTTTTGACCGTGGTACTTTTTATAACGGAACCTATCAACGTAATGAAGCAGATCTTGTTCCCGACAAAGAAGGACCAACAGGCCGCATAAAGTTTGGAACCGAATCCAATGGCGGTTTCAAAAACATCACGATAAACAATTGCGTGTTCGAATATTGCCGTGGATTCGCCCTCGAAACAGTCGATGGAGGAATCTTAGAAGATGTTACTATTACCAATATCAGCATGCGGGATATTATAAATTCGCCAATATTTTTAAGATTGGGAGGTCGTATGCGTGCTCCTGACGGTACTCCAGTAGGTGCTTTACGTCGCATTAACATTAGTAATATTACGGTGTATAATGCCGATTCTCGTTTTGCAACTCTTATCAGTGGTATTCCAGGTCATGATATAGAAGATATTCGACTGAGCAATATAAGTATTTGGTACAAACCATTGGACTCCTCAGTAACCAATATTCAGCAAGAGGTTCCAGAATTTGAAAAAGGATATCCTGAACCACAAAAATTCGGTGTTATTCCTGCTTATGGTTTATTCGTTCGCCATGTAAAAAACATGGAATTAAGCAACATTAATCTTTATTTGATAGGCAATGAAAAACGCCCAGCAATGATTTTTACGGATATAAAAGGTATAAAATTACGAAATGTAACAGTTGATAGAGGCTCCAATGCTTCTTTGCTTATGCTAAAGAATGTTAGTGACTTATCGATAAAAGACAGTAAAGCTTTGAAAGATATTGAATTGAAAGAAGTACAAGCGAAAAGTTATTAAATATCCCTAAAATATTAAAATACAAAGACCGCCAATTACTTGACGGTCTTTTGTTTATTTTAATTTTATTTTGTCTACAAATTTGCAAAAAAATCATTCCCTTTATCATCAGTAATAATAAACGCTGGGAAGTCTTTGACAGTGATTTTACGAACAGCTTCCATTCCTAATTCTTCAAAATCAACTACCTCAACGGAAAGAATGTTTTCTTTTGCCAAGATCGCCGCAGGACCTCCGATAGAACCCAAATAGAATCCGCCGTAAGTTTTACAGGCATTCATTACATCTTTGGTTCTATTTCCCTTGGCAAGCATAACCATACTTCCGCCATTTTTTTGGAACTCCTCAACATACACATCCATACGGCCCGCAGTTGTTGGCCCAAAACTTCCTGAAGCCATTCCGTCTGGCGTTTTTGCAGGACCGGCATAATAAATTGGGTGATTTTTAAAGTATTCCGGCATTGGTTTACCAGCATCCAATAATTCTTTGATTTTAGCATGCGCAATATCACGAGCCACAATCAAAGTTCCGTTTAGCTTCAAACGAGTTTTGATTGGATATTGAGATAATTTTTTCAAAATATCAGCCATTGGTTGATTCAAATCTACCTCAACAGCTTCTTCCAAATGTGGCGGTGTTGCTGGTAACAATCGTTTTGGATTTACTTCCAATTGTTCAACAAAAATTCCGTCTTTAGTAATTTTTCCTTTGATATTTCTATCTGCCGAACATGAAACTCCCAAACCAACCGGACAAGAAGCAGCGTGACGTGGCAAACGAATTACACGAACATCATGTGTGAAATATTTCCCGCCAAATTGTGCTCCAATGGCGCTTTGTTGGCAAATTAATTGTACTCTTTTCTCCCACTCCAAATCACGGAAAGCCTGACCAGCCATGTTTCCGGTTGTTGGCAAATTATCAAAATAACCAGCAGATGCTTTTTTAACAGCAGCCAAATTCGCTTCTGCCGAAGTTCCTCCAATTACTAAAGCCAAATGATATGGCGGACACGCGGAAGTTCCTAAATCCATTATTTTGGCACGAATGAAAGCGTCTAATGATTTTTCATTCAATAAAGATTTCGTTTGTTGGTATAAATACGTTTTGTTGGCAGAACCTCCACCTTTAGCTAAAAAAAGAAATTCATACGAAGCTCCTTTTTTAGCATAAATATCAATTTGAGCAGGAAGATTCGAACCTGAATTTTTCTCTTCAAACATCGAGATTGGTACGATTTGAGAATAACGAAGATTGCGTTCTTGGTACGTATTAAAAATCCCTTTTGACAACCACTCGGCATCATCAACTCCGGTATACACATTTTCGCCTTTTTTGGCCATTACAATTGCAGTTCCAGTGTCTTGGCAAGATGGCAATTCTCCATCAATAGCAACGACTGCGTTTTGCAATAAATTGTAAGCGACAAAACGGTCATTGTCTGTTGCTTCCGGATCATCCAAAATTGCTTTTAATTTTTCCAAATGAGAAGTTCTTAGCATAAACGAAACATCTTTTAATGCTTCCTGAGCCAATAATTCTAATCCTTTTGGATCAACTGTCAGAATTTCTCTGTCGCCTAGTTTTTCAACTTTTACAAAATCGGAAGTAATTTTACGGTATTGGGTATCGTCTTTTAAAATAGGATAAGGATCCTGGTATATAAAGTCCATAATTTGATTTTTTTTTAAAGAAGCCCAAATATACGGATAGTTACAAGATTCATAGCTGATTTATGTCATCTTATTTACGAAAATGCTGAATAATTGTAAAAAATAAGGTTAAAAAAAACCAAAAAAAGTGGATTCAGGAATCCTTTAAACCTTGATAAGAAGGCTGTTTTAGCAAATAAAAAAAGCATCTTGCAAAACACAAGATGCTTATAATGATATGTAACAGGGCTATTTTTGGCAAAAAAACCAAAAAACCTCTACTTTC
>NZ_DATIDY010000147.1:0-26944 GCF_035456085.1 Flavobacterium sp.
ATTTGTCAAAAAAAGTGGTTTGTCGTTAACAAAAACTTTATACATTTGTATTATGATTTTTAATAAAGATACAGCCGAAAAAACAGCCGAATTGCTTTTGCAAATAAATGCAATTAAATTGAATCCAGGAAATCCTTTTACATGGGCTTCTGGATGGAAATCGCCAATATATTGCGATAATCGCTTAATTCTTTCGTTTCCAGCCATAAGAAATTATGTTAGAGATGAATTTTCTAAACACATCGAGAAACAATTTGGGAAACCAGATGTAATCGCAGGTGTAGCTACTGGTGCAATTGGCATTGGGATGCTGGTTGCAGAGAGCATGGGATTGCCATTTGTATATGTACGACCAGAGCCAAAGAAACATGGTCGTCAAAACCAAGTTGAAGGTTTTTTGCAAAAAGGACAAAGCGTAGTAATTATTGAGGATTTAATAAGCACTGGAAACAGTAGCCTACTTGCCGTTGAAGGCTTACGGGAAGCAGGAGCAGTTATAAAAGGAATGGCAGCCATATTCACATATGGATTTGATGTTGCAGACCAAAATTTCAAAAATGCAGAAATTGATTTATATACTTTGAGTAATTACCAAAATTTATTGAATTTGGCAGTTGCAAAAAGTTATATAACCGAGAAAGAAGAGCAAACTTTGAGAGAATGGAACGTTAGTCCATCAACTTGGAATGTTTAATTTTATACTGCATAATCAGCATACAAACAAAATACAATTATGAATTTAGAAAGTCCTAAGGTTACCGTTGAAAAATCAGCTCAACAATTATTCGATTTATTAACTGATGTAAAAAATTTCGAAAAATTAATGCCTGATAATATTGCAAAATTTGAAATTACAGGAGAAGACGCTTTTATTTTTGGATTAAAAGGAATGCCAGAAATTAAATTAAAAATGAAAGATAAGGTAGCTCCAAACAAAGTAGTTTTGGGTGCTGCAAGTGATAAAGTCCCTTTTACTTTAATTGCAAATATTGATGCTTTATCAGAGCAATCAAGTGCTGTGAAATTAAATTTTGAAGGTGAATTTAACGCAATGATGGCAATGATGGTAAAAGGTCCGATTTCAAAATTCATTGAAACTTTGGCCAACAACATGACAAAGCTTTAAAAATAATCTATAAAAGACAAAAGCCTTTTAGTTTCTCGCTAAAAGGCTTTTTTTATTTAATACAAAACTCCTTTGGAACCCGTTGGACTTGGTTGTAATTCTAAAACAGAATTGGGAGCAAGATTTGGTTCTGTTCGATGAGAAACAAACAGAATAGTGATATTGGTTTCTCTTTTGATTGCATTGATAAGTTGGATTACCAATGAAACATTATGATCGTCCAAACCTTCAAGAGGTTCGTCTAAAATTAATAATGGAGGGTGTTTCAGCACTGCGCGAGTAATAAGGGCAATTCTTTGTTGACCAACTGAAAGTCGATTGAAAATGTTTTTTTTCAAATGGGTCATTTCAATTAAATCGAGCCATTGCGCGACAATCTTTTTTTGTAAAGTTGTTGGTTGTCTGTATAATCCAATGGAATCAAAGAAACCCGAAAGAACCATTTCTTCCAAAGTGGTATTTCTGCTGAATAAATCGGTCATGGAAGTAGAGAAATAGCCAATTTTCTTTTTGATTTCCCAAACACTTTCTCCGCTACCTTTTTTTCGTCCAAAGAGTTCGATGTCCTGACCGTAACCTTTGACATTATCTCCTGAAATTAATGATAAAATAGTGCTTTTTCCAGAACCATTCGGACCAATAAGCTGCCAAAATTCGCCTTGTTTAATTGTCCAGGAAAGGGAATCAATAATAGGTCTTTCATCATAAGAAACCGATACGTTGTTCATTTTTATAAGAATACCGTCTTCAAAAACTTCTTTATGGATAGGTATTTTATATTCGTTGTTTTCAAGTGAATGATGTTCAATAGTTTTTATGTCATTTAATTCAAAAGAATTATTTTCTATTTGGGCTTTATTAGGAATAAAAGCAAGCAAATCAGCTGTGCGATTGACCAATTGAATGATGCGTACCGAATTTGAAATGGTTTCTATCGCAGTTGCCAATTCCAAACGGGACTTTTGATCAAGATGATCCATTGGATTATCGAGAATGATATAATCTGGATTTTGCTTAAGACAGTATTTTAAAAATTCTTTTTTTCTTTCTCCGGATGAAAAGGTTCTAAGGTTTCTGTTTGCTTCAACAGTAGCTTCGATAGAGTCATGTCGGAACTCTTCCTCGATTAATTTTTGAATGGAAATGTCCGAAAATAAAATGCCTTTCAAATTATTAAAATCTGATAATTTTCCTTGTATTTTTCCAGATAGTAAAGTGTCTATGAATTTTTTTTTGTCAACTTGATTGGATAGAAGAATGTCCCAATGTTTCATTTTGTTTGTTTTGGTAAAGACCTAACAGGTTTTTAAAACCTTTTAGGTCTAATTTTTAAAATTAGCCTCAAAAGTCTTAAATCGATTATCCAAATCCTGAACTAATTGTTTTTTTACGCTAGTATCCTGAATAAAACTGTAGTTGATGCTATTGTAAACAAATTGTTTAATATCAGTATAGGAAATTATTGGATATCTTTTGGCTAATAAAACATATTGTTCAGTCATATTGGTTCGTAATATTCCGGCGTCATCGGTACTGATTATTATGGGTACCTCAAATTCTTTATACAATAGGATAGGGTGGCGGTTCTCCTTTACTTTTAAGATGAATTCGTTACTAACCAAATTGATTTCAATAGGGATTTTATTTTTAGCCATATAACGCATTAAGTCATAACTCTTTTCTTCGTAAGCTATATCAACTCCATGTCCAATTCTGTTGGCTCCCGCGGTATAAACAGCAGCATTGATATGCCAACTCAATTCTTCGGGGCGCACTAATCCTAAAGTAAGTTCACCGGCGTGTAACGTGTATTTTACTTTTGGAAAACGACTGTGACAATACTTGAACATCAGCATGTGTAATTCATAATCTTTCATCGATGTTTCACCATCTTCGGGGGAAACGATATTTACTCCCGCGATCAATTGGCTACTGTCAGCCGAGATAAAAGCAACGACCAGATTTTTGAAAATTTCCACAGGTTCCATAAAACGCAAAACAAAATTTTGATAGCGCATTGTGAATTGGATGTCATCGATTTTGAGTTCATTATGCATTTTGCCAACAAAATTGGTATTGAAATCAGTGGCGTATTTTTTGGCATCTTTTTTAATGAAAATAGAGTACAATGAATCCAAAGATTTCATAACAGCTTTTTCGTTTTTATTGGCTACCAATTTTCGCAAATAAGTATTGTAGTTTGCTAAATCATCCGTTTTGATGGCGCAAGGAATAGGGGATAATTGAGTTTCGATGTAGCTTAGATTTTCTTTAATTGCCCTGTTTTTTAGTTCCAATAAACCGGCTTCAAAATTATCTTTTAGGGCAGGTTCTAACTTCATGAAAGATTCAAAAAACAATTTGTCCGAAGGATAATCAACATTGTTGTAGTCCTTAACAGACCATTTTTGCATTATTTTTTGTTTGTAAGTATCCAATTCACCATTCATTTGCAAAGTAGAAAATGATACCCAGTCCGCACCAATTTGTTTTTCTGGGCTAACTGTCATGTTTTGTGTATTAAGATATAAATCTTGAGCGATGGCATGCGCTAACAAAGGTTCAGCGTAAATAGAGCCGGAATAATGATGATGTAAATCGCCGCCTTTGGGCATTTGAGTAAAAAAAGCAGTAAGAGCTGCTTCGTTATTCCTGATTTTCTCAAAATATTGATCTGCTGATTGCGCAAATCCTAAGTGGAATAGGGTAGAGAGAAGTAAAGTATAAAATAATTTCATGTTCTTTATTTCCTTGCAAATATAACAAATGTCTCTGAATTTGTTTTAAAGCGATGCTGTTTTGTTTGTTATTTTCAATTTCATTAATAAATCGGTTTGTTCTTCATTGCCTAAAACAAAAATATGTTTGTCAAACGTCACAAAACCATTCTTATTATAAAATTGAATAGCTCTGAGGTTTTCTTCCCAAACTCCCAGCCAAATATAATCGACAGCTTCTTGTTGCGCGATTTGAATAGCTTTGTCTAATAACAATTGCCCAATTTTTTTGCCGTGAAAATCTTGTAAAACATAAATGCGTTGGATTTCAAAGGCATTGTCTTTAATGGCTTCTGTTTGTGCATTTCCAAAGTTTAATTTGAGATAACCTACTGGTTGTTTCTCCCAAAAAGCAATATAGAAAGGAGAATCAGGATTATTTATTTCGGATGTCAGCTGTGATGTATTGAAACTTTCTTCAAGATATTTCGCCATATTTTCTGGAGTATTTATCGCTGCAAAAGTTTCAGTAAATGATTGTTTACTGATGTTTTGAATGATGGAAAGGTCTGATAATATTGCTTTTTTTATCTCAATCATTTTGATTTATTTAGATCTTTTTATAGAATCAAAAATACATAAAAATAAAAAGTGTCTATTTTAAAATTCTATTGTGTTATTAAACAATTCAATTTATTTGTTTCTGAATTATAGATTTCAATTTGTATTTTTGAACAAATAATAGTTATATATGAAAATCGTATTATCGCCGGCCAAATCATTAAATTTTGAACAAGAATTACCAACTTCAAACTATACTTCTCCTTCATTTTTAAAAGAATCCAGACAAGTTCATAAAGTTTTAAAACAGCAATCACCAAAATCATTATCAGAGTTGATGTCGATTTCAGATAAATTGGCAGATTTAAACTGGAAACGCAATCAAGAATGGAAAACACCTTTTACTCCAGAAAATGCCCGTCCGGCTGTTTATGCTTTTGATGGCGATGTTTATACAGGATTGGATGCTTATTCTATTCCGACTGAAAAATTAGACCAGTTACAAGACCGTTTGCGAATATTATCAGGACTTTATGGCTATTTGAAACCTTTGGACTTAATTCAACCTTACCGACTTGAAATGGGGACTAAATTACCTGTTGGGGAAAACAAAAACCTATATGAGTTTTGGAAAAAGACAATTACCAATTCTTTGAATAAAGAACTTAAAAAAGGGGAGTTGTTTATCAATTTGGCTAGTAATGAATATTTCTCAGCGGTTGATGTGAAAGCATTGAAAGTTCCTGTTATTACTCCAGAATTCAAAGATTATAAAGACGGAAAATTAAAAATGATTAGCTTTTTTGCTAAGAAAGCCAGAGGATTGATGGTGCGTTATATTTTGGATACCAATGCTGAAACGATAGATGATTTAAAAGGTTTTAATTATGAAGGTTATCAGTTTGATGCTAATTTGTCAAAAGGTAATCATCTGGTGTTTACGAGATAATATGCGATTTGATAGAAACACAGTGTAGATAAGCATGGTGCAATAATGTTATAATAAAAAAGCCGAATTCGTAATGAATTCGGCTTTTAAGTATACTAAAATCTGCAATCTGAATTAGTGCATTGCATCAGCAGGATTTACTTTATTTTTTCCTTTTTTGATAAAAAGAATAATAGGAATGCAACATAAGAACAATATTCCCAACCAAAGGAAAATATCCATATAAGCCAAAACTGTACTTTGTTTCATAACAGAATAATCTAAGACTTGATAAGCTTTATGTAAAGATTCATTACTGCTAAACCCTTTGGACATAAAATTTCTTTGCATTCCTGCAACACGTTGTTGTACTTCGTATTTGCTAGGATCTAAGTATGAAACCAGATTTACTCTGTGTTCCTGACTCCAACGCGTGATAAATGTGGTAATGATCGCAATACCAAATGAACCACCTAACTGACGCATCATCCCTGTAAAAGCGGCACCTTCGCCAATATGTTTTCCTTTTAAAGTAGAAAGCGAAAGTGTTGTAATTGGTACAAATAATAATCCTAAACCAATTCCTCTTAAAATCAATGGCCAGTATAAATGTTCTACTCCGGTATCAGGAGTCATATTACCGTACATCATATAAGTGAAGAAGAAAAAGATTAAAAACCCAACAGCAACCATATATTGTTGAGGAACTCCTTTTTGAATCAAATTCCCTACTATCGGCATCATAAATGCTGTTGTGATAGAACCTGGTATCAACAATAATCCCGCATCTGTAGCAGTCCAGCCTAGTATTGATTGTGTATAAATTGGAATGATTAATGTTGAACCATACAATCCAAAACCAAGAATGAAACACATAACAGTTCCTATCCTAAGATTACTGTCTTTTAGGACGCTTAAATTTACGATTGGATGTTCATAGGTAAGTTCTCTCCAAATAAAAAGAATTAAACCTAATATAGATACAGTACTCAAAGTCGTAATGATAGGATCATTGAACCAATCGTCTTGTTGACCGTGTTCTAAAACAAACTGTAAAGAACCGATGAAACATGCCAATAAAAATATTCCCCACCAATCGACCTGATTTGATTTTAATTTTTCACCATATTTAGGACTCCTTACGAAAGTTATAGTCAAAAGAGCAGCGATAATTCCCAACGGAATATTGATGTAGAAAATATAAGGCCATGAATAATTATCAACCAAATAACCTCCCAAAGGCGGTCCAAGAGTTGGCCCAACAATTACTCCCATTCCGTAAATAGCCTGTGCCATTCCACGTTTTGCAATCGGATAACTTTCGGTAATAATGGTTTGAGCAGTTACCAGCAAAGCTCCTCCACCCATACCTTGAACGAATCGAAAGATAACTAGCTCCCAAATGTTAGTAGCATTCCCGCATAGAAAGGAACATACCGTAAAAAGGATAATCGAAGCTACAAAGTAATTACGTCTTCCAAATTGTTGCGATAACCAACTGGTCATCGGAATTACAATCACGTTTGCAATTGCATAAGCTGTAATTACCCAAGCTACGTCTGTCAGTGTAGCACCAAGGCTACCTCGCATATCAGTAAGGGCTACGTTTACAATAGTTGTATCGACGATTTCAAGTAATGCACAAAGCACTGCTGTAATCGTAATAATGACACGTCTAAATCCGTATTCTACTAAATCGTCGTCTCCTGCTTGTACTTTTGTCATTTTATATCAATTGTATAATGTGATTTTTTAATCAGTATTCAGTAACTGTAATCTGCAATCTAATATTTTAATTCAAATGTACATCAACATCCACATTCATCCCTGGGCGTAATAATTTTACTTTCGCAGCATCATTACTTGAATCCAAACTAATTTTTACTGGTAATCTTTGAATTGTTTTTACGAAGTTTCCTGTTGCGTTATCTGGTGGTAATAAAGAGAAGCGAGATCCTGTAGCTGGTGAAAAAGAAGTTAATGTCCCTTTAAACTCATAATCTGGATATGCATCAACTTTTAATGTAACTTTTTGACCAATAACCATTTTGTTTAATTGTGTTTCTTTGAAATTAGCTACAACCCAAGCTTCATTATTATTGATGATATAAAATAAAGATTGTCCAGCTTGTACCAGTTGTCCTGGTTGAATATCAATTTTAGAAATTTGACCATCAATAGCAGCAGTTACAACAGTGTAAGTCAAATTTAACTTAGCAGCTTCAAGTAGTGCTTTGGCTTTTTTGATATTAGCAGCAGCTACAGCAGTTTGTTTGTCAGAAACTCTTGATTTTGCTTCGTAAGCAGATTTTTGAAAAGAACTTGCTTTTTGTTGTTCTTCTAAAATGCGAACCTGACTTTCAGCTTCTTGTTTAGCAGCCAATGCTTGTTCGTATTGTTGTTTTGTAATCGAATGATTTTTGTATAAATTTTCGTAACGAATATAATCACTGTTAGCTCTGCCCAATCTGATTTTTGCAGTTTCGATATTTCCACCTGCTGATTTTACATTAGCACTAGAAACGGCAACACTTGCAAGAGCGCTTCCAATATCTTCTTTTGCTGATTCAAAACTACCTTCAGCACCTACAAGAGCAGCATTAGCTTCTTCTATTTTCAATTGGTAATCTCTTTTATCAATTGTAAATAAAGTATCTCCTTTTTTTACGTAGTCATTATCTTTTACATAAACTTTGTCCACATATCCAGAAACTCTTGGAATTATTGGGTTCATGTTTTTTTCTATTTGTGCATCATCCGTTTCTTCATGATTTTGTGCATGATTGTATTTTATAATTCCGTAAGTTCCTCCTACAAGGACTAAAACCGCTATAATTATTATGAATTTGCTGTTTGTTTTTTTCTTTTCCATGGTAATGGTTATATTTTAGAAAGGTTGAAGGTTTGAGATAATTGGCCAGTTGCAGAAAGTAATTCGTAATATTTTTGAATTACATCTACTTTGGAGATAGTTTCACTAATTTTTGATTTAAGTTGCTCAACATCGGCATCAAGTAAGTCATTGGTATCCGAAAGACCATTATCATATTTATCTTTTACAATACGATAATTTTCAACAGATTGTTCGACAGCTTGAGTATAAACAGTATTTTGTTTTATAGCTAAATCATAATTTGTAATTGCTTGTTGAACTTGAACTCGAATGTTATCTTTCAATAATTCTTGGGAGTCTTTAACTTCTAGCGCTTTACTTTTTGCAATTTTTACCTCAGTACCATTTTTCAGGATTCCACTAAGGTCATACGAAACTCCCACACCAAAAAACATTGCGTTTTCTAAAGTTACAACATTGTTGAGGTTCAAAGCAGCATATCCTCCTGTGAAAGCAATACTAGGATAATAGTTTGATTTGGCCATTGCAATACTGTTTTCCGAAGCCTTTTCCTGGAATTGCAATGCTTCTAAATCTTTACGATTTTGTAATGCTGGCTGCTCATCTGTAGGAATATTATTTTTAGGAAAATTAATAAGATCATTTTCATGAACCTCCAATTTTGTTCCAGTTGGCAATTTCAAAAGCGTAACAAGATAATAATTGATTATTTTTTCATTGTTAAGTGCTTCATCAAGTGACAATTGCAGTTTAGAAACCTGAAGTTGCGCTTTCAATAAATCATTTCTTGGAATGATTCCGTTTTTTTCCAAAGCAACAAAATCAGTTACACGTTGTTGTGCACTTTTTTGATTTTCTTTTATCAATTCAATGGTCCTTTGTGATTTGTACAAATCGGCGTAGTAGTTTATAACGCGCATTGCCACATCTTCTTTTGTTTTAGAAGCCATTGCATTTTCTGCCTGAACCAAATTATCCTGAAGTTTAATTCCGTTATGGATTTTCATTCCGGAATAAATGGGAACTTTCAAACTTGCCTGACCAATTGCTACTTGATCTGGAACTGGAAATGCACCCGAGCCGGCATCAACTTCTAAATGTAAAGTTGGTTCAGTCAAATGGAGATATTGCCCAGTAAGTTTTAAATCAGGATATTGATTGTTTTTTGCCGATTGTAATTCTTGTTTCTTCGTGTCGACTTTCGTGTTTGCCAACGAAACTTCATTACTTTTTGTCCAAGCCAATTGTATTGCCTCTTCCAGTTTTAAATTGGTTTTATCCTGTGCTGTAATCGATGAAATCCCAGCGAAGAAACCACCAAAAAGTATTAAATATCTAACTTTCATATATCAAGAGTGCTTTAATGGTTTGTTGAATGTGCATTGTTAATGTTGTTTTTATATAATTATTGTATTTTTCTTCGGTATCTAATCCAAATAATTCTTCATAGTAAGATCGATTTAAATTAAAATGAAAATAAGGCCCAAGCATTGTAGATGGCAACAGTGGAATATTAATGTCTTTTTTAAAAATTCCTTTTTCTTGCCCTTCCAAAATTATGGCTTCCATTGATTTCAGATTTTCTTTCTTCAATTCAGTAAATGCTTGCATGTTGATTTTTCTTTTGCTGGAAGAAACTTCAAAATGTAAAATTTGATACATGCATCTATTGTCATTGATTCGGTTAATGTACATTTCTATTAACTTATTTATTTTTTCCAATGGTTGCAATTCTTCCAGAATTAGTATATCTAATTGTTTTTTGATTTCACTAACTCTGAAAATAACCAATGCTTCCAATAATAATTCTTTAGAACCAAAATAATACGAAACCATGGCAACGTTAATCTTGGCCTCCTTTGCAATATCTCGGATCGAGGTACCATCGAATCCTTTTTCTGCAAATAGCATTTCGGCTACTTGTAGAATTTGAATTTGCTTATTAGTAAAGGTAGTTTTCAAGATTTTTATTTTTTAATTGGACACAAAATTAAACAAGTGTTTAATTTAAACGAGCGTTTAATTTTGTATTTAACTTTTATTTAACAATCTATTTTGAAGACATATTAATATTAAATTTCGTTAAAATTGGTTTTTAAAAATAAATATTTTTCGAGTAACAATCTGGTTTTCAGTGTTAAATAAAATTGTGAATATCTATTTTATTGTTGATGGAATTAACTTTTTATTAAAATCTATCTTTGGCTTCCTAAAAAAATAATTATGAGCGCAATTTGGTACGAATGCAAGGTTAAATACAGAAAAACAGACGAAGCAACGGGAACACAAAAGGTTACTACAGAACCGTATTTGGTAGATGCTGTTTCTTACACAGAAGCCGAAAGTAGAATCACCGAAGAGATGTCTGCCTATATTAGTGAAGAATTTAAAATCACTAATATTAAAATGGCTAATTATGCAGAAATTCATCCTTTTGAAAACACAGATCGTTGGTTTAAATCGAGAGTGTCATTAATGGCCTATGATGAGGAAACAGGCAAGGAGAAAAAATCGAATATGTATCTGTTGATTCAAGCTAATGATGTTCGCGAAGCTTATGATAATACGGTAACAGTGATGAAAACAACTATGGGAGAATACACCATTCCTGCTATTTCTGAATCGCCAATCATGGACGTTTTTCCTTATTTTTCTGGTGAAGAAGGAGAATTGGAACAATTAGAAAAATTCAATGCCCGCAAAGATTCCAAACCTCAAGTGGTAAAAGACAGCGATTTTGAAGACCCAATGGAATTTGAAAGTGTGTTGGAAGAAGAACAAGAGGCGTAAAAAAAATCGAATCATAATAAAGGATTTTTTTGTTGCCAAAAAGCAATTGAAAAATCCTTTATTATTTTATGATAGAATAAAGAAATTATTTATAAAAAGGATGAAATTTGATATGAATTTTTTATAAATTGGCATAATTTGTTTCTTTTATTATTTTGTTTTTTTTTATTTATTAGACTACACTATATTTATGGCAAAAATGTATATAATACAATTATTTTAGATTTTCAATGGAAAGCTTAGAAAATGTTTTTAGTTACGAAGAACTTCTTAAAAAAGTAAAGGAGCAAGATTTACTTATTAAAAAGTTGACTGAAGAAAAGCAGGTCATTTCAGACTTTAAATATTTTATAACAGATTCTCTAGATTTAGTCTGTATTGTCAATTACGATGGGTACTTTACGCTTATTAATGACGCTTTTATTGATGTACTAAAATATTCTAGAGAAGAATTATTATCAAAACCATTTTATGATTTTATACATCCCGATGATTTAGAAGCTACTTCCTTAATTTGTAAAAAAATTTCTAAAACTTCACCAGCAATTGATTTTGTAAATCGATACATAAAAAAGAATGGCGAAGTTGTTTATTTTCAATGGAAAGCCAACTTAAATACCGACAATAATTTAATTTATGCAATCGCCAGAGATATTACTGAAATTCGAAAAACACAAGAGAAACTAGTATCCAGCGAAAGATCACTGAACGAAGCTCAAAAAATTGCCAAAATTGGAAGTTGGGATTTTATTTTAACTACTCAGGAATTAAATTGGTCCAATGAATTATATAAAATATTTGAATTAGAAAAAATTCCAAATGATCTAGAGCTTTATAACAAGTTTTTGTCTTGTTTTTTTCCGGAAGATAGAGAGGAATTAAAAAGAAATATAGAAAATACCATTGCAACTCGAATTCCGTATGAAATGGAACATCGAATCATATTAACCAACAAAAAAATAAAATGGGTTTTTTGTACCGGTGTGGCTATGGTTGATGATAATGACAATGTAGTTGCGCTAAAAGGTGTTGTTCAGGATATTACACAAAAGAAACAAATTGATGATACAATAAAGGCCAAAGAAAAAGCTGAAGCATCTAACAAAGCAAAGTCTGATTTTTTGGCAAATATGAGCCATGAAATCCGTACGCCACTCAATGGTATTGTGGGCTTTACCGATTTGCTTTTGAAAACTAAATTCGATAAAGATCAATTAGAATATCTTACTACGGTCAATGAATCTGCAAATATTTTGATGGAAATTATCAATAATATACTTGATTTTTCAAAAATTGAATCAGGTAAATTCGAATTGAGTGTTGGTGAAATTGATATCTATGAATTGTCAAATCAAATTATCAATTTATTCAAATATGAGGCCAACTCTAAAAATATAGATTTAATTCTTCATATTGACCATAATGTACCGCAGTTCATATTGGGAGATTCTTTCCGATTGAAGCAGGTTTTGGTGAATTTGCTTAGTAACGCTATGAAATTCACTTTTTCTGGACATATTAAGCTAAATATAGTTCAAGTCGAATCAGATGCAGCAACATCAAAAATTAAATTTTCGGTAATCGACACCGGAATTGGAATTAAAGCTCAAAATCAAGAAAAGATTTTTGAATCGTTTATTCAGGCTGATAATACAACCACCAGAAAATATGGCGGAACTGGTTTAGGATTAGCCATTTCGAGCCAACTTTTGGCTTTAAAGAACAGCCAATTGCAATTGAACAGTTCATACGGGGTTGGAAGTGAGTTCTTTTTTATCATAGATTTCAAAAAAGTTGATCAAAAGCAGAATGATTTAATACAAAATAAAGATGTACAGGCAAATGGAGTTTCTAAGCCTGACAATTCGCTGGAAAACTTTAAAATATTAATTGCTGAAGACAATAAAATTAATATGCTTTTGGCTAGAACTTTAGTCCAGAAAATCATAAGTAATTGTACTATTATTGAAGCTACAAATGGTTATGATGCCGCCGTTTTTGCCAAAATAGAAAAACCAGACCTTATTTTGATGGATATTCAGATGCCAATTCAAAACGGATATGATGCTACTGTCACTATCAAAAATACAAAAAGCTGTATGCACATTCCAGTAATAGCTTTGACTGCCGGAGTTTTAAACGGCGAAAAAGAAAAGTGTTTAAACCACGGAATGTCAGATTACATCACCAAACCAATTATACATGCTGATTTGGAAAAAGCATTGCATAAATGGTTGAAACCACAACTTTAAAATAATATTGCCTCCCAGATTCTTCATTAGACTTTTAAAAAGTTGCACAAATTGTTACTTAAATAATACCAGATTTATAATTTAAAACGATTATTTTTCGTTTTACTTATGAATTACCAAACTTATCGTTGATATGCTATTTTATAAATAAAAAGTGTGTAATTATTTATAAATTAACATGTTATGTTTGGATTATTTTTATACCTTTAATCAAATAATTCTCTTAGAACTGATTGTAATGGCATATTTTAATGTCCATTTTCAAAAGATATTTTTATCTGATAATACTGATATATTTAGAAAAAAAATCAAAAAATACCTTAAATATTTTTAGTTAAATAAAATTCTAATGGAATAAGAAACAAACTCACGAGCTTATTGGATAAACAATTAAACATCAACACATGAAAGAAACTTTACCATCAGTTGAAGAATTGTTACAAATAATAAAAAAGCAAGAACAAAAGATTTCATTGTTGCAAAAGAAAGTAGATTCTATTGCCAATTTTGAATTTTTTACTAAACATACTACAGATTTTATTTGTGTTTCAGATTTAAACAGAAACTTGAAAGAATTCAATCTCGTATTCATTAACAAGCTTGGATTTTCTAAACGTGAATTACTTTTAAATAATTATCTCTCCTATCTTTATCCAGAAGATGTTTTAAGTACCGAAAACGCCTTAATAAAACTTTTAGAAGGTGAAAAAACAGTAGTTTTTGAAAACAGAATCCTTACCAAACAAAAAGAACTTATTGCCGTTCAGTGGACTTCTATAATGAATCCAGCCAAAAATTTGGTCTATTCTATTGGTAGAGATATAACCGAAATTAAAAAAATTCAGGAACAATTATCAGCGAGTGAAAGTTTGTTAAATGATGCTCAAAAAATCGCTAAAATTGGAAGTTGGGAATTTAATCTTATAACCAAGGAATTGATTTGGTCCAAACAATTATATGATATTTTTGAAATAGAGAGTAGCTCTAATGTTAATCTTTATGAATGTTATTTAAATTATTTTACCAAAGAAGATAGTGAACTGATTAGTACCACAATAAGAAAATCTATTGAAACGAAACTGCCTTATGAAGTAACTCATAAAATAGTATTTCCTGACAATAGTTTCAAATGGATTTATAGCACCGGATTACCAATACAAAATGAAAAAGGTGAAACTGTGGCGTTAAGAGGGATTGCTCAGGATATTACGGAAAAGAAACGAATTGAAAGTGAAATTATAGCAAAAGAAAAAGAAGTTGCTGCCATTCGAGAAAAAGAGCGGGAACAACAAAGCAATGCCAAATTTAAAAATTATGTTGAAAATGCGCCCGATGGTGTTATGGTAATCGACAAAGAAGGCTCAATTTTGGAAATAAATCCTGCAGCCTCAAAAATTACTGGATATTCAAAAAATAAATTATTAAAAAAGACATTCAGTGAACTTGTACCAAAAGACTTTTGGGAAAATATAAAAGCTATTTTTAGTAATGTTTCTTGGAAAGGAACTTCAAACAATATTATTTCGGTTTTGCATAAAAGTGGTACAATACGCCGCTGCTCAATAGATGCGGTCAAAATTTCGGAGGCGCAAGTTTTATTATTTGTAAAAGATGTTACAAAACGCGAAAAAGCCGAAATAAAATTAAAAGAAAGTGAACTTTTCCTGAAAGAAACCCAAATCATTGCAGAATTGGGTACTTACAGTATCAATATGAATACAGGAAAATGGACACGTACCGATTTGTTAAATACTATTTTGGGCATTGATGCAGATTATGATTTAAATACCGAAACCTTTAACGATTTGGTACATCCGGACTGGAGAAAAAATCTGGAAATTTATTTTCAGGAAGAAGTTGTTATTAAAAGAAAACCTTTTGACAAGGAATACAAAATCATAAGACGAAACGATAACGCAGAACGTTGGGTGCATGGAATGGGCACTTTAAAATGGGACGACCACGATAAACCTCTAGTCGTTTTAGGAACTATCCGAGATATTACAGAGCATAAATTGCTGGAATTGGAATTAATTAGAACCAAAGAGCGAGCCGAAGAAAACGAAAGAAACCTATACCATAAATACATCGAATACGAAGAAATAAACGAGGAGTTAAAACAAACCAATAAAGAACTTCAAAAAGCTAAAATTCAAGCTGAAGAAGCCAATAAAGCCAAATCAGATTTTTTATCCAATATGAGTCACGAAATCAGGACTCCATTGAATGGAATTGTTGGTTTCACTGATTTGTTGATGAAAACAAATCTTGAAAATGATCAATTAGAATATATGTCAACGGTCAATATATCGGCTAATTCGTTAATGGAAATTATCAATGATATCTTAGATTTTTCAAAAATTGAGTCTGGGAAATTAGAATTACATCTTGAAGATATTGATCTTTTTAGGCTTTTGCACCAAGTAATTGAACTGTTTAAACATCAGGCAAACCTGAAAAACATTTCTTTATCGCTTATAATTGCTGAAAATGTTCCGCAATATATTTGTGCAGATTCAATTAGGCTGAAACAGATTTTGGTAAATTTAATTAGCAATGCCTTAAAATTCACCTCGTTTGGCTACATACAATTAGATGTTGAACAAGTCAAAGCAGGCAAAAAGAAAACGACAATAAAGTTTTCTATCAAAGACACCGGAATTGGAATAAAACAATACAATCAAAAGAAAATTTTCAATTCATTTGTTCAGGAAGATAGTGCTACTTCCAGAAAATTTGGCGGTACGGGATTGGGTCTGGCTATTTCTAATTTATTGTTGGGACTAATGAAAAGTAGTTTGCAACTGAAAAGTAAATATGGTGATGGAAGTGATTTTTTCTTCTTTATAAAATTTAAAAAATCGCAACTCGCAAATGATGATTTTATTGAATTGAGCAGTAAAAAGACCGAAAAAGCTGGAAAAGAAAAAACGCTTGATGTTCTTAAAGTTTTAATTGTTGAGGATAATAAAATCAATATGTTTTTGACCAAAACTTTGGTGAGGAGAATTATTCCAAATGCAATTATTTTGGAAGCAATGGATGGGCAGGAAGGTGTTGAGCAGTTTATTGAAAACAATCCCGATTTGGTTTTGATGGATGTCCAAATGCCAATAAAAAATGGATACGAAGCTACACAGGAAATCCGAGCGCTCCAAAATGGGCAAAATGTTCCAATTATAGCGTTAACGGCTGGAATTATGGTCGGTGAAAAAGATAAATGTTTGGAATTTGGTATGAACGATTATGTTTCAAAACCTATACTCGAAGAAGATTTAGATATCATCATCAATAAATGGTTGTCTCAAAAAAAAGAGTGTTGAATTACTTCAACACTCTTTCGGGGCATTATAAATTAATTGCATTACAGTTTCTTTGTTGTTTTTGCAGTACAACAAGATTTTTTTGACTTGTTGCATGCTTTTTTCTCCTTAGCTGTGCATTCTTTTTTAGGAGTTTCTTTTGGTTTATCTTGAGCACTTACATTGATTCCTGCTGAAAAAAGTGCTACAGCCAAAACGGTGATTAGGTTTTTCATTCTTTTAGTTTTTTGATTTTTAATTGAATCAAAAGTATTCTTTTTTTGAATTAGGGACGATTAATTAACTTTTTTATAACGCGAAATTACGTTTTCAACTTTTAAGGTAATTTTTTATTCTTTTGTATATTTTTTCATTACCAAATATTTCAATTCGGTATCTCCAGTATTACTAATTCCATGTTCAACATTTGAGGGGCAATAAAAACTAGTATAAGCTCCGGCTGTAGTGGTTTTTCCGTCCAAATAAAAAGTAGCAGTTCCTTCTAAGATAAAAAAGAATTCTTCTTCAACATGTTTGTGTGGAGGATGAGTAGATTTATGTGGATCAACAATACTCATTTTAAGAGTGTTTCCATCAATAAAATCTTTATCAATAAACCAATATTGGTAGCCTACATTTGTTTTTTTTGCTTTGTCCAATTCAAAATGATTGACACAATTTTCGATCGTATATTTTTTATCTTTTTTTTCTTGTGCGATAAGAGTTTGCTGTGTTGCCAGAGCTAAAATCAGAATTGTAATAAACTGTGGTATTTTCATTTTTGATGATTTTTTGATGTTGCAAAAATAGTTACAATTGAAATTAAAAACCTAGTATTTCTGGGTAGTTATTATTTTAATTAAATCTGAACTGCCTACAACTCCGGATTGTCTCCACAATTGTTTTCCATTTTGGAATAAAATCATAGTGGGAACGCCTCGAACTTGATATTGCGCAGCAAGTTGCTGATTTTTGTCTACATCAATTTTGATGATTGAGATTTGTTCGCCCAATTTATCTTTTACTTCTTTCAAAATTGGGGCTAATGTTTGACAAGGTCCACACCAAGTCGCGAAAAAGTCAACCAAAACTGGTTTTTCTGATTGAATAATAGTGCTAAATGTGCTCATCTTTATAGTATTTTATTTTTTTTGAAATTCTATCCATAATTCGAATCCAGCTCGAGGTGCAACTGAATTTTGGCAAACTTCCATTTTTAGAAAGTGAAATGTATTTTTAAAAAGGTTTTCATATTCTTCCTGGCTTCCGCCAAAGGGTGGGCCGCTGTCGAATGTTCGATTGAATAATAATCCGGCAAGTTTTCCGTGTTTGGACAAAAGCTGATGCATTTTTGAAGCATAATCCTGACGCATTGCTGGAGGTAGTGCACAAAAGAAAGTTTGCTCGATTATCAAATCATATTCTCCCTGATGTTCAAAAAAATCCCCTAATATAATGTTGAGGTTAGGATTGTTTTTGAATTTATTTTTTAAATTTTTGACTAATGTTGGCGCAATATCAATTATGGTAACATTGGTAAAACCTTGTTCCAAAAGATATGCTGCTTCATAACTGTTTCCGCAACCAGGAATTAAAATTCGAATGTTCTTATCTTGTAAAGTATCTATATAACTTTTTATTGGAGGCGAAATTGTCCCAAGATCCCAGCCTAAAGTGTTGACCTGGTATTGATTGTTCCAAAAAGTTTGATAGTTTTCCATGATTTTCTTATTGCTTGCGTGAGGGATAGAAGCAAGTTACCGAAGTAACGCGGATAGCCCGACAGCATCCCGATAATAAGGCGAATACTCGTAAAGAATGTTAGCCTTATTATTGGGATGGTGGCACGCCCAGATTATTTATATTTTACTTTGACATACAAAATCAGTTCTTGGGACATTGGTTTTGGCAATAGCATTGAAGCCGCCTTCTATTTCGCTGAAATTTCGAAACCCTCGCGCCTGCAAAATCGAAGCTGCAATCATGCTGCGATAACCTCCAGCACAATGCATGAAAAAGGGTTCGTTCGGCTCGATGTCTTTGATCCAATCGTTGATGTTTGCCAGTGGTCTGCTGAAAGCTTCGGCAACATGCTCAGCGCTGTACTCGGTGTCTTTGCGGACATCGATGACTTTGCTTTGACCAATTTTGACTTGTTTTTGAAACTCCTCGGCGGTGATTCTATTTATTGTGTCAATTTCTTTTCCTGCATTTTTCCAGGCTTCAAAACCTCCATCGAGATGACCTATTAAATTATCAAAACCTACGCGGCTCAGTCGGGTAACGGTTTCTTCTTCTTGACCGAGTTCGGTAATTAGCAAAATGGGTTGGTTTACATCGGCAATTAAAGCGCCGACCCATGGAGCAAAATCGCCATCAATCCCTATGTTTATTGATTGTGGAATGAAACCTTTTGCAAATTCGGTATTTTTTCTAGTGTCCAGAATTAAAGCGCCAGTTTCGTCAGCGGCAGACTCAAATTCGGCTACTGATAACGTATGCATTCCTTGCTGCAAAACCTCTTGAAAACTGTCATATCCTTTTTTATTCATCGCAACATTCATTCCAAAATAGGCGGGAGGAGGTTGTAATCCATCGGTCACTTCGGTTATGAATTCGGCTTCGGTCATGTTGGCTCTTAGGGCATAATTGGTAGCTTTTTGATTCCCAATAGTCGAAACTGTTTCTTTGCTCATATTTTTGCCACAAGCACTACCAGCGCCATGTGCCGGATATACAATAACGTCATTTGCTAGCGTCATGATTTTATTTCGCAACGAATGAAATAACAAACCCGCCAATTGTTCCTGTGTCATTGCAGTGGCTTTTTGAGCAAGATCAGGTCTTCCTACATCGCCAATAAACAAAGTGTCTCCAGAGAAAATGGCATGATCTCTCCCATTTTCATCAATTAATAAATAAGTAGCACTTTCCATCGTATGTCCAGGGGTGTGCAGGACTTTTATTTTGATATTTCCTAATTCGAAGAGTTGATTATCTGTGGCAATTGTAGCTTCAAATTCGGGTTGCGCCGTTGGCCCATAAATGATTGGAGCGCCCGTTTCCTTACTTAAATCAAGATGGCCGGAAACAAAATCGGCATGAAAATGAGTCTCAAAAATATATTTCAGTTTCACACCATCGCGAGCAATTCTGTCCAAATACGGTTTTGTTTCTCTCAAAGGGTCAATTATAGCTGCTTCGCCATTGGAAGTAATATAATAAGCACCTTGCGCTAAACATCCGGTATATATTTGTTCGATTTTCATGATTTTAATTTTGTGTAAAGTTAGTGAGTTTCTTTTTGAGTTTCTAAGTTTCTAAGATTCCGAGAAGCTAAGTTTAAATGGTTAAATTGTTTATAAGGTTAAGTGGTTTCATATTTAAAGTAATAGTCTTAGAAACTTAGTTTCTCAGAAACTTAGAAACTTAAAAAAACAACTCCTTGATAATAATATAAATACCCATTACCAAAACAAACCAGCCAAAAATAGGTTTCAGTTTATTTCCGTCTATTTTTCTCGATAAGCGAGTGCCAATAAGCATTCCTATAAAAGCCATAATTGAAATGCTTGCCAAAAATGTATAATCGATTGGTGTGCCAATGTATAAATCACCCGCAAACCCAATAGTAGAATTAATAAAGATAATTAATAATGAAGTGCCAACTGCTTCTTTCATTGGTAAATTGGCAAAAAACAAAAGCGCGGGAATGATTAAAAATCCACCACCAGCACCTAAAAAACCGGTTATGATTCCAACAATAGCCCCAATGATGGCTAATTGCCAATAATTTGTCCCAACAGATTGTATTTCAGTTTTGGCTTGACTCATCATCGAAAAAGAAGCAGCCATCATCAGCACGGCAAAGATGATCATGATTAGAAAGTTTTTGGTGACCTGAAAACCATTTACAGTAAATAATAAAGTAGGGATTTCTAGAAAAATAACTTCTCTAATTACTAATATTGAAAATACTGAAGGAATTGCAAAATACAAAGCCGATTTGATTTTGAGATTCCCCATTCGGTAATGGCTGAAGCATCCCGATAAAGCGGTAATTCCTACAATGAATAAGGAGTAACTTGTCGCTAATTTTGGATCTATTTTGAATAAATAAACCAATATAGGAATGGTCAATATCGATCCGCCACCGCCAATTAGACCTAATGAAAGACCTATTATGATTGACGCCAAATAACCGAAATATTCCATTTTGTTTTTATTTAATTAAAGCAAAGATGCGAAGTTTTTTATTGTTCCAAAGTAACTTTAGTAACAGTTTAAAATGTTATTTTTTATAATGTTTTGAATTTTGCGTTATTTGTTTGATTTTTAAATAGATATGATTAATATTGTAGAGATTTGTTTGTATTTCTATAGGAATTATAGATATTATTTATCGACTAAATTTGACATATTCCATTAGAATTTGCTGTTGAAACAAGTATTTAATTTTGTCTAAAAAATGTGTTTTTTGCAATTGATTTAATCTTAACTTTAAATATAAAAATTATTCATTTTACGAAATCGTTTTCTTTTATTTATTGACTAATTCACAAAAATGGCATATAATGTTTGAGGAAAACGTCGTATTTTTACAAAAAAATATATATTATGAATTTGACACAAGAAGAATGGGCTTCTAAGTTTGAGGCTGATGAAAACGCAGTTCTATTAGATGTTAGAACCGAAGATGAATGCGACCAAGGCATAATAGAAGGTGCTATTAATATAGATATTCATAAAGGACAAGAATTTGTTGATGCTATTGCAGCATTGGATAAAACCAAAAATTACTATGTGTATTGCCGTTCAGGGATGAGAAGTGCAAAAGCATGTGAAATTATGAATGAGTTAGGAATTGAAAATACCTATAACTTACTCGGTGGCATTATTGAATGGGAAGGTGATATCGTTTAATATCACACATAAAGAGGCATTGACCTCTTTTTAAATTATGGGAAATAAGCAAAATAACCAAAGATGAATAAAATACCAGAAGAATTTCAAATTAAGTCACAACTTAATCAAGATACTTATTTAGTAAATGGCGAATTAAAAAAATGGACAGGAAAAACAACTCCTGTATATTCAACTATCTCTTCTACCGAAAAATATGAGCCAACTTTATTAGGTTCAATCCCTTTTATGGGCGAAGCAGAAGCGTTAGAAGTAGCAGAATCGGCAAAGGCAGCTTTTAATAACGGACAAGGGTTATGGCCAACAATGAAAGTTGTTGATCGTATCAAATGCATGGAGAATTTTGTTACTCAAATGAAAGAAACCCGTACAGAAGTAGTAAAGCTTTTGATGTGGGAAATTGGTAAATCATTGGGGGATTCAGAAAAAGAATTTGACAGAACAGTAGAATATATTTATGATACTATTCAAAGTTATAAAGAACTAAATAGCGACAGCGCACATTTTTCTAAAGTACAGGGAATTAATGCAATGATTCGTAGAGGGCCAATTGGAGTTGTATTGTGTCTTGGACCTTACAATTATCCATTAAACGAAACATTTACATTGCTTATTCCAGCTTTGATAATGGGAAATCCTGTGATTTTCAAACCTGCTAAACATGGTGTATTATTGATTTCGCCATTGTTAGAAGCGTTTAGAAACAGTTTTCCAAAAGGTGTAATCAGCATCGTTTATGGTAGAGGCCGTGAAATTGCTTCACCAATTATGAGATCTGGAAAAGTAGATATTTTGGCCTTGATTGGAAATAGTAAATCAGCTATTGCCTTGCAAGATCAGCATCCGAACAAAAACAGATTGCGTCTGGTACTTGGATTGGAGGCAAAAAATCCAGCAATTATATTACCAGATGCCGATTTAGATCTGGCAATTCAAGAATGTATTACAGGGACTTTATCTTTCAACGGTCAGCGTTGTACGGCTTTAAAAGTGATATACGTTCACGAAAATATGGCTGCAGAATTCAATAAACGTTTTACAGCCAAAGTAGATTCATTAGTATTTGGTAATCCTTGGGAAAAAGGTGTTTCACTGACTCCGCTTCCAGAAGTTGAAAAACCAGGTTATATTGAGAAATTAATTCAAGACGCGACAAGCAAAGGAGCTAAAATAATTAACGCAAAAGGAGGAGTACGAACAGAGAATTTTATTTTCCCAGCGGTTTTATTTCCTGTAACTAAAGATATGGATGTATATCGTGAAGAGCAATTTGGACCTGTAATTCCAATATTGACTTTCAAAGATATTCAAGAGCCTTTGAATGATATGGCCGAGTCAAATTATGGTCAGCAAGTGAGTTTGTTTGGTAAAAACATCAAAACGATTGCACCACTTATTGATACTTTGGTGAATTTGGTTTGTAGGGTAAACTTAAACAGTTCTTGCCAACGAGGACCAGACGTATTCCCGTTCACAGGAAGAAAAGATTCTGCAAGTGGAACATTAAGTATTCATGATGCTTTGCGTTCGTTCTCAATCAGAACTTTTGTTGCTTCAAAAGATAATGCTTATAACAACGAAATTTTACAGGAATTGTTGAATAGTAAAGAATCTAATTTTATAAATACTGATTATATTTTGTAATAATTTTTTAAACTTTTAAGACCGTCTCATTTTTTTGGAATGAGGCGGTTTTTTGTTTTTAACTATTATGAAAACATTTTTTAAATTTTATAAGTTTAATTGTGTTATTTTAAAAAATATGGTATTTTATCGTTAATATTTGTATTTTATCTATTTTTTTTGAAATTTTATTTTCTATATTTAGCGCCTTAAATCTTATGAGGCTAAATAATGTATGTTTTAAAATAAATAATAATATTCATGCATTTCCAAAAAATATAAATAAGCATTCGCTCCAAGAGAAAGGTATAATTTTTATTACAAGGAAACTTGTTTTTTAGAGCTTTTTTTAGGGAGAACCTAAAAATATTAAATATAACATATGAAAACAAAACTATACTTTTTGCTGTTTTTAGCGAGCATAACAATTTATTCACAAAACCCAGATGTTCCTATATCGGTTCCTACAAATGGACTGCTTGCTTACTATCCATTCAATGGAAATGCAAATGATGAAAGCGGTAATGGTAGAAACGGGACGGTTACAGGTGCCGTTTTAAGTTCAGATAGATTCGGAAATGCTAATTCGGCATATACTTTTAATGCTTCTAGCCTTATTGAAATATTAAATTCTGCCTTATTAGATTTTAGTATAAATGACTTTACGATATCGGCTTGGGTAAATTACAATCCTAATCCAAATTCTTATACTGCCAACTATATATTGTCAAAAGGAACCAGTTCATTTCTTATACTTCAAAATGGAGTTGGTTTTGACACATACGGCAAAGGTTATGAAGCGAATTCTAATTCAAGTTTAGTCGCCGGCAGTTGGTTTCATGTAGTCTGTGTAAAAAATAGCAGTGGCTATATTTATTACATAAATAATAGTCCATTAACTCGAAGTTTTGGTCTGAATAATACACCTTATTCAGATAAATCAAATAATTTAAAGATAGGAGGTAAGGGGATTATAACGGACAATAGTGGGGCGCTAGATGATATTGCTTTATGGAACCGAGCTTTAACACCAGAAGAAATTACTAATTTATATAGTTCTAAATACAATAATCCTTATACATCTATTCCTGATGTTAATTTTGAAAAAAAATTAATCGCGTTGGGCATTGATTCCGGTACGGCTGATGGCAAAGTTTTAACTTCCAGCATTTCGTCATTGACTTCATTGAATGTTTCGTCAAGTTCCATCACTAATTTAACTGGAATTGAGGATTTTTCAGCTTTGACGAATTTAAATTGTTCTTCTAATCAATTAGCGAATTTGGATGTTACTAAAAATGTTGCTTTGAAAAATTTAAATTGTTACTACAACCGATTAACAAATTTAGATGTAACTAAAAATAGTGCGTTGACTGATTTAAATTGTGGCTATAATCAATTAGTAAATCTAGATCTTTCAAAAAATGTTTCGTTAGCTTCATTAACTTGTTCTACTAACCAATTAGCAAGTTTAGATTTTTCTAAAAATGTGGCATTAACTTCTTTAAATTGTTATTCTAACCAATTAGCAAGTTTAGATCTTTCTAAAAATGTTTCTTTGGCTTATTTATATTGTTCTTCTAACCAATTAGCAAGTTTAGATCTTTCAAAAAATGTTGCCTTGACTTCTTTAGATTGTTCTTCTAACCAATTAGCAAGTTTGGATGTTTCTAAAAATCTTACTTTAAGTTGGTTATGGTGTGATTCAAATCAATTAGTTACTTTAGATGTCTCTAAAATTACTTCCTTGAAAGCTCTAAGTTGTGATTCTAATCAATTGCGAACTCTTAATTTGAAAAATGGAAACAATACGATTTTATCAAATGATAAATCATCTAATTTCAAAAATAATCCAAACTTAAGCTGTATCCAAGTTGACAATGTTGCTTATTCCAATGCCAATTGGTCAGCATTAAAAGATGCCACGGCAAGTTATTCTACAAATTGTACTCCTTATACGCTTATTCCAGATCTTAATTTTGAAAAAAAATTAATTGCTTTGGGTATTGACTCAGGAGTTCCCGATGGAAAAGTGCCCACCGCAAATGTGGACAAACTAACTTCATTGGACGTTTCCAATAGTCAGATTGCAGATTTAACCGGAATCCAGGATTTTGTTGCTTTGGAAACTTTAAGCTGCAATGGCAAAGGAAATTATTGGTCAAGTACCACCGGCGGTGATGGGTTGCTGAAAACGTTGGATATTTCAAAAAACACAAAACTAATCACTTTGAATTGCTCTTCCAATCAATTAAAAAGTTTGGATATTTCCTCAAACACTCTTTTGAAAAATTTAGACTGCAGGGGAAATGTTATAACAAGTTTGGATGTTTCAAAAAATATGGCTTTAGAGTATTTCAGCTGTTATTCTAATAAATTGACAAGCTTGGATTTAACTAAAAATGCAGCTTTGATCTCCCTGATTTGTTATTACAATCAGATTAGCAGTTTAAATTTTACAGCAAACACGGCTTTAACTACTATTGAATGTTATTCTAATAAATTAGTGAGTCTGGATGTTTCAAAAAATACGGCTTTGACATTTTTAAATTGTTCTTCGAACCAATTATCAAGTTTAGATGTTTCTAAAAACGCTTCTTTGAAATATTTAAATTGTTATTCTAACCAACTGTCAAGTTTAGATGTTTCTAAAAATGTTTCTTTGACTTCTTTAGAGGGTAGTTTTAACCAATTAAAAAGTTTGGATCTTTCAAAAAATGTTTCTTTGAGTTCTTTAGGTTGTTCTTCTAACCAATTAGCAAGTTTAGATATTTCAAAAAGTGTTTCTTTGACTTCTTTAGGTTGTTCTTCTAACCAATTAACAAGTTTAGATCTTTCTAAAAATATTTCGTTGGCTTATTTAACCTGTTCTTCTAACCGATTAACAAGTTTAGATTTTTCTAAAAATGTTTCTTTGGCTGATTTAACCTGTTCTTATAATCAACTAACAAGTTTAGATTTTTCTAAAAATGTTTCTTTGACTTATTTAGATTGTAGTTTTAATAGTCTTTCAGCGCTTAATTTAAAAAATGGTAAAAACACGCTTTTGTACAGTAAATCCAACTTTACCAACAACCCAAATCTTAGTTGCATTCAAGTGGATGATGTGGCTTATTCTAATGCCAATTGGACAACATTTAAAGATGCTACGGCTAGTTTTAATGATAATTGCTTTAGCCTGCCTTCAGATAATTTCGCGGTTGAATCAAAAGGGGAATCTTGTCTAGGTGAAAAAAATGGTGAAATAAACATAACTGCTAAAACATCGAATATTTATGTTGCTAGCATTAATGGAACTTCATACCCTTTTTCAAATAACATCTTAAAAGTAGGCAGTTTGGTTCCTGGGATCTATATCGTTTCAATAAATGTTGCTGGGGAAAACTTCGATCAATCATTCAAAGTTACCATTTCAAAAGGCGCAACTATTACTGGAAAATCAAGCATTGCTTTAGATAAAGTCAATGTTGAAATTACAGAAGGAACTGCTCCTTACACCGTTTTTGTGGATGGCGTAGAACAGTTTAAAACTACTGATTCCCGTTTTTCTGTGGAAACAAAAAAAGGCGATCTGATCGAAGTGAAAACAGCCAAAGCCTGCGAGGGAATTTATGCCGAAGACATTGCCGGAATTGAAGGCGCGGTTACGGCCCATCCTAATCCAACATCAGGAAACTTTGAAATCGAGTTGCCGACCGCGAGGGAAAAAGTGGCTATTTCATTATATGCTTTAAACGGAACGCTTATTTCAAACAAAACTTATACTCTCGAAAATGGAAAAGCGCAACTAACCCTAGAAAATCAAGCCGCAGGAGTCTATATTGCTAAAATTGAGTTGAATACTCCTGTTTATCTAAGAATCATAAAA
>NZ_DATIDY010000148.1:0-57328 GCF_035456085.1 Flavobacterium sp.
ACTTTTGCTGTTTCTTTTCCAGTTTCGGCCAATTCTTGAATCATTTTTAAGAGCGGCTGATGCATTTCTGATAAATTCGTTTTCTCAGCTGGCCAATAATTCATTTCTGTATTAATATTGATTGTGTATTTGCTATCCCAAGCTGCTTTCATGCTGTGGTTCCAAATTCCTTGAAGATTTGCGGCTTGTCCTCCAGGCTGTGACGAAGAAATTAATAAATACCTGCCGTACTGGTAATATAAAGTAACAAAAGATGGATCTGATACATTTCTAAAATTTGCCAGCCTTTCATCTGTGGGTAATTTAGCAGCAGCTGTTGCACCCAAATCCAGTTTTACCCTGTTGAAATATTTTTGATAAGCAGCAATATGTGCTGTTTTCATTTTATCAAAATTTTTACCGAATGCTTTATCTAGAAAATCTTTTGCACGCTTATTTTCATCAGCACTTATGTCTTTGTAATTGATGAAATTTGAAGCTATTGAAACATAAATAACGACTGAATTTGCTTTGTCAATTTGTATCGAATTATTGATAGCATTGACTTTTCCTCCATTAATTTTGAATTTTGCCAACGCATTAAATTTCACTTTACCTTCTACTCCTTCGTGATCGCTGGTATTGCCCCAAAGTGAAAGTTCATTATTACTGACGGTAATTTTTTGTTTGTTATGTTCTGACGTAAAATTGGCCGTAAAAGATAATTGTTGAGGTTTATCTGCAGAAAGTTTTATGACCAAAACCCTATCAGGAAAAGACGTAAACGCTTCACGGGTGTAAGTGACTCCATTTACTTTATAAATTGTTTTTGCAATTGCTTTTTCAATATCGAGTTCACGGTAATAATCTGTATAATTTTGATGGTCAGAAAAACTCAATTCTAAATTGCCTACAGGCTGAAAAATTTGTCCATGAGATTTCTTTGTAATTATATTTTCGTTTATTAGTTTTTCGGATTTTTTATATTCGCCTGCAAAAAGCAGTTTTCTTATTTCGTCTAAAGCATTTTTAGCATTGGGATTATCATTTCGATTAGGGCTTCCACTCCAGACAGTTCCTTCATTTAATTGAAAAATTTCTTTTTCTACATTTCCATAAACCATGGCAGCCTGAAAACCATTACCAATTGGCAACGCATTTTCCCATACTGTTCCTGAGGGTTTGTTGTACCAAAGTTTTAAATCATTTTTTTCTCCCTGACTAAAAGAGGAAATTGCAATTAAAAACAGAATGGCTGATAGATAATATTTCATGTGTACTTCGGAGGTTAAAAGAGAACCAATCTAGAATTAAAATAAAAAGTGTTGATATTACATTTAATATTTCAACACAAATATAACACATAAACACATTGCTACAATCGGTTGTTTTTGATTTATTTTATATAAAATAAAAAAAAACACTTAATTTTTTAAATTTAATATTCTTTTATAAATTAAAACAATATTGGTAATCAAAAAGGGATTTCCGCATTCATAATAAAATTGGCAATAGTAGTTAGATATGTTTTAATAATTCTTTTCAAATATTAAAAAAGGTACAACAAATTAGTTTGCATTCGATAAACATCATTAAGTTAAAAACCGAGAGAATCGACTCTCGGCTTCTAACCAAAACAAGTTCAAAAAACCACTAAAAGTGTTTGTAAAAACTACACTTCAATGTTAATCAACCAAAATTTTAATTTAAACTTGTTTTTAACTAAAACTCTGCGTACTACATTCCTGCTTTTAGGCCTTCTGCAAAGCTGGCATAAGAAGGCTTACGATTAAAATTAACATCCCACAAACCTTGATGCTGACCGGCTAACCAGGAAGCATCTGCTTTGCTGTCGGTTAATCCCCAAGCAGTAATTCCATATCGTTGATTTGCCGGAATATATTTCATATACATATCTACAACATACTTGTACAATTCGGCTTGTTTCTGAAGATCACTCTCTGTTGGTTTTAGACCAGCAGCAACATCCAATTCTGAAACTTTTATCAGTTTGCCAGTAGCTGCAAGCAATTGAAACATAGTAGCTATTTTGTCTTTATCTGTATTTAAGCTAATATGCATCTGAGTACCTATACCGTCTACCTTTTGCCCTTTAGATTCAATGTAATTTACATATTGAATAAGACCTTTACATTTGTCGATATTGTATTCTAAATTATAGTCATTTATGAATAATTTGTCTGTTGCATTTCCGCTTTGTCTGGCAAGCCTAAAAGCTTCTACAGCATAATCTTTTCCTAAATAATCCTGCCAGTAAAATTCATCTGCAGCCTTATTTATTTTACCTATACCAGTTTTTAATTCATAAGGTTTTCCATCATCCATTGGCTCGTTTACAACATCCCATGCCTTTACAGAAGGAGCACAATTTTTGACCATACCAGTTATCCATTTATCAAGTGCTGCTGTCAAAATAGTATTTTTCTCTGCTGGTGTTTTATCTTTAGTTTGAACACTTCCAGTGGCATTATACTTTTCTAATTTGATGTTATCATAATAGAAACTAGTAGCAAATTTTCCAAGATTAAAAGCAATTACATTACAAGTGATCATTTCTTGAGAAACAGTAATCTCCTTAACATAAGTTGTCCATGTAGTTGTATAAGGAACAGCTCCAAAAAAATCCCAATGTTTATACCCACCTACATTTAGTTGTGCCTGTGTAGGAGAACTAGCTGTGGCATCAGCACGTACATTCATAGTAAGTCTGTATTTTTCACCCAATTGCACACCTGGGGCAAACTTTATGTAAAGTTGTGCTTCCCAATCATTAGCACGGACAATTGCATTTGTTAATTTAAGTGCTCTTCCTGTTCCGTTTGCACCTTGACCAATTGCGGTATAACTAGCAACTACATTTGAATTAACCTGATAATTTGAGCTGTTATCTGTCTCAAAATTATTTTCTGTTATCAAATCCCAGCCTGGACCAGTTGTAGATAAAACATCCGGAGCAATCAGTTTATTCAGATAAGTGGCATTTTGATTGGCATGCCAGCAAAGTGTATGTCCAAAAACCGAAATATTTGCCGCATTTGCTGTAGCCAACAATTTATTTACATTGTCAAGAGCTAGACTCCCATCGGCTTGAACTATTGCACCATGCTTCATTTCGTAGCCGAGTGTGATTTCGTCAAAATTCTTATTGACAAGTCTGTAAACTATTCCTTTGGAAACATAATCAGATAATGAAATACCGGCTCCTAATTTGAAATTAGGGTTGGCACTTCTGTTTACATAAGCTTTTAAATCGCCATAGGCATTAATTTGCTCCTGATTGGCAATGGTAGCAGGTTTTTCATAATCGTAACTGAGAGTATTATCATTTGTACAGGATACAACCATCAACAGCACTGAAGACAATACCAATATTTTATAAAATTTATTCATCTTCTTTAAATTTTTAATTTTTAATAAAATTTTAAATTATTTCAGAACTGGACTAAAAACACTTGCGCTTACACCTCTGTCGCGTAAAACCAATGTATCTTTTGTAGTTACATTAAAATCCTGAAAATTCACTTTGTAATCAAGATATAAAGCGTCCCGATCCTTACTTCCCCAGCTATTTTTCTCGCCTTTTTTTACAAATTTTCCTGTTCCATTTGCTGTAAACGATGTGCCGTTTGCAGTGATTGTGCATTTATTTTCACTGTCAAATGTTAGCAATAGATTAAAATTGATATTTACCCCATAAGCATCTTTGACCACCACGGGGAAATCAATAGTGTTTAATGATTTCGTATTGATTTTGGAAACCTGATCACCTTCAACATACTTACTATGTCTGACAACTGTTTTATTTAGAGCTGTATTTCCATTGTTTCCTTCAATGACATCTTTACCTCTTCTTAAATAATTGCCATCATATTGATTGACATACTTTACAGCATATAAAACATAGTCTTTTGGGGCAACACTCCAATCAGTACTCAAAGGCTTTAATGGGTTAGATACCAAAGCTTTTCCAGACAAAATTGTATCGGCATTCACTACTTTTTTCATTTCGATAGGAATAACATAAGTCTTTTTTATCGAAAGAGGATCGGCAAAAAAAGCATCTGATAATTGCACTTCAATACCACCTGTAATTTGTCCTTTTGGGATAACAATCTGGTTACTGGAAAGTGTATAATAATTGCTTGGCATTGCAACTATTTGATCTCCGCCGGCATTGAACAAGAAACCAGCTGGCAATGAATTAGCAACAGCAATATCAATAGTTACATCTTTATCATTATTATAAACACCTCCTAATGTTCCCATTATTTTGCATTTATGCTGATTGTCTAAAGTAGTATCAAATATATCTTCGCCCAAGGTTATGGTTCTGACTGGGAATTGATAAGCAAAATAAACAGACTGTTTATCGAAATTGTCAAACTCTGCCTCTTGATTTGTACATGAAGTAAGAGCAACAAAGACAGCTGTTAGCATTAAAAATATTTTGTTTTTCATTTTTCTTTAATTATTTAAATTTCCTTATACATTTAATAGAACTTTAATTTCTACCATCCCTTATTTTGCAACAAAGCATTAAACTTAAGAGTCTCTGAATATGGAATTGGTCCAAATTTCATATAGTCTTTGTAAAGTCTGTTTTCAACAGTAATAGTCTGATGAACACCTCCCTGAATTTTGTCTCCGTTAGCTGGCGTATTCAAATCAGCATTCCATCTGCGTAAATCCCAGAATCTAAATCCTTCAAAACATAACTCCAAACGTCTTTCGTTTCTAATTAGATTGCGCATTTCTGTTTTGTAAGCTTTGATCGATTCCAAGTAAGGATCTGGCTGAATTATTCCAGCTCTTTTTCGTATAGCTTTTATAACATCGTAAGCAGAAAAACCAATAGATCCGGTAGCTGTAGGTCCCCAAGCTTCATTTGCAGCTTCCGCATAAATAAGATACAATTCTGTATATCTCATACGTGGTTTATAATGTCTTTGACTATTAATTGCAGTTGGATTTAAATTCACATCCTGACGCAATAATTTTTTCATATAATAACCAGTACGAGTGGATGTTCCAACTTTGTTCAAGGCATCATTTGTAGTTCCATCACTGGCAGTATTAATTACAGTATTGCTTACTCCGGCTGTTGAACCATTTACCAAAATGAATTTTTTCAAACGTGGATCACGGTTGTCATATGGACTGGCAGGATTAAAATTACTTGACGAAGAACTTATTGGATACCCATTTGCCATTGGAAATGAATCCACTAAATTTTGAGTTGGATTGACACGCCCTCTTCCAAAAAGTGTTGGAGGAAAATTGTCAGCTTCTAAATTATTACTATCCCCAATATCGCCTCTCCAAACAATTTCGGGAGGATTTTTTCCAGCTCCCAAACCACTTAACTCTGTTACATCGCTAAACCAGTTTAAACCATTAGGCGCTATCCCAGCAAGACCACCATTCAAATTCAATAATTCACCTGAATATTTAGCGGCATCTTCCCAAGTAGTTGTATTTCCTGCACTAAAAGCTGGACTAGCAGCAAGTAAAGCCGCTTGTGCTCTAACAAACTGAGCAATTCTAGATGACATTCTTTGTCTTGCATATTGACCAAAAACACGATTGTAATCACTTAAATTATCGTATCCTGGAGGCAATGTTGTAGCGTCTTCAAAATCCAATGGTAACAATTCTGTGGCTTTTTTTACATCACTATATAATTGTTTCATACAATCTTCAAAAGAAGAACGTGCTACATTAAAATTGGAATTTGCTGTTTCCGGCTCCAATAATACGGGCACTCCAAGTAATTGATCATTGGTAGCTGTACCGGCATGAGCTTGCAACAAATAATACATATACAAAGCTCTTAATCCATAAGCTTCACCTTTCAAACGGTTTTTAAACAGTTGACTTACGTTTTCGTCTTTTGCCCATTGTACTTTATCCGCTTCAGAAAGAAATATATTCAAATACTGAATAGCAGCTCTTGAATTTAACCATTGATCTAATGGGTTAAAATTGGAAGCCCATTGACCTGTCGCTACTTTTAGATAACCGTTTGTGATATCATTAGTTACAGCATCATCTGTTGCTACATCATTAAATGACCAACTATTTCCAGGCAATCTTGTATAAGCATTCAGTAGAATTCCTTGTGCGTATTCGGCTTCGGCATACATATCTTCAAGTCCTCTATTGTTTTCTATTGCCGGATCAATAAGGTCATCACAGCTAAAGAAAGCAAACAGAACTGATATAAGAATGAATATTTTTACTTTCATAATAATTAAATTAATTGTTTTTAAATTTTAAAATAATGCTTTAACACCTAGATTATAATATCTGGTATACGGGGCACTTCCAATATTTAATTCCATAACATCTCTGTTTTCAGATATAGTCAGCAGATTCGATCCAAGTGCGTAAACACTGAGCTCGTTAAAGAAAGTTTTTTGAAGCATTTTTTTAGGAAAATCATAAGTAAGCTGCACTTTGGAAAGATCAACTCTATTAGTGCTATAGATCCAAAAATCTGATGAGCGGAAATTATTATCACTATTTGATGTTGTTAATCTTGGATAAATTGCCGTTTCTTTAGTCTCTTCTGTCCAAGCATCACGTACGTTTATGGAATATTTATCTTCACCATCCATCCAGAAATAAGAACTGTTTTTCATTGCAGAAGCACCAGTTTGTCCTGTGAAAATTGTGAAGAATGTGAAATTATTCCATTTTGCCGTAAAATTAATTCCATATGTAAATGGAGCTCCATACCAACCCGCTTTACCTAAATAAACCTCATCTTTGCTATTGATAATTCCATCACCATTTTGATCTATATATTTGATATCTCCAGGTTTAACTTGCCCGAATGTTTGAGAAGGTGAGTTTGTAATATCAGCCTGATTCATAAAGAAGCCATTACTTTTAAGTCCCCAAATTGCATCCAACGGTCTGCCTTGTCTGTTTTGGTAACTATCATCGTATAGTTCGGCTCTTTTTGTCGCTTCGGTATCAAGATAAGTTCCTGTAAATCCAAGTGCTAAATCAACAGTTCCCACTTTTTTATTGAATCTCAAATCAAAGTCAAAACCAACACGTTTATCATCATTATAATTGATGTATGGTAAAAAATTAGTATTTGGAAAACCTGTAACAAAGTAATTTGGATATAAACTCGAAGCCTGAATTACATTGTCTTTAATTTCACTAACGAAAAAGTTCGTGTTTAAGGTTATGAAGTTTTTAAAGAAAGCACCCTCTAGTCCAATACTTACCTCGTTTCTTTTTGCAAAACCTAAATCTAAATTTTCACCTCTTCTTGCGTCTGTACTTCTGTTAAGAGCACCGTCTCTCCAGCTGAACCAAGCACCATCTGTTTGATTATAAATACTTTCGTATAAATAATAATTAGCAACATCCAAATCTGTGTTTAAGATTCCTCCTGATACTGTTAATTTTAAATTATCAATAGCAGTCAGATTTTTCATGAAATTTTCTTCAGATAATTTCCAGCCTAAAGACATTGTTGGAGAAAAACCTTCTCTATTTCCTTCAGCAAATTTGGCAGAATGCACATAGGCGCCATTGAAATCTGCAAAGTATTTTTGATTAAAATTATACGAGACATTTAAGCCTAAATTTGCATTACTTACTTTATGGTAAACACCGGAATTCGCTTGTTGAAAACCAGAACCGATAAGCATTGCCGACAAATTATTTTGCTCATTTATTTTTTTCACATAATTAAACTGAGCTGAAAAAGCAACAGTTTGTGCATACGCACTTCCTGTAATATTCTCGATACCCGTTTTTGAATCTTTACCATACTTTGTTAAAGAAGTAATCTGATCGATACCTGCATAATTATTCCACGAAGCCTCATAAGTTGCATAGCTATTATTATAAGCCTGACTATATGAAGTAGCATAATCAACTGCAAAATCAGTATGAAATGACAAACCATCAATAACATCTCCTAACTCAGCATTAATTCCTGTATTGAACTGAAATTGACGACTGGTAAAAGTGTTGTGTCCTCCCGCATATATAGCAGCAAAAGGATTGGTAGGATTAAGCTGTGTTCCTCCTAATAAATATTTATCATCAACAATATAATTGCTGTTTTTTACAAGTGCCATTGACGCATCATCAGAAGGTTCTATCATGCTAATTGGTACTAATGGACTAAATAAATAAGGTCGCAAAGTGGCAGCACTACTCCAATAGTCTGTATTTACACTTCTGGAATTATTATAAATAGCGTTTGCTCCAATTGTTGCAGAAATTCGATCATTAATTCTTAAATCTACATTCCCTCTTACATTAAATCTGTTGTTATTATTTTTCGCTGCCTCTCCATAATCTTGCAAAGGGTCTTGTTGAGATGAAAAATTAACTACAGTATAATATTTTGCTGTTTTATTTCCTCCCGTTATTTCAATATTGGCATCATAATTAAAATAAAACTCCTTAACATATTTTGGTGCATAATAATTAACATCAGCATAGCGGAATGGATTATTACCAGAGGCATAATTATAAATCGTTTCATCCGAATATAATGGATCCAAACCATCATTGGCGCGAGCTTGATTGTAATAATGCATATACTCCGCTGAGCCTAAATATTTAGGAAGACTCTTTGGAATAAACACACCATTGTCAAATCTAGTAGCGATCTGTTGTTTTTGAATTTTCCCTTTTTTAGTTGTAACATAAATTACACCTTTGGCAGCGCGGCTTCCGTAAAGTGCAGCAGCTGAAACGCCTTTTAGAAAACTTATTTGTTCTACTTCTGTAGATAATACGGTACTAATATCACGAGGAGCTCCATCTACCAAAACTAAGTAACCACTCATTCCCCAAATACTACCACCAGTAAAACCCCCTATCAAAGCACGAACTCCATCCAAACTGTAAGTTGTATAGTTTTTTTCCAGAATTTCAGGCAGATTTACAAAAGAAATTCCTCCCATTAAATCTTTACTTTCTTGTTTTTTGAAAGCAATCTGAACTAAATTTGAATCCACTTTTGTTAAACTAATATCATTTATTGCAGGTGTTGCTTTTAATACCAGCGTTTTATAACCCGCAGCGCTAATTTCTATTTCAGAATTTGCAGTAACATCAATTGCATAACTCCCATTTAAATCAGTTTGGATTGTGATATTATCTTTTTTACTAATAATAGTTGCATTTTCAAGTGGTTTCCCTTCTGCTCCAATAACAACTCCAGATATATTTAATTTCTGATTAATCTGAGCAATAATCTTGGCAGGTAAGAGAGTAAATAGTACAAAACATACCACTATTTTAAGTTGTATATATCTCATTATTCTATAGTTTTATTTTTAATTTTTTAAAATAATCATTTGATTACCATCCAGGATTTTGTGAAAATTCTAAATACATATTTACATCTGCATTTTTTAACGGTAGCCAGTAATGCTTATCGCTAAAGTTTCTCACCAAAATAACTTCCTCTCGAATATTTATTACTCTATTTTCGTTTGGTTTGGTAGCATCAAATGGAGCTGCACGGTCAAATTCTACAGATTTTTTAATCGTATATGGACTTTGTGTCAATAACAACCAACGACGTAAATCATTAAAGCGATGTCCTTCAAAACTCAATTCTACAGCACGTTCACGTCTAACTTCATTCATAAAAGAATCTACCGAGCCTAAGAATTCTGTTGCTACATGCCCTACTCCTGCTCTATCACGAATTACATTTATTGCGTCTACAGCAGTTCCTGAATATTTTGGATCTTTTCCTGAAGGAGAATTATAACCTTGGGCAGCTGCCTCAGCATACATAAGATAAATATCAGATAAGCGCATCCAAGGAAGATGAATATTCAAGTTATTGCCGTATCCAAATCCATCATCAAATTTATTTGCACTTCTTGGGATGAACTTATACAGTAAATAACCAGTTCTACTTCCTGTACTTATATTTCGGTAGCTTCCGTTAGTATAAAGGTTTGCATAACGGTTTGCTTCTTCAGCAGCTGGCATTGAACCAGTAACACATTTTACACCATCAAAAACAATATCATTATAAAAACGAGGATCACGACCTTTCCAAGGATATCTTGGATCATATCCAGAATCTGGATCAGCTTGAGTGATATCTTTAATAGGCTTTCCATTTGCCATTCCATAATTATCAACATAATTAGCAGTAGGGAGGAACTTTACATCACCATCACATATTTGAGGTGCCGGTTGATATTGTTTAGAAGTACCCCAGTTCGAGCCGTTTGCTCCCCAATATGGGCCTCTGAAAATAGCTTCGGTTCCACCAGGCATTTTCCAGTTACTTCCTGTGGTATAAAAGTTTTCGCTGTATTTTGCAAAAGGCATTAATTTATATTGAGAAGTTCCGCTTTCTGTAATGCTCAATAATTCTGCAAAAGCCGAAGCTGCTTTTTTGCAATATTCTGCGTTATAAGTGGCATTTCCAGTAGAAACTTTATTCATAAGCGGACTTCCAGCCCATAAATAATTTTTACCTAAATAGCCCAAAGCCATTATTTTATTGATGCGAAGTTCATTCTTACCTAATGTTCTTTTACCAATAGTGGTATTATCCCAATTAACAGGCAGCAAATCAGCTGCTGCTCTAAAATCGGCTGCTGCTTTATCGGCACATTCCTGATAACTAAGTCTTGGTAATCTTAGTGGCTGATCGCTTGGAAGAATCTGATCTATATAAGGAAGACCTCCAAAATATTGCATAAACTCAAAGTGAAACCACCCTCTAAAAAACAATAATTGTCCTTTGATTAAGTCTTTTTCTTCTTGAGTATATTCGGTCATTTTATCAATATTGGCCAAACCAATATTTGCCTTACGGATTCCTGCCCAGCCCAATGTCCATAAATCTTTTTTAAAGCGTTCATTACCTGTAGGATCTTTTGTAGTCACATCTCTACGATTCATCCAACCTGCCTGCCAACCATCATATTCAGATTGCCAACCCCAAAAATCGCCTTTATCAATTTTACATATAAAGTGAAAATCACGGGCTGTAGATTGAATTTCATCTTCTCCCCAATTCCATGAATTTGTCCAATAACCATTTGTGAAATCTGGAATACATTGATACAATTCTTCAGTGAAACCTTGAAAATTTTCAAAATTTTTGAAAGCCTCTTCAGGCGCAATATCTGAATCAGGAGATTTTTCAAGATAATCATTACAAGATCCTGAAACTATAAGTAAGCCAAAAACTAAGCTGTACTTGAATATTATTTTGATATAATTCTTCATAATTAAAATTTTAGAATATAATGTTTGCTCCCAAATTGAATCTTTTTACAGTTGGATAAGCTCCTTGTGATGCCCAGCCAGTTCCTGCATAATTCGCTTCTCTATCATCAGGCATATTAGACCATAAAAACAAATTATTTCCATTTAGATAAAATCGTATGCTTTGAAGCCCTGATGATTTTATCCAATTTGTTTTTCCGTCGAAAGTGTAAGCAATCTCAGCGTTTTTTAGACGAAGGTAGGAGCCGTCATACATGTATCTACTTCCATTGTTATATTCACTTGCCGTAGCCAGCCAGCGTGGCATTGGCTGATCTGCATTGGTGTTGTCTTGTGACCAATATGATCCTTGGTCATATACTACGTGGTTTTGTCCCGATAAACTGGTAAGAACAACCTGTCTGGTTACATTATTTACACCATAAAACTGTACGAAAGCACTAAAACCTTTCCAATTAAGCCCAACAGTGTTGTTGTATGTATTTTGTGGTGTTCCTGTATATCCATAAGGAATATTATCTTTAGAATCAATGATTCCATCGGCATTGTAATCCAGGATATTATAGTTGCCAGGAAGTTTTGTGGCATCATTTGTACTATGAATGGTACTAGCATATAATTCATCCCAAGTATTATAATACCCTTGGCTTACATATGAATGAGCCTGACCAATTGCAAATCCTTCACTTTTTTGATAATCTGGTAATAGTTCAGGATTATCTGCACTTAAGATTTTATTTTTTGCGTGAGTAAAATTAGTTGTCCACCATAAATTCAATCCATTTCCAAATGTGTAATTGAACTTTAATTCTACTTCGTAACCTTTATTTTGAACTTCACCTAAATTAGCAACTGGCGCTACAGCTCCGTAATAAGAAGGAATTGCTCTACTACCACCATTTAATAAAATATCTGTACGATCTTCCTGATAATAATCAAATGTTCCTGAAACCAATCCTTTGAAGAAACCAAAATCAACACCTATATCACTTTTCTTTGCCTTTTCCCAATGTACATCTTCATTACCAACAGTAGCTTGTTTGTACCAAGTATAAGGACTGGCAGCAGCTGATTCACCTGTGGTCCCTAAAATTGAATTACCCCCATACGCCCATTGTGATTGATAAAGAAATCTACCATTGATGTTATCATCACCAATTTCACCGTAAGTAGCTCTAAGTTTCAATAAATCAAGGAAAGATGAGGTACTTTTCATAAAGTTTTCTTTGGAAACAATCCAGCTTAAACCTCCTGATGAGAAAAACGCGAAACGATTATCTTCGTTAAATTTTTCAGATCCATTATATGCACCGTTATATTCTATAAAATATTTATCGGCATAATTATATGTAGTACGGAAAACCCAGTCTTCTCTGTAATGCGGAATTTCACTTCCTGTCGCGTATTGATCTCTACTAAAAAGTCCTAAGGCAGTAACATGATGATTTTCTGCAATTTTAGTTTGATAATTCAATTGCAATTGATAAAAAAGTTTACGGAAAGTTGCATAATCTCTTACCGAACCTCCTGTAGTTGTCCATTTTACGCCTTCTTGGAAATCGAATCTATTATTAGAATCATACGTTTTTTTAAATAGAACCGTACCTGTTGCTGGGTCAATGTATTTTTCCTGTACATCATTATATAAATCACTTATTCCTCTATCTCCTTCTACAAAACTGTTATCAAGAGCAACCAACCCTTTAAAACTAAGACCTTTTAATACTTTGTCTAAACTTTGCTCAAGTGTAAAATCCGTATTGATTCTGGTAGTTGTCACAAATTGAATTCCGCTTATAGCAAGATTTCTTACTGAGTTTGATGCTTTTCCTTCGTTTGGAGCATAATAACCCCAAGAACCATCAGCATAATTAGGTAGAAAAACATCAGGAGCAGTAGAATAAGCTGCATCCCACATGGTGTATTCTCCTCCTGATGCACCCCAAGGACTCTTTTTTACTCCACGCGAACCAGCAAGACCAACTTTGAATACCGTGCTTGGCGTAATTTGATAATCTAAATTACTTCTAACATTCAATCGATTGAAACCGTAGCCGGGATCATATCCTCTGTTGTTATCGTATTTTTTGAACATATCACCTTCTCTCAAAAAATCAGCGCTTGCAAAATATTTTACAGATCTGGTTCCACCACTGACATTCAAGCTGGCATTATAAGACATTGCATAATCATTGAACAAAGCATCCTGCCAATCTACATTTGGATAGCGTTCAGATTCTTCTACACTCGTTGGATATCTGTATTTGTCAATAATCGCTTGTGGAATATAGTCGTTCCAACTTGATGGACTCAATGCTAATTCATTCTCTATAACCCTGTTTTTTACCAACAAACCATCATAAGAATCCAGTTTTGATGGCAATTTTGAAAGGGTTTTCATTGTTGTATTAAAAGTAGTTCTTATCAAAGCTTTGCCTGATTGACCTCTTTTTGTAGTAATAAGGATAACACCATTTGCACCACGAACTCCATAAACCGCTGTAGCCGAAGCATCTTTCAATACCGAAATAGATTCAACAGAAGTAATCTCAACGCTATTCATTGGTCGCTCTACTCCATCAACCATAATAAGCGGTTGAGCATTATTCCAAGTACTAGCACCACGTATAAAAAGCTGAGGATCTTCTTCTCCAGGCATACCTGAACTGGCCGAAGTTATCAAACCCGGCACATTACCTGTCAATGCGGCACCAATACTTTGAACACCTCCTGCACGTTCAAGAGTTTTTCCGGAAACCTGAGCAATTGCGGCTACTAAACTCGCTTTTTTCTGTTTTCCATATCCAACTACTACTACCTCACCAAGATTAGTTTGGTCCTGTTTCATTTCAACATTAATTTCACGGCTCATTTCAATATTTCTTTCTGCTGATACAAAACCAATACTTTTAAAGACCAAAATCACATCCGAAGAGGGAACTTTGATAACATATCTACCATCAGAATCTGTAGTGGTATTGATATTTTTTTCTTGACCTTTTACTGTAATAGTAACACCCGGAATCCCTGTATGATCTACTGATGATGTTACTTTCCCTGATATTACAATATCTTGTTTGACTTGAATGGCTAAATTTTCTGAAGCCGTTGAATAGCTTTTTTCAGCAGCTAATAACTCCCCAGTAAACAAAAACTGAAACAAAACTCCCAGTACCAGGAACTGACTTTTGTGTGGAATTTTAATTAATTTTATTTTTTTATAATATTTTGACATTTTTTAATTTATTACAAATTAGAACATTAACTTATACTCTTATAACTTTCCATTTGCACTAGACACCTTGATTAAGACTGAAAACTTTTATATTCACAGTCGAAATTTTCGGTGGAATTAAACACTAAAAAGCACAAGCATACTTTTCAGTTTTAAAAACGGAATGCATTATATGGAGTCGTCGATAAAAAAATAATCTTATTTTTTACCCATTAGAGAAGTGTTGGGCAAACATAAACCGAAAAAAATAGGCTTATAATTATTCCCAAATGAATTATAATTTCTGGTAAAAAATTTATTGGAGATGGTTTATTTAATCCATAGGCTTTTTTGGGTTTTAAAGGTTGGTTTTGGTTAGTTTAATAATTCTGCGTTTTGTTGTCATCCGAATTAGCCGAACATCCAACGATCTTCACTTTTGTTTATTTAGTTTCTAAACACACTATTTTGCTTTTCAATAGACATTTTAAAACAACCGATTGTTTAAAAATGGCAAAATATTGCTCTATAAGATGAAAAAAAATTAATATCTAAACTTGATTAGGGTTCCGATATTATTACGCTAATGATTCTTCACATTATAAAAAACTATAAACTCAAATGAAGGATAATAGTTTATTTTTTTCTGCTTTTGGATAACCAAAAAAATTCTTTCTTAATTATTAAAAAGCAAACATTTATTTTAAAATTCTGATTATTAACACCTTTATTATTAATCTTGTTGCATTCCCCTTTTTTAAAAAGGGCCGCTATGGAGTACGACCCTTTCATCTTAAAACATACTACTAACAAAATTTAATCGAAAAGAACTTAACTTTTATTAAAATGGGAAATAAAAGCCTTAACATTAAATACTAACAAATGTGTAATTTACATTTATAAAACAAATGTATATAATACATTTAATATAAACAATCGGTTGTTCAATTATTTTTAAAATTATTCAAAATAAAAGACACTTTTTAATATGTATAATATAATTTTAAGAGTGTTTATTTAAAAATAAACCAAAATTTAAGTAATTCGTGATTTTTTTATTAATAAATTAAGAGCGATTGTAGAAAAGTATTAAAGAAATCATAAAAAGAAACGTAGTTCATTAAATTAAACATTTCTCATTAAAAAATGTTGTTTACAAATGTCAAATCGGCGATAAACTCACATTTAGACATTTACGAAGAAAAAAATTTAAATATATAACAACTATATTTCAAGCAGTAATATGTGGAATATCATATAAAAAAACCTCTTCCAAATCGCTTTAGGAGAGGTTCAACTTAATTTAGTCAATCAACTTTTTATCTACCAGAAACTAATTAAAATCTAATTTCTTAGTTAATATATTATCCTTAAAATAATAGGCTTCATAAGAATGCATGCCCAGAGAATATACGATTTCAATAATAAGTTTGTCTGTTCCTTTTGCATTACTAAGCACTAATCTTTTTTGTTCACTGGAAAGCTCAGCAATCGGAATCGTTTGTTCAATTTCTAAGCCACTATCATCATCATAACCAAATTCCATTGCAAAATTTCCGTGATTCCATCTATTCCATATCAGTTTGGAAGCCATTTCCTTTGGCATCGGATTGGCAATACTATTTAGATTTTCAGGAATCAATAAATGTGAACCCGATTGAGCTAACATTGCAAAACCCGACACTACCATTGCTCCATAACCAATTTTTCTAAAAGCAACTTCACTCAATTTTGGCAAAATCCATTTCATTGCCCAAGTAGAAAGTACAGCCGATATAGCAACAACTACACCAATAGAAACGACTTTTATTGTAATTAAACCGAATATAAAATACAAAACTATTTTTACCAAATGCAAGATAATTTCATTGGCAGCTCTGGTAGCAATGATTTCTTCTTTGGTAAGTCCGTAGCGTAAATAGAATCGATTGAAAAGTAGCCCAACCGCTCCAGTCAAACCAGATATAAATCCAGCCGAAAAACCAATGAGACCCAATACAAAATTGGAAGATTTATGTGTAGCATTGATTTGTTTTGATTTTTGGAATAAAGAAGTTAGGTTGCTCACGAGAAAAAGCCCCATTACAACTTCCAGATAAACTGGATTTACATATTTTAATAACCAAGCTCCAAACCAAACGGCAGGTAAAGCGGCAGGAACAAAATATTTTACGATATGCCAACATATGTTTTTTCTAAAAGCAACAAGCCGTGAAGTCGAACTTGTAAATGTTCCAATGGATAAAGCTGCTGGAACTTGACTAACAGGAAGCATGAGACCGAGAACTGGAATAAGCATTAATCCGGCACCACCACCACAAATTACGCTTATTGAAAATGCTAAAAAACTAACCGAAAATATTACTATTAATGTCGTTATCATTTATTTATCACTGTTTTTCGTAGGCAGCTTCTTTATTATTCGATAAAATGAATACCAAACATATTTAATCAAAACGGTTAGTATCCTATTTATCTTTAAAAAAATTAACCTACAATGGTTATAGAAAAGTAAACTTTTGCCCTACAGTAATAATTTATTAGTTATTAAATGATCTATTTTTTTCAAGCTTCATGTAATATCATTTGAAAACACATGTCGCTAAGGGTAATATTTTTTTTTGCAAAAACTTCTAAACAATTATTGTGCCATTGAAGTTGAAAATTTACTTCCCAAAGAAATTATTTTTACCAAACCTCGAAAAGATGATAGCCTTTTCTAAAACATTAATGATTGAGAATGAGCAAAATAATTTAATACTACGTTGGGAACATCAATAAAATCAGCTAAAAACTAAAAAATTAGTTAAATAACTATATTTTTAGTTTGCAAACTAAAAATATAGTTGTAAGTTTGTTATGTATTAAAACAAAATCTTTTAAAAAAGAAACAAAATGCAAAAGTTAACCAATAAAGAAGAAGAAATCATGCATATTTTATGGAAGCTCAAAAAAGCTTTCGTCAAAGAAGTCATGGCCGAAATTACAGAAGAACAGCCGCATTATAACACCTTATCTACCATTATTCGAAATCTGGAAGAAAAAGGATATGTGTCACATAATGCATTTGGAAATACACACCAATATTTTCCTATTGTAAGCATTGAAGAATACAGAAAAGGTTTTATGACTAATGCTATTGATAATTATTTCAATAGTTCATATAAAAACATGGTATCCTTTTTTGCCAAAGAAGAAAAAATTACTGCTTCAGAATTGCGTGAAATATTAGTGATGATTGAAAATCAAACAGAAAAAAATTAGTCGATTATGGAGACAATTTTCGTTTATATTGCAAAATCAAGTGGTCTAATAGCTTTGTTCTATGTTGCGTATTATCTGCTTTTACACAAAGAAACTTTCTTTACCGGTAACAGATGGTTTTTATTAGCAGGGTTGTTTACATCAGCAATATTACCTTTTTTGTTCTATACGAAAATTGTTTGGATCAACCCTACTCCAATGCCTGATTTGAATTTTCGACACAATTTTATTCCTCCAATCCTTGAGAAAGAATCTTTTGAAATCAATTGGAATTATATAGTTCTGGCAATTTATAGCATCGGATTTTTAGTATTTCTGATAAAATTCGCGATGGATTTTTATAGTTTAAATTTGGTTTTGAGAACAAAAAAAATCAAACAACAGGCTGATTTTAAATTTATTGATACTACCGAAAATATTGCTCCTTTTTCATATTTCAATTATATCGTATACAACGCATCACTGTATAATACTGTAGAATTAGAGAATATCATTGAGCATGAAAAAGTGCACAGCGAACAAAATCACACTGCTGATGTAATTATTTCCCGCGTTTTTTGCATCCTTTTTTGGTTTAACCCGATTATCTGGCTTTATAAAAAAGCGATTATTCAAAACTTAGAATTTATCGCTGATAATGAAGCAGCCAAAAAACTTTCGGACAAAAAAGTGTATCAATACACGCTTTTAAAAATAACGACACACGAAAACTGTATCGCAATAACCAATCATTTTTATCAATCATTAATCAAAAAACGAATCGTTATGTTAAACAAAAATCAATCAAAAAGGAAGAATTCGTGGAAGTATCTTTTGGTATTTCCGGCTCTCATTGCTTTTGTGCTTTTATTTCAAATAGAAGTTATCGCAAAAGAAAAACCATTAATTATAAAGGAAACTGTTGGCAAAGTTGACAAAGTAAAATCAATGGATATTTATAAAATTCAAAAATCCACCACTGATATAGAACTTAAACAAATCGCTGAAAGACTAAAATTAAAACACGACGTTGCTATTGTTATTTCAAATGTAAAACGAAATTCTAAAGACCAATTAACTAACATCAAAGTAGCCGTTCAAAAAGGAACTCAAGAAGCGCAAACAATTCAGATCGATGGTGAGAATGCGATCAAAGATTGTGGAATTATTATCATTACAGAGCAAAATGGCTCTAAAAAAATTAATTTATTTACAAACAATAAGAGTAATGACTCAACAGTTTGTCAGGATGTAAAGGTTGAAGAGAAAAAAGTTTTAAATTCTAATATTAATACAAATGTTAACGATAATATTAATACTCATTCAAAAAGTGATATCGCTATTAATACTGATATCAACACTACTGTAAATGTCAATACTAACATTCAGACAAATTCAAGTGCAAGCACAAATCCAATCTTAGTTATTGATGGAAAGATAGCACCAAGAAACATGCGTGCTGATGACATTGATCCATTTTATATTAAAAGTATCACAGTATATAATAGCACACAAGCTTTATTCAAATATGGAAATACGGGCGGAAATAGTGTGATTGAAGTTGTTACTAAACAGGCTGAATTTAAAAATGGATTAAAATTACCACAAGAAAAAGATGTTAAAGAGTCAGAAGAAAATTTAAACAGCTCCAAATAAAAAAATAAAATTATTATACCTAAATTATGCAAAAGTTAACCAACAAAGAAGAAGAAATCATGCATATTTTATGGAAGCTCAAAAAAGCTTTCGTCAAAGAAGTCATGGCCGAAATTACAGAAGATCAGCCGCATTATAACACCTTATCTACCATTATTCGAAATCTGGAAGAAAAAGGATATGTGTCTCATAATGCATTTGGAAATACACACCAATATTTCCCAATTGTAAGCATTGAAGAATATAGAAAAGGTTTTATGACTAATGCTATCGATAATTATTTCAATAGTTCGTATAAAAACATGGTCTCTTTTTTTGCTAAAGAAGAAAAAATTACTGCCCAGGAGCTTCGAGAAATTCTACACATGATTGAACAAAAATAACTACACCATGGAAACACTATTCCTTTTTATAGCAAAATCAAGCGGATTGATAGCACTATTTTTTATCGCTTATTATTTTCTATTGCGAAAAGAAACCTTCTTTACAGCAAATCGTTGGTTTCTTCTAGCGGGACTGTTGACATCCGTAATTTTGCCTTGGATAGTTTTTACTACGATAGTTTGGGTTGAACCAACACCAAATAATTTCGATTGGTCTAAAGTTCCAGTTACTCCAATACAAGAGGAATCTTTTGAAATCAATTGGAATTATGTCATGTTAGCCATTTACAGTATTGGGCTTTTAATATTGATGATAAAATTTATTATCGATTTTTACAGTTTAAATTCAGTATTAAAAGGTAAAAACACACAACATCAGGCTGATTTTAAATTCATTGACACCACTGAAAACATTGCGCCTTTTTCCTATTTCAACACTATCGTTTACAATTCATCACTGTATAGCGAGTCAGAAATGGAAAGCATTTTGGAGCACGAAAAAGTTCACAGTGAACAATATCATACCGTTGATGTTTTGATCACTCGCATTTTTTGCATTCTTTTTTGGTTCAATCCATTTATTTGGTTGTACAAAAATGCGGTTTTGCAAAACCTTGAATTCATAGCAGACAGTGAAGCTGCCAAAAAAATATCCGACAAAAAAGCGTACCAACTTACACTTTTAAAAATAACAACACATGAAAATTGTGTCGTGCTTACCAATCATTTTTATCAATCATTAATCAAAAAACGAATCGTTATGTTAAACAAAAATCAATCAAAAAAATGGAATTCCTGGAAATACGCTTTGGTAATTCCGGTATTAATTGGCTTTGTATTTTTATTTCAAATGGAAGTAATTGCTAAGGAAAAAAATCAAAGTAATAGTATAGAACTTTCAAAATCAGCTTCTGATAATGTTGAAATTTATAAAATTGACAAAAATACTACAGAAGACGAATTAAAAGAAAAAGCGGAAACAATCAGTAAAAATCATGGTGTCACAGTTCATTTTTCTAAAATAAAAAGAAACACAAATGATGAGCTTACAGCCATAGCTATTGAAATTAAAAAAGGAAAAGAGATTGCCGAAAACAGAACCATAAAAAGCAGCGAACCAATAAATGCGTTTGCGATTGTAATTTCCAAAGATGAAAATGGAAAATTAGTATTCAAATTTGTTGAAGAAAATGAATCAAGTGACAAATTTACAATAACAAATACAGCACCTTTGACTAATTCCCATATTTCTGAAGACACACAAATCTTTATTGACGATAAAAAAGCCGATAAAGCTCAAATGGAAAAAATAGCACCGGAAGATATTGTTCGTATGGATGTTAACTCCAATAATGACAAAAAGGAAATCCGAATAACTACTAATCAAAATACGGTTAATGGTAATACCCTTCGTAGCAATGACACAAGAGTTAATCACAATGAATCAGCGCAAATAAATCCAGACAAAATCGTATCCGTGAATGTCAACAAGGATGGAAAGACAATTCGCATTGTAACCAACAACGGAACATATAACGTAGATACCAAGGACTTTCCTGCACCTCCTACTCCACCAAAAGCTCCAGAATTTAAAATGAAAACTCCAAATTATCCTCAATTACCAATAGCTCCAAAGACTCCAAAAGGAGACCCAATTAATGGAGATAAAAAAGCATGGAAAGAGTTTGAACAAAAAATGGAAGAATTTGATGCCAAAATGAAAAAATTAGAACCTCAAATGGAAGCTTTCGATAAACAAATGGAAGAATTTGACAAACAAATGGAGCCATTCAATAAAGAAATGGAAGCTTTCGATGAAAAAATGAAAGCATATGACAAAGAAATGCAGGAATACGTTTCTAAAATAGTAAAAGAAAATAAAAAATAATTCCGCAATCAAACACAAAAGACGGTCATTCATTATGATCGTCTTTTTTATATATTTGAAAAAAAATCTATGTTTAAAATTTTAGCCAAAATCAACAAACTTATTCTTCCAAGTTTTACTAAACAAGGATTAGATATTACCAAAGCCAAAAAATGGCAATTGGCAATTATTGGATATCGCTATTATGTAACAAAAAGAGCACTTTAAGTTGAGGATAGCAGTCTCAAAAAATCTTCGAAATAGTAACTGAAATCAAAGTCTGCTGTCAGGATATGTAATCTGAAACTCTTTTATTTGATACCTATCTAATAAGAAATAGCAGCAAAAATTTCGTTCCCAGCAATTTTTTCTCTTCCATTGAGGAAACCTATTTCCATTATAAAATTACACTGAACAATCACACCACCCAATTGTTCCACCAATTCGCAAACCGCTTTTGCAGTTCCTCCTGTTGCCAAAACATCATCATGAATCAAAACTCTATCTCCTTTTTGTATAGCATCGATATGAATTTCTAGTGCGTCAGTACCGTATTCTAAATCATATGAAGCAGAAATCCTCTCAAAAGGCAATTTATTAGGTTTACGAACTGGAATAAATCCCGCATTCAATTCCTCAGCCAAAAGCATTCCGAAGAAAAAACCACGACTTTCAACTCCAATTACTTTATCAATTTTTTTATCTTTTATAGATGACAGCAATATTTCCAGACATTCTTTCCTCGCTTTTGCATCAATTAACAACGGTGTGATGTCTTTAAATACAATTCCTTTTTTTGGAAAATCCTGAATATCACGGATATAATTTATCAAACTCATTTTTTTTATTATTTATGTAAATTCATGCTTGCAAGATACATATTTATTCCTATATTTGCACCCGCAAACAGGTTATCAGTTATCAATTGAAACAATAACAAGTTTAGCAAAATGGCCTCGTGGCGCAACTGAATAGCGCATCTGATTACGGCTCAGAAGGTTACTGGTTTGAATCCAGTCGAGGTCACAAAATGATAAAAACGCTAAGGCGAGACACTACCGATAAAACGGTTAAGTGTCTCGCCTTTTGCTATTTACGGCTAATTCAAAACTTCCTTACGTATGATGAGTATTCAAAAAAATGTCCCACACTTCCCAACAAACTTCCCAATGAATTTTAGTGGGAAGTTCACAGCGAAAATTGTAATGAAAAAGGATTACGTTCGCGCAGATGGCACTTGTGCTTTATACCTTCAGATTTTTTTAAATAAGGAAAAGAAAAAGATACCTTGTAATATTTGTGTCAAGCCAATTGATTTTGATGAAAAAAAACAACGCATCAAAACAAAATATCCTTTCTACAAGGATTATAATCTTATTATTGAGAAAATGCTAGGTGACTTAAACCGAATTGAGGTTAATTATAGACTTTCTGGAATTCCACTTACATTGCAAAAATTGTTGGAAGAATTCGAAAATCCAACATCTAGAGCTGACTTTATAAAATTTTGGGAGGATGAAATGAATAGACAAAAGGAAATCCTTAAACCCGGCACTTACAGACAACAAATGACAATGCTCAACAAAACCAAAGATTTTAAAAACCCTTTGCCTTTCTATGAAATTAATGAGGATTATATTCAGGACTTGAAGACTTACTGCAAAAAGAAACTTAAAAACACAGATTCAACGGTGTCTTCACTAATAAAATCTTTCAAAAAGTTCCTTCATATTGCTAACAGAAGGGGAATTATTACACCAATAAGCTTTGAAGACATTAAAAACAAACAGTTCCGAGGCAATAGAACCTATCTTTCTCCTGATGAAATTGTAAAACTTCATGAGTTTTGGAAGTCTGAATTTATTTCTGATAATTACAAAAGCATTCTTGATCGCTTTTTGTTTTCTTGCTTTACAGGACTTCGATTTTCAGACATAAAAGCCTTGGCTGATGAAAATATCATTGAGAATACTATTGTTTTTACAGCTCAAAAAACAAACAAATTTCAACGTATTCCGATGAATGCATCTGCCAAGAAGTACCTTCATCCAAAGATTATTTTTAAAAATGATTTTACAGGTGAGTTCATAAACAGAGAGTTGAAGGATATCGCCAAACTTTTAGGAATAAGAAAGAAGATTTCTTTTCATGTGGCCAGACACACTTTTGCAACGAATTTTTTAATATGTGGAGGAAGAGTTGAACATCTCCAAAAAATACTAGGCCACTCCAAAATTACTGATACTATGATTTACGTTCACATAGTTGAAAACATAACAGATATACAAATCCACAACATGGACGACATTCTAGAAAAAAAGCCTCAATTATGAGGCTTTTTTTATTAGAACGTTATACTTTGAAGATTAAATTTAATTTTAAAAATGTCCTGCTTGGCTTCAGTACATTCCAATGATGAAATTATATATTCCTGATGATCAATAAAAATTCTTTTCAGCTTTAAAATTTTTTGAAGTTCAGTTTCTGTATATGGCCCCATAAGCTCAACTGATGAACTGTTTAAAAGAAATTTTATCCACTTTTTCCAATATACTTGACAAATACCTTTATTTCCATTCATTTTTAAAGTTTGACCTAGAAAATCCTTTGAAATATAGGGTTTACTTGCTGGATCATAAATCATCAACCCAGTGCCGCTTTTTGAATCTAAGTCGTCAGACAATTCCGCGGTGTATGTAACCGGAACATATTTGAATTTTGAACTTAAATTTTGTGAAAAGTCAGAAGTTTGATCAATATACAATTCTGTTGTTTCAGTTGTAATCCAAAGAGCTTCGTCTTCGTCATTTTCATACTTTAATAAAAAGGCATTGTATGGAGATGGATCATAAGAAGTCATCATTAAAGATTTCTTTTCAACATAGGTGGCTGTATTTATTATTGTTTCCTCGTTAAAGTTAATAGATAGCTTTTTTGCAAAATCATCGGGGTTTATTTCCAAATTAAAAAGATTTTGCATCTCATTCAAATAAGTTCCAAAAGTCCAATCTGGCAAATACCTACCAAGTTGAATAGTTGGATGCATTTGATAATACGTTTTTGGATATACTATTGTCTTTTTTATAGTGTAGGCAGGAAAAACATTTTTTGGGGAATAATAATTTAAAAAAATATTATATCCGACTTGTTCTTCTGAAACATCAATTATCACTTTCCCTTTATATGTATTTGTTGGATCGCCGGGAAAATGATTAAACACCACATGAATTGGTTCATTATATAAAAAAAGTGTGAAAAATTTTCTATCAATCATTCCATCTACACTTGTGTATTCAGGCTCTTCAAATTCATATTCAAAAATATATCTACCTGCAACTGTAGCTACAATGTATTTGTGAGTGTAATAGAAATTATACATTAATTCTCCTTCTACACTATACTGTGAGTCTAGAGCCAATGCGGGTAAAACAATATTTTCTGATGATTTAACAGGCTGAGTTTCCGTTAAATTATTTTTGCTGCTGTAAAAAAGTAACCTTTTTATAAATTCTGAATTAACAAAATTGCCAGCTAAAGTAAATCCTAGACTTTGTAAAGCATAAAAAGCAGGTGCAAGTAAGAATATTTGAGGGGATACTACATTTCTATTTTCAACTGTACATACATCAGATATAATAGTAAATTTATTTTCAATTAAACCTTCCTCATCATATTCATTTATACTATTATTGTACAAATACCAAGGATCATCAGCTTCGAGGTTCACACCAAACTTATTCATCCATTTCATTGTTGGGAACTGCCATTTTGCTTCTGGAAATTTTTTGTCCAAAAAGGGAAGCGGATACGTTTTCCAGTATTCTGAACCTGGAAGATTGGTTTCTGTTTTCTCCGTATATGGCACTGGGTCAACTTCATCAGGAATAACAGAAACAACAGGCATGAAATCAGATATTTTCTTATTCATAATCGATAAAATGATAGATGAATATTTCAAATTACATTTTCTGAAACCATTTAAGTAAGACAATACCTGTAATTCACCATAGTATTTATTTCCACCTTCAAAAACAACTACCTCAATAATTTTCTTTTTTTTGATAGAGGCCATGTCTCGAGTGCCAAGACCTAGTTTTGTCTTTTTGTTTTCAATAATCAAAAAAGGATAAGTAGTAGCCGAAACTTTAAAATCTCTGGTCAAAGCATTGTTTTCTGTCTTAATAGACAAAGATTCTTTCACATAATCCAATTCATAATTATTAGCAATAATTTTAATTAATCCCATATTTATGCTTTTTTTTGAATGTAAAGCAATGCAATAAAGGGTTGCATATTATTGTGCTCCTTATTGTTTCCAGCCTTGCTAGTTTTACCTTGATAAGTTTTAGAACTTCCACCTGTATCTATGTCTGTTGTTGCGGAACCTGGCATTTCTAAAGTTGTGCCACCATAAACAAAAGCATTTTTAATATCATCTGAAATACCATTCAAATGTTCGTGCTGTGGCATTTCATCCAAGGTCAATACATGTGTTTTTTCTCCCCCCATTACACCTATTGAATATGCATCACCAACACCAATAATTGTCCTTCCTCCAATTGGTGGAGTGTCATTCAATCCATTGCATATCGCCCAACCAGCTCTTTTCCCAATTCCTAAACCAGTAGCATCATAATCATTGGCAATATCTTCTGCTGTACAATACACTGGTTTTATATCACCCGGCTGATGTATGCCTTGAAGTAATGCAAATAAAATTGTGCGAACTTCTAAAGCTGTATTTTTTTCCCCTGTACCTAAACCATTAATTAATATTTCTAATTCTGCGTGACTCATAAATATATTATTAAGTTAACCAATCATTTGGTAAAAAGTCGTTGTCATCCCAATCTGCGCCTATTTCGGTTTCGTAATAGTTGCTTACTTTTCCGTTTTTTACGAATGTGAAAAAGAGATCTTGAGCGTATAAGTGTTTTTTGTCTCTGTACTCCAGTAATTTTTTGGTAGCTGTTTGGATTTTTCGCCATTGGGAATTCACCTTAAATAAAACATCGAGAGAATTAGCAATCTGATTTACAATTACCCTTTCTTCTTGTAGTAAAGAACCTGTGTTTATGGTGTAAGTAGCTTCCTCATTGATTTCATAAACCACTTTTGAACCATCGGCTTCCTGATAATCGCTAATATCCAATGAATCCACTATCTCAAGTTCTCCATCAAAATAAGCGGGAATGTAGTAGCCAAAATTGTTTTTAAAATAAATCTCTTTGACATTAAAATCAGGGAAACGTATAAGTTTATACATTTTTGCAACTTGTTTCAAACCACACGTAATGCTCATTTCGAAATACAGCGTGTCTTTTTCCAATGTTACCGGTGACATATCAAAAGAATAGATAAATACCTTTTTCCCGTTGAATGATGCTGTGGATTGAGTATCAATGATGTTACCAAAATTGTCTTTTAAAACAACAGTAGCCAGTTCGTCAATTGCTTTTACGTAAAATGGAATTATTATTTTACCGTTATCCGGAATAAGAAGTACTGGAGGAACTACTCCCAGTATTTGAATTTTTGTGCTATCGTCAAAATATACAGGGTTTGCGTTGTACATAAAATAGAAAATTGGCAAATCTACTGTGGCAACGACTGCATCTGCGGCAAGTGTTCGCTCTTGAATAGTAATTTTTATTTTCTTTTTTAGGTGAGTTTGCTCCACAATTCCGTTTGTTGAATAAATTGTCCAAACGGTTTCAAAATAGGCGTTGTATAATTTTACCAAATCTTTACTTGCCGTGTAGCTGTCTTTTCGGGACCAGCCTTGCTCATCAAAAAGTACATCATCGACATAGATTAACGCTCTGAAATAATAACCGCTACCATTTGTCGATTGAACAATAACCTCAGTATTGTTTGCATCGAGTAAGACTCTATTTAAAGCAGGAGCTTTGATTATTGTGATCATAATTGATTTATTATTCTACGAATTTAGCGGTGCTTATTCGCGAATAATAGGACATAAAAAAACCTCTCAGATTTTGAGAGGTTTTGGGATTTTAAATAACAAATAAATTTAAAAAAACAACTATTGCTGCAGCTATTGCAACAACTACCCACCAGTAAGGGTCTTGTAATCTGTTTTTATGAAAGTTGCTCATATTACACTAAAAAATTACCATTAGAATCTTTAAAATTTCCAGTTATTATCAAAATAAAATCTATTATAACCCATAACCCAAATCCTCCAAATGTAAATATTTGTAAAACGCCTATTAAAGAATGTCCAGTATAAAATCTATGAATTCCAATTAATCCGAAGAAAAAACACAATAATGCAGTAGTCACTTTTGATTTATCAGTATTTATGAAAAAAACTGGCGAACTATCACCAGCAAAGCTTTGATTATTTGAATTGCTTTGACTTCCTGAATTACCTAAAATCTTCTGTCTATTATAAATTCCTGTCCCTGGAATTCCAGTATTAAAATATGTCCCTTTTTTTCCGGCATTAACACTTAATCCTTTAGCTCCTACGGTAGTGCTTAATCCTGTTTTTGATAAATTAACTTTTATTCCTGGCAAAATTTTAATGCTTTTTCTAAATCTCATAATTGTAAGTAGGTTTTAAGATTACAAAAACAAACCTACAAAAAAATTATTCTGAAACCGTACTGTTTTGGTTCGAAGCTTCACGTTCATCATTAAGATCTTGAATAGCTTTGGCATCATCATAACCAATAAGTAGGTTTGGAGATACTGGATTTTCAAGCCTGTATAAAACAGCACGCAATAATGATTTCATTTCTAGGTCATTTTCACCCATAACAGCATCAGGAACAACATTTGAAGAAGTAGGACCGCCATCAGCAAACTTTTTGGTTTTTTTACCTGTTCTTTCTTGCTCTAACCATGCAATAGTATTGGCATATCGTGGGCTTTGCGTCATTGCTTTTGGTATTACATATTCTTCATCGTGTACCATTCCTGTCATGGGGCCATATTCGTCATAGCCATAATGAGGAGTACTACCTGTGAAACCTCCATAAAAGAACTTTGGTTTTTTAGGCGCTTTTTGTTTTGTGATTTTTGCAATTTGCGCAGCTGTTGAAATTCCAGCCGCTACTATTGCAGCAGCCATTGCAAAACCTCCATCAAATTTAGGATACTGAGCAAGGATAGAAGTAACTGCCATTGCGCCATTAATACCCGCCTGAACAAGAGCCAATTCTTTTGACTGACCAAACATTTCGGTAACAGCACCAGCCAACTGATTAAGACCACCAAGTGTACCTTGAACTTGTTCAATCTCTCTTTGTCTATCTATTTCATCCTGCTGTTTCTTAGCAACAATTTTGAAACGGTTGTATTCTTCTTCAGTAATTTTTTTATCATCAAGCAGTTTCTTATATCTCGTTAATTGCGCTTGGTAGTCTTGATCTTGTTTTATTTTATCTTCTTCAAACTTACTATTAGCTTCCGATAGTGCAAGTTCATTATCAGCAGCTAATTGCTCAGCTTTTAGAACTTTTTGTTCCTCAGCATATTGTTTTTTTAAAGCTTCAGTAGATGTTTGGAAACCAATTTCTAAGTTTTGGCGTTGGGTTTCATAATCATAATCAATCGTAAGTTTTAAAGCTGCTAATTCTTCAGCAGATTTTGCATCAGCTTGTGCTTTTTCTACTTTACTTAATCTTTCTTCTGCTAATGCTGTTAATTGTTTGTCTTTTATTGCATCTAAGCGAGCAGTTTCGGCAGCTATTAATTCAGGGGTTAATGCCTTTGAAGCATCTAACTCACTTCGTTTATTAGCAATAAAGAAATTAAGTTCCGCTTTAGCTAAATTCGCTTTGGCATTTGCTAACGCAAGTATTCTATCAAGTTCCTCTTTAGCTGCTTTTTCTTCTTCAGCTCGTTTTTTGGCTAATGCTTTTTGTCTTGCTTCTTCTTCTTTTTGTCTCGCCGCATCACGCAAGGCTTTTTGTTTGGCAAGTTCGTCAGCTAAAGCTTTTGTGTTTTTCGGTTCTGAATCATCTGGAGCGTTTGGATTATCCGTTTTGGTTTTTACCACTACTTCTTTGGATTTCCAAGATTCTAGCTTTTTTTGAATGGCATCGACATTCATTCCAATAGCTTTGAGAAACGGAGCCATATTGGACACAACATCTTGCAATGTTCCAAGTATTGTGTTTTTTATCTTTGCAAAAGTATTGCCTACAATGTCACCAACTTTTTTGAAGCCATTGATAAGAACATCAAACGCACCTGAAAAATCCCCTGTAAATATTTTTTTGAAAAAATTGAAGGTTGTCGAAATGGTATTTGATAAAATTTTTAGCTGTGCAGAAATTAAATGAAAAGCCAATACTACACTGTTCTTTAAATTAATCCATGCATTTACCAGTACAACTCCAACAAAATCAATTAATGGCTGAATATCATTTTTTAGATCAGCTACGTAAGTTAATATATCGGCCAGTGCACTTGTAGCTTGAGCTTTTACAGCATCCCACATTCCGCCAAAGCCTTTTATTTCAAAAAGTTCTGCCTGCGCTTTATTTAATTTCACGTTTGCATCTAATAAATCTAACTGCGCTTTGGTACTGGCAGACATTTCCTTTTGTGCCGATTGCCCAACGGCTTCTAAAATTTTTAATGCTCCACCGGCATCTTCACCCGCTCCTTTAAAAACATCTGCTGTAAGTTGCGCCTGTTGTTGTTGGGTCAAACCCGTTTTTTTTGCCTGAACCGCAATTTCTTCCAATGCTTGTTTGGTTGTTATGGTTCCGCTGGCAACTTTGGCTAAAAGATTATCGGAAAATGTAGCTCCAAAAGCATTCTCCAAGGCATCCCTTGTGGCTTTTGTTTGTTCCTTTAGTGATAAATCAGACTCTTTTAAGGCATCAGGCAATTTGTCTGAGTAAATACCAATGTCATAGCCTTTGTTCAGAATATCAATGAATCCCTGTGCAGAATAACCAGCTTTTACAAAAAACTCATCATATTCACCAATGCTATCCAAGAATTCCTCATTTTGTGCGCCACCGTTTGCCAGTCCTTTTGCTATAATATCGTTTGCTTCGGACATCGATATTCCGTAGGATTTTGATAATGAATTTGCTTTTTCAGCGATCTCATCAAATTCTTTATCGAAGGTGTCTGCAGTTGCCTTAATTTCTGAACGAACATCCGACATAGATTCAGCAGAAACGCCAAAAGCTCGCAATGTGTCATTCGATTTTTCAAGTTCTTTGTTGAAATCGAACAATGCTTTTGTTCCCATGACAATGCCACCCAAGGCTATTATTGTGGCACCAATTGGATTAGCTGCAAACTCCCAAGAAGTTTTTATCAAATTGGACATTTCTCCCTTGATGCCCATTAATCCTTCTTTTGCACTTTTGAAGTCACCTGAAAGTAAACCATCACGGAATTTGGCAAAGCTCCCAGAACCTTCGTCCATTGCCTCACTAGTCCCATGTATCTCATTTTTAAACTCAGCTTGTTTTGATTTCAAAGTGCCTAACTCCCCTTTTAGCCGGGCTAAATCTTCATTGTAGGTTGCTGAATTTTTATTGAGATTATTTATCTCATTGTTGGTTTTTGAAATTTCTGAAGTAATTCCACGAAAGGAATTGACAACTTGCTTGTCATTGATATAAATAGATAATTCTCTAGGGATTTCTTTTCTTGCCATTATTTTTTGAATTGAATTAATGCTGAGACCTGGTCTAATCGTAATTCGGATATTTCGTCAGCGAGATCATCCAAAATTCCTGATGAATCAATTGCTTTTGCAATGACATCGGTTGCCTTTAAGCGTTGATTTACACCGTTTGATTTTTTGCCTTCAAATCCGTAATTCTGCATGAAAGTATAGTAAGGCGCTTTCAGAGTAATTCGTTGCAAACGCCCAAACTTGAAACGGCTTCCTGCATTACCAATTTTTAGGGCTTCCCCGGTGCGCTTGTTTGAAGTGTTTGCGATTTCCTGACGAACAGTGCCACGCAATTTTTTTACTGCAACGGAGGCTATTTCTTTCTCTTTCTGAGCAAAATCAATTTGTCCTGCCATAACTTATTTTTTAGCTAAAATAGAAGTGCTGAATGCCTTAGAATAGGACATAAAAAAACCTCTCAAAGTGAGAGGCATTTTGGTTAAGTTTATGTTATTGAGTTTTTTTAGAACTCCCACTTATCTGGGTCGAAAGTTAAATCTTCATGATTTTTCAATGTATAAAGCACATTCCAACCATACATATTATCGAAAATAGGTCCCACTTTTTCCATTTTGAAAGAATCAGTTACAAATTTGCCGTAAAGCCATGAATTTCTGTCTCCATTCAGTTTTTTTAAATAGGAAGCTATATCCAAACCAATATTTTCCAGTTTATCCAAAACTTCTTCCTGTTTTGAATAATTATCGGCTTTACCAGTAAAATCCAGTAATAGAAATGAAATATCTCTACCGTTGAAGGTTGTAGTATTGTTTGAGTTAGTATTTAATGCTGAAGAATGGCTTTCTAGCAAAAGCGAAGGTGTACCAACTCCTGAACGGAACTTTCCGTTGATTTCATTCCAATTGAAACGGTAAAAGCCATTAAGTTGCTTGTGAGCTGTCTGTATTCCTTTGTGAAATTCGACTATTGGTTTGTGCGTAACTTGTCTCATGATTGTTTGGGCGGTGTTAAATCTTCTTCGAATTGCTCTAAGAAGGTGTAAATGTTTACTTTTTTAATCAATTCTAATTTTGACAAATCGCCTTTGGCCATTCCTAAAATTACTTTTGCAAAGCCGTATTTCTTTTTTGGTTTTGCATCTCCTTTTTTGGCTTTTGGAAAGGCTTTTGGAAAGCGTTTCACCAAATTGTTTTTGCAACCGAAATAAGCTAATTCTACAGTTAAAAGCGTTTTGGGAGGAACATTTTTAAATAAAAGCGCTTTGTCGTGCAATTCGTTTTTGTCAAACAAGGGACGTTGCTTTGGTGTATACAAAACGGCAAGCATGTATTGCAAATATTCGATATTTTTGGTTTCGCGCCATTTGATATGCAGATCATCAACCACGGCAAATTCATCGGCAGTAAGATTTGCAATCCTGTTTTGTGGTGGGTAATACTTCCCTTTATTGGTTTTGATGAATGTAGGGAAAACGGTGCGGTTGTTTTCGTTAAAAATGTATTCGTACGCCTTGTGCAAGTCAGACAAAGGACAATTTCTTAAACCGATTCTTAGCTTTGCTTTTTTGGAAAATTGCCACCATTTAATATTATTGAGCATGAAAAACAGTTCGATATAAAATTTCACATCAGTTTTTCCACTATTGAACAAAACGGCAATTTTCCCTAATTGTCGTTCGCTCATATCATCCCATGAATTGGGGATGTGTAATTTTATTGCTTTCATTGCAAATTGTTTTCGGTTAATCGTACCAAATCTTTTTCAAGTTTCATGATATCGGCTTCGAGTTTACCGAATTGCAAATAAGCTGAGTCGTTTACCTGTGAAAGCATTTCGATGTTCGAAAACAACATAGCTTTTCTAACTTTTAATGCTCTGATTTTTTGTTCTATTTCGTTCATTATGATGTGAATTTATTAATGCTTTCAGTTATGGTGGCGGTGTTTTTTTTGACGTATAAAAACAGTAAAAACAATGCAAAGAAGAAAATCAATACTACCCCTCCCACGATGTATATAATAAATGTGGAGTTGAAGTTTTCAGTTTTAGTTTTGTTTTTATCTAAAATTGATTGCTGAAACTGGCGGTTTTCTTTTCTTATTTCATCAATAGCTGAAGCAAAGCAATCTATTGAAGCCATATTACCGTTTTGATCATAAACCGTTTTGATTGTAGTTCCCTGACGGTTGGTTCTGTAAATAGTTGTGTCTTTATAATGCACACTTGGAATCACATAATGAACAGTATCTCCTTTACGGAATGAGCGATTTTCTATATTTTCAGAATACTCAGAATCTGATTTTGATTTCATTGCGTTTTTCTGAATATCGCATGATGTCATACTCAAAAGAATAAATGAGAATAACAAAGCTGTGATCAGAATTTTAAAAACTGTTTGAAGGTTGAAATGCATAATAAGTTTTTTAATCTATTGTTAAAGTGATTTCTTTTGCCAGTTTCATTTTAGCAAATAGTTTGTCGAATGCTTTTCTTGAATTACCTATGAAATCCAATGCTTTCGTTTCTCCTACCAAAATGCAACCCTCTGTATTTTCGGCCACGTTGCCTGAATGAATTCTAACGCCCTCAAAATTTGGAACATTGAAAAGAATTGGTAAATCTTTTTTGAAACGATTGCTCATGGAAATCCCCACTTTGTAAGTTCCTTTTGGAATTGCAGTAATGCCTTTAATTTTAACTTGTCGCTCAACATCTTCTAGAGTGTAACATTCAAATTTGCCATCGATTGACAATTCGCCAATAGTGGATTTATTTGTTTTTTGGATTCTTTTTAAGTGTAGGTTCATGCTAGATATTTATTTCGTTTTTTACTTCTTTATAAAACCCTATCATTTTTCTTATTCTTTCCCATAAATTGAAACCGCATTCTGGGAGGTTTTCATGGAAAATTGAAAAACCTTCGATTAAGCAAAAAAGTATTATAGAAAGTGTGCCTAATTGGAATTCGGCATCAGAGATTCTTTCGTATTTCCAGTTTTTGAGGTATAATACATTTTGAAGTTTGATGAATGCCAATGGAACTACAAGATAGATTAAAGCTTTAATACCCATTTGCTTTGCTTTATCGCTTGAAAATCCCTCTTTATCCTTTCCTCTGCCAAAAAACCAATTGTCTTTTCTATCACTTTTTTTCCAACGATTGTATGATGCCCATAATCCAGTTCCTAGATCGGCAATAAAAAACAATCCTAAAATCTGGAACATAGTTTCAAAATCAACTACGACTGCTGTTGCTGTCGCTATAGGCACAACCGGTATTAGTAAAATTGGTTTCTTACCAAGAACTGTAAGAAGAGTGAATTTGGGAAGCGCTATAGACATAATTTCTTTCATGTAGGTATTTATTTAATTATTAATAGAATTGAGGCATTATTATTATTTATTCATTTATCGCATCCAAGCAATGTTTTTTGCTTAAAATCCAAACGAGAGCTTTCCCTGTTTTTGTTAGCGTACCGGCTTGCAGGTTTTTACCCAATGCACTAGAAATCGTTTCTCCTTCATACCCGAACTTGTAACCATTTTCAGTTCTTAATACTTTATTCCAAAATGCTCTAAATTCCCTGTTAGCGAAAACATCCAAGTTCCTAGCAGTACTTAGAAAGTAACCTGATTTATTCTCTACAAACCAATAATTAACTATTGTCAATAAGAAAATAAGGATTAAGGCTACTGTGAAAAGAATGAAACCTATCATTATTCACTGAGATTTTCTTGATTCTCTTGTTCTAATTGCAATTGACGAGCTATATAATCTTCTGTATATTCCCAATCACTTGGCTCACGTTCATAAATAGTTTTACCATCTGAAAGCAAATTAGTCTGAGTGTCGAGCATCAAAGCGATTTGCAGTTTTCTCTTTTCTCGCTCAATTCTAGTCAATCCTGATAGATCATAATTAGCTTCGATATAAGTTTCTGTTTGGTCTATTTTCTCATTTGTCAAAAAGACTCTTTTTGAGAAAAAAGCATCTTTGGTATTTGACATTAGCCAATCGATAACCAAAAACCATTGACCTTCGGGAGTTACTTCATCAGGTCTAACTTCTATTTTGACAACATCCGTGTCATTGCTTCTTCTCCAATATTGAATTGGTGCGTTTGTTTGTATCATAATTAAGGTTTTTGAAAACAAGTTCGATTTCCAGTTACTTTATAAAATGCGCCTGAAGGTAAGTTAGCATCTGCATCAGCAGCGGCATCATTAGCATAAATAGGAGGTGTTAGATATACAAAAAAGCCATTTTCATCGAAGTAACCTGCCAAAGTTTCAACTTGCATATTAGTTCCTGAACTTGTTTTTTTTCCAATCCAAAAACGTAATTTATTACTTCCTGTACCTTTTCCTGTACCTGTAACCAAATCTAAATTACCTCCATTTAAATCCGCTGTTCCAGCGCCATTATTTTGTAAAACATAGAAGTTACCATTCCAATCACCAGCATATATATTACCATTTGCGTGAGTAGCCATTCCCCATATAGCGTTACTAGGAACAACCGAACCTGTAGCCACAAACGAACCCGTTTCATTTGTTTGTTTATAAATGTCTGTTCCTTGTTGTATAAAAACATCATTAGCTAACGATACAGTTATACCGGCTGAACTCAATGCAGTATGTAAATTAAAATTACCCGTTTGGTTTGTTAATTTATAGATACCTCCACTACCTTCAACACAAACATATACACTTGTTGATGACGATGCCATGCGACCCCAAGACCTAGTAGTTTGCCCCAAAGCATTGAAATTCCCTGTGCCACCTGTGAGTTTGTATATATCTCCATTTTGAACAGAAGCATAAACATTTGTTCCTAACGAACACATTCCATTCCATTGTCTTGGAGTTTGGCCCATCGCGATAAATGAACCCGTTTCGTTCGTTTGTTTATATATATCTGTGCTTGGTCCTGATATATATAGATTATTACCTGAGTCACACGTTATATTCTTAGCATTTATGGGCAATATAATTCCAGTATCAACAAATGCTCCTGAACCACCAGTTTGCTTAAACAATTTATTCGTAAAGTTAACCCCATAAACGTTCCCGCTAGGTGTTGAACACATACCGTAAAAAGCCGCAGGTATCGAGCCTTGAAGATTAAAAATTGCATTTTCAACGTAATTAATTGTCCTACCCGCAGCAACTCTTAAATTACGCCCATCTGTAATATTGTTACTTTCTTCAATTCCAAATTCCCGATTAGCTTGATTTCCTAATGTTATATCTTTTGTTGGAGTTTTTGCAGTTCCGATACCAAAAAATGTACCGTTATCAAATAATCTACTCGCTATTCCTGTTGTTGCTGTACCAAATTTTACCAAATAATTCACAACTCCATTTAATTGAGCCACTATATCAGAAGTCATTGCAACTGTACCATTTTTATCAGGCCATGTAACAGACCTAGCTGCTGTAATTGCATTTGTAAAAGTTAGTGTGAATGTATTAGCAGCGTTTCGGAGTCCAAATGTTCCGTTTGAAAATGTTTTTAAACCACCTGAAATAGTTTGAGCAGTTGTTAAATCAACAAAATATGATCTCAAATTAGCTATTAACTGCGCAAAAGTTCTTGTCTTGGTTTTAAATCCATCTTCTGAATCACCAGCTAAAATTAGATCAGCATCTGTTAAAGTAGTTGCTTTTGCAGGTATGTTTGAAAAAAAGTATGTTTTATCAAAAAAGGTTCCCACAAACTCAAATCTATTCGAAATAAATGAATATGCGAATTCAATAACTTGACCTGGTTTTAATACTAAATCTGTTTGAGTTGGGAACCAAAATTTTGTATTTATGTTTGGATCATCAGCTCCAAGGTGCTTTAAAATAATATCCGTGATTTGGAAATTTTTAATCGTTAATTTTTTACCAGAATAAGCTTTGTATTCTGGGAATATATAGACACCTGAAAATTGAGTTCTTGTTCCAGTAAATCTAATTGAAGAATAACCAGGAACATTAAAAGTAATATAAGAATTACCGCCTAGAGTTACCCACTCGGAAGATTCTTGTTTTTCGACAAAAGCATTTACCTCTACAGGAGTTGATGGCTCTGCAATATCTGCCCCAAAAACAGAAACAAAAAATATTTCAATTGTATCGTTTGGGACATCTGGTTTTTGGGCGGTGTCTAATCCTTCGGGACCTTGTATTTTTACTATTGTTCCAAACTTGGTAAAAACACCAATATCAATTCTTCGATATCCATCGGTTGCAGGTGCTATTGTGGTATTAAAATCGTCTACATTAAATAATACTTGTTGTTTTATTCTGCATTTAAACGCATTAGCTTCAATTGATAATGTATCGCCAACTTTTACTACTTCACCACGAACTAAGATTCCATCAGGCTCACTAATTTCTTTGATTCTGTCGGATAAATCTTTTGCTGTGCCATCGTACCCACCACGATCCAATTTTTCTTTCCAGTTATAGTCTGGATCATGTGGAAAAACGTTATTTGATGCTTTAATACTCATACGGCTAAATTCTTGCTTTATACATTTTTAAAATAGGACACGACTACAATGATAATATTCCCGCTGTGTCATATGGAGTATATCCCGTACCGGATGATGCCGTTTTTTTTAACGGAGATTCACATTGATTAAATTCTGATATATTAATCTCGATAAGTTCTTTGGCTACGCCTAAATATTGGATTCCGTTATTTGTTTGCTCTTCAACTAGTTTTGATAATTGATCAGCGGTTTTGCCATAACTCGTGCTTTCTTTTTTGCCATCTACAAGCGTTTCGAAGTTTACCCGCAAACCGTTTTCATCTAAAAGAAACAAACCGACGTTTGCCACTTTTGCCACTGTGAAAGCCACAATTGCTTTTTGTATTTCCGTTTTTACTTCCAAAGTGACACCTGAAACATCTGTTTTTAAATGCTCTATTAGTTCCGGGCAAAGCATGGTTTTTAAATACTGATCTTCAATCTGTCTAATTGATGGCTGTAAGGCTAAGAATGTTTGTCTGGAATTGAAAATATGATAGTATTCGTTGAAAGTGGCCGTGTTGTGAACCATTAATTTTTTGTTTTCTGTGCCAAATTCAGCCGTCCAATCGGGAAAAACATCGGGGTTTTTCTCCAAAATTTCCAATAAATAGTCCATTGCTTCGTGACCGGAGCGCAAAAGCTCTCTACGGATATCTTTTATTTGCCACCATTCGGCATTTTTTCGTTGGTCATTATTGACAACAGATATTCCAGAACTATCCATTTGAACCGAAGCGTACGGTAAATAAATAAAGTAGCCAAAATTTGCTATGGCATTGCGTAGGTGTTCGCGTGCTTCATTTTTAAGTTCAAAATGGATATCTGGAGTATTGAATTCATCTTTCAAAAAAACATGAAGATTCCCAACGTATTTTTTTGTAAAAGCATTTACTGCCTTTGTTATGTATGGCTCAAAGTCTTCGAACTGGAATGATTGAGCAAGTGATACATATTTTTTTAAATCTGCTGTGGTATCTAGTATCATGCGGTAGTCTTTTGTGTTCCTGTTGGGTTTTTGTCCAAAGTGGTTAGAATAGTATTTTCGAATCCTGGTATAATAGTATTATCCCATTTGTTGTAATCCTGAATGAATTCGAAAATTTCTAACGTGGTTTCGCGGTTGGTTTTTGAAAGTGCCTGAAGAATTAAAAAAGCCTCTCTTTTGTCTGAACCAGAACCAGCGCCCAAAGCTCCGCCTGGTATTCCTGCACCTCCAATTAGCGTGGCATCTACACCAGTAGCAACAAGTATTTCAGAGTTGGCAGCCGCCGCTTCAGGCAAATAGATGCCATCTTTTAGTTTGTCATCGATTGCAGTGATTTTGATAGCTGAGACTTGCTTTCCTGTCGAATCAGTGTACATCATTGCCTGAATGGACTTCCCTGCTTTGTCGTTTCCTACTAAGCCGGTATTGATTGAATCGACTAAATCCTGACGGATTTTTTTGCGTTCCTCTACTTTCATTTTTGCCCATTCTTCAGCATAAATGTTTTTGTAGTATTGTTCGTCAACTTCAATTAAAAACTTAATTGTCATTTGGTTGGCAAACAAAGCTTTTTTAAGTGCGGGAACGGAATTGGCCACATCCAACCAACCCGATTTTAAAATGGCGTGCCATTCACTTTCAGGATAGTAAGCTTCGTCAAGTAAAGGATAGAAAATAGGACGAATGAACTTTGTGATTTTGTTTACTTTGCAATATTCGCGCACTTCATCGGCAGACCAATAACTGTCGATTAAAGGTATTTTTTCGACAAATTGGCTTTCAACATCAACTGAACCGCCTTTTCCAAACTTTTCAGAAATATAAACGTACTCAATCAAACCGCTTTCTTCGTTCATCAATTCAAAACGACACCATGCGGTTTTTTGGCGTTTCACACGGTTAATGGTAGCGTAGTTATTGGAAAGAATATATTCAGGAAAACCAATCGAAAACCATTCTAAATCATTAATGGTTTCTTTCCAAAAACGGTTCATTTGTGATTTTCGGAAGAAAGCGTTGATGTCTGCCAATTCTGAAAGTGGGATAACTTTTGGGTCTTTTTTGCCCGAATCTGTTACCTCATTTCTCATTAAAACCAATCCGTTACCGTAATGTGCTTTTCTTAAAAAACGTAATGCAGAAGTTGCAGTTCCGTTTTTCTTTACTTCTTTGATTACTTGCTGTGGGTAGTCGTTGTTTTTGCCCCATGAAGCAATTACGCCTTGTTTGTCTTTTACATCTACTTTTACGGCAGTTACCGCACCATCCATTCGGTCAATTGAGTTTTTGAACGAAACCATTGCTGGCGAACCATTATATTCTGTAACCGCAATGTGATTTCCTAAGAATTGGCTATTTGACATTAGTAGATTATTTCTTTATTGTTAATGCTTATGATAAAATCAATGCAAATTTTGACTACGCTGCGATCGGACAATTCAATATTTCGGGTTCTGTTTTCAAAATGGTTTGCGTTTTTGGTTGTTTTGATGGGAACTAAAATATTTTCAATGCTGTCGCGATGGGTGCGGTTTGGATTTTTCTCTAAAAGAAGTCTTGCCCCGGAATAGATTTTTAGTTTACCGCCTCGTTTCGATGTGGAATTAAAAGTTCTATAAGTCAAATCGAAAGGAATCAGCGTTCCTTTTTCGTCTTTTTGGTTTAGTATGGCCAAACCTTCTTTTAATGATATTTTTTCCTTTTGCATAGTCCAAAATTCATTCTTTGACCATTTTTAAAATAGGACAGTATTTTTAGTGCAATATTCATGTTGATTTGATGCCTCTTTTCTAATATTTAAAACATTACTCTTTTGAAAACAAGCATTTTGAACCTTTAAAAAATAATATTTTTTATATTTTTTGACGATTTGGCACGCCTGTCCCTATAAATTTTCACACTTTCCATTTCCAAAAAATATGGATATATGAAAATGGATGTTTTACATTGATTGAATGCGAGATTCCGAGAGAAGCAGACTGCTTCCTTTGAAGATATCATTGTACATCGTCATGATGGGAATGTCGAAGGCATCGGTAAGGTGGGGTGCATGCTGTTGGGGGAACAGCTTATTACGTTCGTCTTTCTTTTCCTTCTCGATGCCACCTTTCAAAGCTTCCTTAGCTTCAGTGCGCTCGAGTGCAATGATAAGATCTGGGTTGTTATGCTCATTGATGCGTATCTTAGGCAATCGCATCTGATGTTCCTTAAGCATAGCATTGAGAAGAAGATACTTGTCTGTATGTGTTGGTGCTGCACCTTTGGTCATTTGGTACACAGTCCATCCGTGCTTGGTAAGCAACTCGGTTATCTGTTCGAAGTAGGTTCGGTTATCGTTAGGTAACTTATTATTACCATCATGGCCACCATATAAGTAAACGAATTTCTCATTGTGTGGTCTGTAGTAAGGAATAACTTGTTCGATAAACATATCATCCAATAGCTTAGGAGACTTGACAAAGAATGACTTTAACACTCTATAGGTATCGTCCTGTACCTGAGACACTACACAACAGTTAAATACCCCAAAATCAACCGACATGATAAGCGGTTCATTGGTGCGCACATCATTGTCCTGGTTAGAATTGAAATGCTCTGATCTGGCCACAACTCCAATAGTTTCCAGATAACTATTATTGTAATCCGTGTAGTAATGTTTGGCTGGGATAAGATTGCCATAAAAGCCATCAACAATTTCTTTGGGTCTAATGTTTAGGATTTCGGCATTATACAGGATTTCGGAGACAGCCTGGTCACGCATCTTTTTAAACCAAGCGGGATTCAGATAAGGATTGGAAAGCGCTGAAGCTTTTATAAACGCATACTCTGTTGGGTTCTTTTTGGCAACTGCTTCCATATCAGTAAACCACTTTCCTTTTTTATTTATGGGAGTTGAAGAAACATAGAACTCAGACCCCAAAAGACTGCAATCCTTAAATATTTCCTTTTTAGCCCTGTTGGTGGTTTTCACATTGGTAAAAAGCTTTTCAGGGTCAAGCAAGGCGGCTTCATCACCTAATTCGGCATAAGAGTTTAGACCACGCCCAGAATTGGCATTGTCCAACGATACCATTTGAAAGATAGAACCATTCGGAAAGTGAATGATATTGTTCCATTGATTAGGCGGTTGGTACGGCATTTCGTAACCAAGCTTTTTACCAGACCTACCAACAACAAAATCAACATCCTGATGCAAATTAAACATTGACAGCCCCTCAATGGCTGAAGGCAACGTTCTTGCCAATATCTGAGAATAAGTTGAACCAGTAAGAGCAAACGAAGCTTTAGGCATTTGCCTAACCAGTTCGCGCATATGGTAACCGAAAATAGTCGTTTTCCCGCCTCCCCTTCCCATCTCAATATATTTGTTTTTCTGAGGCGATAAAACACAGGTTAACTGCGGAATGGTAAGTTCAACAATCTTTTTTTTACTGATCATCGTCTTCTTCAGTTTTTAATTCTTCAAAATCGATATCAGTAACGTTTAAGTTATTCAAGTCTACGGAACCACTCGAAAGCATTTCCAAAAGTCTAGCCTGAACCTCTTTGTTCACATTCACGTGAATTTCCATATTTTCAAACTTCTCTGGATTGAATTCTGGATTGTCTTCGTTTGCAAAACCGCCATAATCAGCAAGCATTTTTAAAGCTTTGCTTTCGTTGGCTCGGTCGCCTTTTTGAATGCATCTTTTCAGAAAATCACGAGTATGTTCAAGCCAAACCGCCCGCGCACCGTCCACATCAGATTTTAGAACATTACCAAAAAGCTTCTCCGAGTTTCGAATATCGATGTAAGCCTGAGCTTGTGAAATGCCTTTTTCATTAACCCATTTATTTACAATTTGCTGTGATGAAAAATGATTCAACCGTAAAGCAAAAACCTCGTTCAACCGATTAAGGATTGCCGTGTTGGTTTCGCTAAGCGGAAAATGCTCAGGATTGATATAGTGCGCCAAAATCTTGTCAAACGTGCTGTCCCCACGCTTTACAAGCATATTTCTTTTTTTATTTCCCATCAATCAAATTACTAATGATGATTAATTTCTCGTTTTGTTGTAACAGATTTTCTTCCTGTTTGGATATCTGACGTTCAATTTTATTTCTAATATCTAAAACTGTAATTTTTGGTAACTGTTCACGGTTTTGTTTTAGCCTGGCATTCAATTTAGAAATTGAAGCATACAACAATTGTTGTTGGCGCAATAATCCCGCAGGTGTCAAATCTTCAAAGCCGTGTTTTGGAGCTTCGGGAATTATTCGTTTTTCCAAAAACAAATCAATCTTTTGCCAACACAATTCATTTTTGCGAAAATTGCTGGCAATCTTAAGTTGAATTTCTAATGCAGCTTTTTCTGCATGTTGCGGTAATTCATTCAAATTGACTTTGAGCAAACAATTCTCTTTAAACAATTGATTGGCTTCGAGCAAAACAGGGCGCAATGCTTCGGGTAGCTGATGGAATAAAACAGCGTTTTTTTGTTCCGTATTAGAAACTTTTTCTGGTCCCGGAACAACAACTTTTGCTATCGAATTTTTAACCTCAGTAACAAATTCGTTTTGGGCATGTTTTTCAATAAACTTCTTCAATTCATATTTTAGCTTTTCGCTATTGAATGAATTGTTCTTTCGCTGAAATGTTTTCAGTAAAGTTGGATTGTGCTTTGGCAGTTGACTATAAATGAGAACTCCCGAAGCATAATCACAACCATCGTTAAACCAGTTTTGTAGAATTTCCATACTACAAATATGGAAAGTGTGAATTTTTTACAATAGGACATAAAAAAACCCGCTAGGATTAGCGGGCTTTGTTTATTTTTTATTTTCTATAAGCTTGTAGAGATGTTGCCTGCAGCTTCTATGAAATGCTGAATTTAATTTTAAAATAATTTTATAAGCCTCTGTAATATCATCTCCAAATTTATTTGATAAAGCTAAACTTTTCTCATATAATAAATCTCTCTTAATTTCTGCTTCACTTATATTGCCTGAATCAAATATTCTCCTCAATTCCGTATATTCTAAATTAATTCGAATCAAGCTATGAATGTAATTCATTTTTAACATTGTAAATAATTCCATCGTTTTTTGTTCCATTTCATTCAATTGAAGTTTGAATTCTATATCATCCACAAATAAATCAAATTTGGCTCTACTATTTATATAATTTGTCCAGCAATCGTTTATTATTTTTTTATGCTCATCTAAATCTTTATTAACTTTAATATCTGCTCCCCCCATATTGGAATCCATTAAACAATGTAACCACAAAAAATACTTTTCGTTTAAATCAACTATTGCATTTCTTTCCTCCCCAACTAAACCTGCAAATACATTATTAAATAACGATAAACTTGATCTTAATTGCTCTGTCTCTTTGGTAAATGAGTGTTTAACATCCTCAACAATTTTGGTAATTTCTCCGATATCCTCTTTAGTAGCAAGATTTTTTCCGCGTTCTTGAAAGTAACTTTTGAATAACGCTAAGTACAAACCAAGTGCAGTATTTGCACACAATAAAAATATTTTTAAAAATTCTTCCATATGTTCTTTTTATACTAATGTACAAAAAAAATCAAATTTCCTACTTTTTATCCAATACCTCAGTATGCAAATCAAATGCACTTTTCAAGCACCAACCCACTTCAAGGCTTTTCCGTACTTCGATTTTTTTATCTTTCTTTTTTCCAACTTCGGTATAAGATTCTACAACATAGGTATGTCTAACATAACCCAGCAACATCAAAATAACATTCAATTCATAATCTGAAATGCAATTTACCGGGAATGTTCTAAAAAGAAACTCCAATAAATCATTTGTTGTCATTTTCACATTTGCATTTTCCGGATTGCTTGGAGTAAATTGTTCAGCTATGAAATTTTTTATGGATTCGAAATAATCAAGCATAATTTTAAAATTTAAATCATCAAAAAAAGCGTTCTAATTGATAGAACGCTTTTATTACAAACTAAAAAACAATATAGATTAAGCTTCAGCTACCAATTGAATATCTTCTTTGTAGATTGGGGCAGGGCTGAAATTTTTATCAGTAAAAGTAATTGTCGCACCACTTTTCCCTTCAACGGTTGGTTCGATATTATGTTCGGCTTTTGCCAGTGCTGGCAATCTTGACGAACCTAATTGGCGAACATTCCCATTACCAAATTCCTCAAAAAGAATGATCAATTTTTGGTTTTTAATCCAACGACAAAAACCAAGGATTTCCGCATCGGAACCAGCAACTTCAACCGCTAATTCATTTTGATACAAAATTCGTCCAGTCTCTCCAATCGGAGTAGATTTGATTGACCCAGTTTCAGTAACGGTTTCAATTTGGAAAAATTTCTTTCCTGTTTTAAAAGCGTGTGCTGTCGCTATCTCAACCAATTCTGCAAAAGTGGTCGCCACATTTGCGGGAACGGGATCGCCCAGTTTTTTAGGATCATTAATTGTCTCAAAATCAGAATGCAAAGCATAATACACTTTGCCAACTAAACCAGAAACTGGTTCAGCGCTTTCGCCTCCGATATCTTCTAATGCTACTGCCATATTATACTTTTTTTAAGATGAATGATTTAACAGAAGCCAAATGTTCTAAAACATCAGCATGATTGCTCAAAGCTTCTTCTTTCGTGTACACTTTGCCTTGGAATGTGAATTGGCTCACTGCAAATTCATATTCAGTACCATTCTCAGCAATAAATCTTCCTGAAGGAATCAATTCCGCTTCAAGCGATTCATGAGAAATTGTTTCATTTTTTTCTGTTTGGGACAAAGGGTGAGTATGAGCCACAACAACTTCCTGATTTACTACAGGAGTTTCAGAAGCATATGGAGCAATAACATCTGGATTTACTACAGCAGTTTCAGAAGCTATTTGAGTTGTATTTTCTGTATTAACACCAACAGTCTGTTCGACTACTGGTATTGTTTTTTTCTTTTCTGACATATCCTAAAGATTACGGTTTATAAGCATAAACCAATTGGTTATAATCAAATCCAATACCTTCGTACCAGTCTAGCATCAAAGCAACCTCACGTTTTGCTTCTTCCACTTTTGGGTCTTTCATTCCGTTTACTTTACGCAAATGAACGAAGTTGTCTGCTGGAGTAGCCCAGATGTAGCCAGAACCTGCCATTGATGGCAAAGCAACCAATTCCACATTTTCCGAAAAATCAACTGTTTTTTGACCCGCAACATAGTTCACGTCATTTCCGTGAGTGTTACGTTTGTCTCTGAAATAGTTTTTCAAAAACTTTGGTTCCATAAACAATTTCATTTTTACGCCTTCCAATGCTGGGTTGTGCGCAAAAACATCATCGCTAAATTCCTCAATGCATTCAAACATTGTGGTTGGAGTTGGCAAAGCTGTCAAAGCGATTGTGTTCATTGTTCCTGCCAATAAGCCAGCATCAATGATTTTTTTCAACCCGTCCAATGTTCCGGCTGTAGTTCCTGCTACCCCAGGAGTAGGAGCAACATAAGAACCTCCCCAATAAGCTTTCGTTTCCATATCGTGCGGAATTTGAGGAACAACATGTTTTTCCAACAAATAACGAACGATAGGCCATTCAGCTCTTTCAGCTTTGTCTATCGAAGCCAAGAAACCAAGCCATTTCCCTTTTACATCGTCTGGATATAAGGAAATATCGATTTTCGCGTTACGCAAAACGATTTCGTTTGGAGTAAAAGTAATATCACCTTTGGCTGTAAACGTTTTTTGGAAACCTTGGACAATCTCACCCAATGCAGTATTGGATGAACGATACACATCATTTTCTGTAATGATTGGTACCGCATGAGATGGCGTAACTGAAGGCTGACGGATTTGTTCCTTCAAGCTATCCATATTTTGCCCCTCATTTACATAGCGAGCCCCAAAGGCTGTTACTATATCTGTAGCGATTATTGACATATTTAAAAAAAATTAAGTTAATTATTCATTGCAGCAGAAATGTCAATCCCGTCAACAACATTAGATGTGGTTCCAGAATTATTCACGTCAACTTTTACGTTCGTTGGTTTTGCACCATCTTGACCGCCCATTTCGGCAACTTTCGTAGAAAGCGCAGCCGTTTTTTCGGTTAGAGTTCCTGTAACATCCAAACCAGCGGATGTCAACATTTCATTAATCGATGCTTCAAGAGCAGTTACAGTTCCTTGAGAAGCCGTTAATTGGTCATTCACTTCGGTATTAGCCAAAGCAGCATCTAATTTTGTTTGTAGGTCAGTATTGGAAGCATCCAATTCAACCAAACGATTTTCCAAAGTATCCAGCTGTTCGGCATTCAAATAGCTTCCATTTTCTTCCGTGGAAGCCAATGGAGCATCTAAACCCAAAACAGCCTGCAAGACTAGCAGTGTTTTTGCGCTCATATTTTTATTAGTATTTGATTTTGAATTATTTTGTTGTGAAGAAGATGCTAATTCAATTACTTTATTGATAGCATCTTGTAAAGTTCCAATCTTATCAACTAAACCTTCTTGAATGGAATCTTCTGGAGAAAACAAATCTCCTTTTAATGCATTTTCCGATATTGTTGGTCTGAATCTTTTTAAGTCTGCATGAAATACAGAAGCCGACGGATTAAGAATTTTATCAATCAGAGGTTTGGTATCGCCTTCTTTTAGCGCTCTAGATTGTTTGTTTTTTTCTGGCGACAAATCAGAATAAACCTCAATAATTGAAGCTCCTTGTTGTTCTAAAATACCATCTGTATTTACCTTTAAAAACATTGAACCAATACAGCCAATAAAATCAGCGTATTTATTGATAAATGTATATTTTGAAGCTGCAAACATATAGTAAGCGGCAGAACCGCAAATGTCATTGGTATAACTGACAGTCGGTTTTGGATAATTAAAAATATAATCAGCAATTTCAGGAGTTCCTGAACCTTGCCCTCCACCTGAATTATAATCGAATACTACTCCAATTATGTTTTCTTCAGCTTTCCATTGCTCAAGCATGGCCATCATGGTTTGTGTTCCAGATGGGCCACAAACTTGGTCATACTTAAAAATAGGATGATGGATATTTAATACGGCAACTGATTTATTCTTTGGAGAAAGATTCTCATTGGTGCCAATAGCTAAGCCTTTATCAGAAATAAAAGAATGTGTAGTTGAAGCAAGTGGAATTGTGTTTTCAATTCCGTTTAAGATATTTATCAAATAAGGCAAAAGGATTGATTTGCTTTCTTCAGCAAACATCCAATTTGAACTTAATAAGGAATAAGTGTTTTTTTTCATTGACAAAAAATCTGTATTGTTTAATCGACAATACAAATTTTCATCATATCAATGTTTTAAAATAGGACAGTGATTTTAAGGAGTGTAATACACTGGTCTTTTGCGGGTTTCGCCTTTTATACGTACTTCGGTGTAGGAGTCACCACCTACCTTAGAGCCGTCATTTATTTCATAATTCATGTACAAAGGTTCTTTGTTGGTACCATATAATTTTTGGAAATCATTATTCAATTTTCCGCGTCCAACGCATGGCTGATTTGCATATTGTTCCAATAATTGTTCCAATGCCTCGCTTCGGGTAATTAAACGGAAAGAAATGTTTATCTGCTGAATTTCACCTTCAGAGGATTGTTTTGGATTTATATCGGCAATTATTGAATCTGGATCAATGATCGCTTCGACATCATTTTCATAAGGTGTAAAAATTACATCCTTAGAGGTTGTGTCTGTCACTACAAATGGCCAGTTCGAAGTTTCTTCTAAAAGGAACAATTCAAATTCGGCAAACCCTGGTAATTTTTCGTCATTAGTAAAATTCATAATTCCTAAAATTTATTTTTATAAAACTGTCGTATTTTTCCGCCTTAGTATTGTTAAGATTACGCGGTTTTTTAACTATTAATAAACTACAGTGTTAGCTTTTTTTAACTTTATTTTTTCATCACAATGCCTTTGGTAATTACGGTACATACTTTCAAGTTTCAATTCATTTTCATTGATATCATACAATAACAGAAATAATTTTACACTTTGCCAGGCATTTGATTTTCCTTTTGCTAATTCTACATCTACAAAACTGTGAAAATCTTCAAAAAATAGGCGTTCTAAACAAACACCTAAGAATTTCAGTTTTTTACGACTCACATTAAAACCTTTGGTATTAAAATACATTTCTGGGATATCCATTTTATAAGTATCAAATCCTTTAAAATCGATATCAGATGTGTCTGCATCTTTATCTATTAATTCAAGAAGAAGAATACCGATGAAAGTTTTTTTTGAAATGGTATGGATATTGCCATATTTTTTAATCAGGTATTTTTTTACATGTTTTTTTACAGGTATGCGTATTTGAATCATTATGTGTTATTTGAGGCACAACGAATTTAAACAAAAACTGAGCCAAAGAAATTGAAAAAAAAGTCGTTTTTTTTTTAAAAACCCTCTCAAAACCTGTAAAAAAGTTCCACAGTTCCACAACGCTGTAAATCAACACTTTAACCATAAAAACATAGTCGGAACTTGTGGAACTATGGTTAAATCTGTAGGAACTCAAAAAAAAAGTTCCACAAATTCCACAACAATTCCACAAAAAAATTTAATACTTATTTAGACTTAATACATTGATTTATATATAGATAATATCTATTATATAAAGTATAATTTTGTTTTGTGGAACTGTGGAACTTTTTTACTCTCTTTTTTACAGAAAATCAAAAATTTGCAAAATTTTTCAAATTGGGGGGTTCGGGGGGATTGTCGAAACTGAAATTTTGGTGCGGTTTTGATATTAGGTATGTATTATTAAGAACGCTTCTGCGGTGCTATTATTAATTTGAAACCCGATATGTCCAATTAGAGAGAATAATAGATACAGAACGATATTTTATACCTTTGGGGTTTAAAATTACCGTCCGATGTGTTTTACAACTGAAGAAGTCGATATCATGCGAGCCATATTTAAGCAATTGGAACCAAATACAATCGAAAGCCTACAATTCTATACAAAAGACCATGATAGACGAACAGGATGTACAATCGTGATCAATAACAAATGGAATAAACCAATATGTGTTTTCCAAAATTTTGAGCCATTATCGCCCTACCGAATGAAGCTCCTTATGCGTTTATCGAAAAAAATTACTTATCCGATTCATATATCGAAACCTCATGAGGATGTTATGATGATTGGATGGAAGGTCTAAACTAAAAAAAACCGCTCGAATGGAGCGGTTATGATAAATTATTAGTTAAAATAAAATCCTATTTCGGCAAAAAAGGATCTAACTGTTTAATTGTCATTTTTGTTTTTAGACCAAACCCTCCTTGCATGTAAATAACACTAGCTTCAGGAAACTCTTCTATCCTGATTATGTGAGCTACATTAATACAATGTGTTACGCCGTTCAAATCGATTACATTAATAAATTTCATTTGTTATTGCTTTTAAGTTATAGTTTCAAATATATAGACATTTCAGGATTAGGCAATGGATAGGTATAAAAAACCTCCGCTTAGTGGAGGCTTTTTGTTGCTAAATAGTTATTGATACAAGTATGAATTTTCCCTTCTGAACAATTAAATTCTTGTGCTAACTGCGAAATAGTATTCATTGGATAATACCGCCAACGGTCAACTATCATTTTTTTGGTTTCATCACTTAGAGGCGGACTTCCTTTCATTTGCTTTTTCATGACCTTTGTTTTTTTCATTAGATAAAATTCAAGACGCAATTGCATCATAAATAGACATTTTCCCAGCAATAACTTCTTGTAAATTCTTATCTGGAATATCAGCAAAATCTATATCGCAAATTATTCCGCAACTTGGCATAATCTCTTTAGACATTCGTCCCGCTTTAGGATTTAATTCATCCAGAAAAGTTCCATTAATACAACTGTGCCCTACTTTTCTCTCTAAAATTGCCATTCTGGAAAAATGAAAAGGAAAATCATTTCGAATTCGATTCCAATATCCTTTACCTCCCTTAACACATCCAATACAATTATTATTGCTATATCCAAGCTTATACATTTCTGGTAATTCAATCCCTGCATTGATTAAAAGACCTGCGCATTCATTCTTGTCAAGTCCTTTTTCAATTAAAGGGAATAAAGGTTTTGTATTTGGGTATTGTTGTCCGTGGCGAATCGCTCTATTAATTTCTTTTTTTACATATTCAAAACCCCAGACTTGATTTAAAATAATCCTGTCATTAAAAAGCGTCAATTCATTAGCTTTTTCAAAATCAAAGCGAACTTGCTTTTTCAGTTTCTCTGTACATGGCGCACCTTGTGGTGTATTAACTGCTCCTGTTTTTTCAATAACTTCAAATTGATGTTTAAAAACTTTGCTTTTAAGAGGTTTTATTTCTTTTCCATACCATCTTTCACAGTCGGATTTAAAACGTTCGTTATCTGGATTGGCTGTATCTATGTGAATGTAATACAGTTCCACATTTGGATATAATTCTAAAGCTATTTTACAAGCAACTGCAGAAGTAATCCCCGCAGACCACCATCCTAAAACAAAACCATTTTTTAGAGTTGGATTTCCTGACATTAGCAAAAATCTAAAGGTTTCTCAATTCGTTCAAACTCGTAAAGCCAAACAAAAGGGCTTTGAATCCAATTATCACAGCCGTTTATTGTACACCAAACCGCTAAAAACCCAAATTGATGCTCTAGAAAAGGACGTGGTATTGGCCAACCTCTTAATCCTTCCAAAACTTTTAGATCATTGTGTTTTAAACGATTTTTAGCTCCCTCTGCAATTGCATCTTCTTCACTTATTTCCTGCAATCTTTCAATCCTGATAGATTTTATTTTTAGGAATATTCTACAGGCTTCTTTTGGCATGAAAATCGATGGTCGCCATTTTGCTCCGGGATAATCATTATTAGCTTTATATCCATAGCGTAAGAATTCTAAAGTTTCTGAATCTAGTACATCGTGAGATGTTTCCCTTACCCAAAACACATCATCTACATTGTAAGGACATTTAATGTCTAAATTTTTGTGGCCATTCGTAAATTGTACATACAGATTATTATTTCTGATATAGAATGCAGTTTGATCGTCTTCTGGTTTATCAAATGAATTTAATAGTCTCCAATCATCAGAATTTTTATTGATTTCTTCCAATCCTTTGGTTCTACGGGTCTGTGTTTTTCTATCCTCCAAAATAGCCTGAACCATTGGAGTAGAAAATAATATTGAGTGGTATTTTGTTTTCATAATTACCAGAAATAAATTAATAATGGAATAGCTGAAGAAATAGCACCAAATGCAAACCACAATATTCTGGTTATGATCAAGTCACTTCTTTTTTCTTTCAGTTGTAGGCTGTGTAAGCAGGCTTCTTTGTGAAGCCCGCATACGTTACATTGTTTATTTCTCATAGTTGTTTAGGAGTATGAATGAAAGCTCTATTTACCCAGTAGCCTGTTCCAATATCTTTTTTAGTAAACAAAAAATTCAGGTTCTCGGTATTATTACTGAAAGTAAAATAAGGCGTTAGCTCTTTTTTCAAATCTGAAATTTTTTTTCTTGCTTCAGTTGTATCTGATGTACTAAGTACGATTTCCTTATCAATGCTTAGTGTAAATGTATCTTGTGACATAATTAATTGTTTGATTGTGGTTTAAACGGTAGAACTTTTTTTACTTCGGGGTTCTGCTGTCAATAATTATTCTTCTGTACTGGATGGTTCTGCAACTGGAGGCAATACTGAATCAATTTCAAAGTCTCCAGCTTCTACCCGATAGTTTTTTTGGTGAATGGTTTTCTTATATCGTGTAGATCTCTTTTCTTGATTATCCAATAACACAATGGACAATTTCAATTCTTTCTGAAGTTGACTGATTTTTTTATCCGCTTCTTCTCTTTTTGAAGTATTTAATACTTCTTTACCATTTTCTAAAACCGTGAATCTTTTTGGTTTTACTGTTTTTTCATTTAGATTTTTCATTTGTTGTTTTAATTAAAGGGATTAATAATATTAATTTTTCATTAGCAAGATTTTCTACAGTTTCACTTCCTGTAAATCCTTTGTTTGTGGCATGTGCACGGGCGAGTGCGTTTATCGCTTTGATGATATTTTTTTGTTTCATATTTTCTTAAAGGTTTTGTTTTTTCAATAAATGAGACTTCGTCAAAATGGCCTGCTAATACCCAGATTTGTCTGGATTGATACAATTTCCTAAAAACTTCCATATTCGTTCCTTCATGAAAGAAATAAGGCTGATTGCAGAATGATCCATCAAAGTTCTGCTGAAAATACATGCAGCCGTATTTTTTACCACCTAGTTCATTCGAGAAATCCGAGGCTTTGGCCACTCTCAAATTCAAGATTACTGCTTTTGATGTCATAACTATTTTGCTTTTAACCAATCGGGATCTTCTTCTGAACTTCCGTTATTATAAACAGCCTCCCCTTTTTCTTCATCTTTATTTGGAGCGCTTCTTAGTAGATTCAAAACCCCTCCTTCATGCATCATGGTATAATCAAATATGTATGCCGATGTCGAAGTGTCATCAAATCGTACTGATTTCACAGAACCAATGAAATATTTTTTGGATTTGAAATAATTTCGCAAAGTGTTTTCGCCAATCACTTCAACGCCTTCACGTGTCGATGTTTCTTTGTGATATAGTTGATGTACTGCATTCAATCGCAAATACAACACTTGGTGTCTAGTTTCATTTTTCCATTCAAAATCAGCTTCACCTTTCTTGGTTTGCAATTTCAGTGTATGAGGCGTATCAATGATGAAATGCGTGTTTTCTTTGAGTAAAGGAAACGGTGAACGATCGCGTAAATATTCCAGTGTACGCCAGAATTCTGCCAAACCTTCGCTTTCAATGATCAAGTCTGAACTGTCGATTATGGCTTCTTTAAATTGATCCTGCATTTGCTGATACGTAAAAGGAAACTGGAATTTGTCGAACAAAATTTTCATTGGAGTAAGCAAAACGGTGTAATTCTGCAACATCCTTTCCTGATAGTCGGTATTTTTCAATTCTCTTTTTAATTCTTTAGTGATTTCAGCATACACACGGTGATAAGCTTCTTCAATTTCTGGACGATACTTTATGATTTCCAAAATCAAACTGGTTAAACCTTCCTCTTCCCACGATTTTAGCAAAGTATATTCGGCCACTTCTTCAGTTGAGAAATTATCTTGTGGCTTAATCACATGTTCAATCACGCTTCGGGTTGTAATGGAATTGTCATCCCAACTGGACAAATACTGCGAAAGAATCACCAAAAAGCAATTGACCTTTGTCATTTTGGTTTTATTGTCACCAGTATTTTGACCAATTTCACGGCCACGATTGTCATACGATCCTTTGATCGATTGTTTCATTTTGATATCGGTAGAAACATCGTTGAATTCCTCCAAAAGTGTAATCGTGTTTGTCGTTCTGCCTAACCTTCTTGAAAATCCCGAAATTGTTCCGCTGTTCAAATCAAAAGCAGGTTGTTTATATGAAAACACCGCAGCCAAACTTTCAGCAAATTTGGACTTACCAGAGCCTTTCTCACCAGTTAAAAACAGTATAGGCGATATCTGATGTGTCTTTACAAATAAATCCCTGAAAAGAGCAAAAAATGTACAGGCAATCCCAGTCACCGCTTTTTTGCCATAGACTTTATGCATTTGCTTCATCCACGCATGAAGCGCAACTGGAGACTGCTTGAAAACCAAATAACGGTCATTCTCATAAGGATCATCACCTTCTCGCGAATGGCTATACATAACTGAAGCAGAAGGTGAATAAAAATGCTTCACATCTTCAACATAATCACTGTCTACTTTTACACCAGTGTCCAGTTGAATAATCCCATATTCATTTGGCGTTTTAGAAATGCCATTATGATAAACACAATTTGCGTAGGCAAAAAAGCCCTCCTGTTGCTGCCAACCCAATGTTTTTAATTCATGAGCAGTTATAAAACTTCCCAGGATATCATTCTTCAAAATTTTAAATTGATTGGCCGTAACTTCAGCAGTAAAAACAAAATTCCCTTCGTCCAGCAGCTTGCATTCAAATTTTGTCATTTGGTTAAAATCAGCAGAATCGAAATCTATCAGTCTTTTGATACCGTTTTCATTAACCACTTCACACAAACGCTTGTTATCCTGCTTTCCATAAACGTGAAAAAGCGGTGTGATCCTGAAATTTGAACCTTTGTAAAAACTGTTTTTCCCTCGGAAATACACATTGTTTTCGTGTGTTACATAGCTTTTTTCTAAAAATTGTTTGTAGTCTGCACCTGGGGGCAAGCCCAAAGTTTCTATTGACTGGGTTTCTTGCCTTTCAGATTGTGCTGCTTTGACTTCGGCAACTTTATATAAGCTTTCAATTTTTTCTTTTATTACTTTTTCTGGCTGTTTAATAATTTTGGCACATTGCTTTTGATAAGCGTTTCTTTTGATATCGTCTTTGATTTGAGACAACATCAGAGCAATTTCAGCCACAGCATTCGAAAGCTCGTTTGGGTCATTGGAAGCCTTGTTTTTTAATTTCATGGTTTTCCAATTCACAGCATCTTCAGCATTGCCAAAAAGCATTTTTTCGACATGCTCCGTTTTTCGAGCGTAGCTGTCCGGGTCTTCTTTTTCGGGAAGAATTACAACTGAAACTTTGAAACCTTCAGCCAAAAGAATATTAATGTCTTTCAGTGCTGCTAAAGTTCCTTTTTGCTCGTTGCCTTTTTCGTCCAGTCCGTCATTGTCTCGCATGATTATGACATGATCAGCAAAACGATGAAGTAATTTTGTTTGTTCAGGCGTTAATGAAGTTCCTCCAGTGGCTACAGCCAATTCGCAACCGTGTTGCGAAAGCCCGGTAACATCGGTATAACCCTCAACCAAAAATGCTGCTCTGGATTTTGATATACTTTCTTTATTTTCAAACAAACCATATAGAACATGGCTTTTACTATAAATTTCCGTTTCCTTAGTATTGATGTATTTGGGACCTTCTGCATCATTAGCACGGCGACCGCCAAAACCCAAAACATTACCTCGAACATCCCTAATAGGGAAAATCAGTTTTTCTCTAAAAAAGTCAAAACTATTGCCTTCTTTGGTAATTGACAATCCAACAGCGACTGCCTGTTCTAACTTCCCTCTCTCAATAAGCGGATTGGTGATATATTTGAAATCTTTTGGAGCGTATCCAATACGAAACTTTTCTATTGTGCCATTTGATATGCCTCGATCAACAATCATTTTTTTTACCCAATGATCATTTCCACAGTTTTTAAGCTGCATTTCATATTTCAAGCATGTTGAAACTGTAACATCATATAGTTCCTGTTTACGGCTTCTTTTTCTTTCAGCTTCTTCAGACAATTGTTCCTCTTCCAAAAGAATACCGCTGATGTCGGCAATTATTTTGATCGCTTCACCAAACGAAACATTTTTATACGCTTGAACAAAACTGATACCGTCCCCACCTTTTCCTGTAGAAAAACATTTGTACATATTAAGGCTTGGAGTAACAAAAAAGGAATCTTTACTTGAATTAAAAGGAGACTCACAAGTCCATTTGGAGCCGGCACGTTTTAGCTCACAAAAATGACCTATGATTTGTACGATATCGGCATTTCTAACAGAGTCTATTGATTTTTCGGTATACATTAGATTTATTTAAGAATGAGATTATAATATTGTGAAACTGTCATTTTTGAAGTGTCAATCAAAAAACCCTGTTTGCACGATAATTGTCTCTGAACCGATAACGGGAAATTCAAGGATGAGCTTGTCAATACGTTTTTGTAATTCATTCTGCTTGGAAGAATAATAGGCGCGTAGTGTCTTTTTATCTTCGAAGGAGATATTTTTTGATTCTTCAAGTGAAATGCGTTGGTTCCCATACATTAATTGTTCTTTTTCTAATTTTTGTATTTCAACTGAATTTTTAGTTTGTTCCAACATCAAATGCAGCGATGCTAGTGTGCATATTGCGTTGGCTGGTGATCCATTTGTCTTTAGATATTTATTAAAGGATTCAAGTGCCGAAAGTTGATACACCTTCATTAGTGACTTAATAAAAAGTTGTCCTTGTGCAATTTCGAATTGCCATGTTTTTGGAAATGTCGTTTTGATCATTTCAACCGCTTCGGGTCCACTATAGGTAAAAGTTGATAAATTCATGATTACTGGATAATTTTTTGGTTAATAGCTTTGGTAATTAATCCTGATTTCGATTTTACCGAAGCCTTTTCAAATAAATGTTGTTTATGAGAATTCAATGTGCTTTCTGATATTTTGAGCTTGTAGGCAATTTGTTTATCTGCCAAATCAGAAGCCATGAGGTTGACGATTTGAATTTCTCTGGTAGTTAAGGGGTAGCCATCGATAGAAATACTTTTAGACTTCCATTTTAGGCATTTGCAATTATTGGAACAGATGAAATTATCTGATTTATTAAGTTTTCCGTTTTCGTTAAAATCGGCAATATGGTCGGCGGCGCCATAGATGCAAAAAGCATATTGTTCGATTGCTTCCTCAGGGCTTAAGTGCCTTAAGTCTGCAAATGCCACTTCGTCTTTTATAAATTGCTCAAAAATTTGGGCTTTTTTATTCGG
>NZ_DATIDY010000149.1:0-15882 GCF_035456085.1 Flavobacterium sp.
ATTGTAAAAAGTTAATAATTACCGATTTTGGTGCTGTATCAGGAAATAAAGTTAAAATTTCTAATGCCATAAACGCTGCTATTTCCAAAGCCAATAAAATGGGTGGAGGAATTGTTGTTATTCCCAAAGGCGAATGGATAACAGGCAAAATTCATTTTAAAAGCAATGTAAATTTGCACTTGGAAAAAGATGCTGTGTTGCTTTTTTCAGAAGATCCAAATGATTACCTACCCGCTGTCAGCAGTACTTGGGAAGGTTATGAATGTTATAATTATTCCCCATTGATTTATGCCTATCAATGCAAAAATATTGCAATCACAGGCGAAGGACAATTAAAGGCGAAGATGGATGTTTGGACAGAGTGGTTTAAACGTCCCAAAGCCCATATGGAAAGCTTGAAAAGATTATACTATTTGGCATCTTACAACAAACCTTTGGAAGAAAGACAAATGGTGAATGACACTGCTCATTTTCGTCCGCAATTTATTCAGTTTAATCGCTGTCAAAATATTTTGATGGATGGCATTTCCATTACCAATAGTCCTTTTTGGACAATTCATCCTTTTTTATCTAAAGATGTTGTGCTTAGAAACCTCAAAGTTTATGCACATGGACACAATAATGATGGTGTTGACCTAGAGATGACCCAAAATATGTTAATTGAAAATTGTGTTTTTGACCAAGGTGATGATGCAATTGCAATTAAATCGGGATGTGGTAGCGGTGCGTGGCGATTAAATACACCTTCCAAAAATATTGTTATCCGAAATTGTACCGTTAAAAATGGGCATCAATTAGTTGCCATTGGTAGTGAATTGTCTGGTGGAGTCGAAAATGTTTTTATCAATAACTGCAATGTTGTTGATGGAGCAAAGCTAAATCATTTACTGTTCATAAAAACCAACGAACGCCGAGGTGGTTATGTAAACAATATTTATTTGAGCAATACAAAGTGTGGTAAAATTGATCAAGGAATACTTGGAATTGAAACAGATGTATTGTACCAATGGAGAGATTTGGTACCAACCATCGAACGAAGACTCACTCCAATAAAAAATATATATCTCGAAAATGTGAGTGCCAATAATGTAAAGTTTATTGCAAGAGTATTGGCCCAAAAAGAATTGCCTGTCGAAAATATTTTTCTTAAAAATACCAAAGCAGATATGATTACTGATAAAAAATACATTACCGAAAATGTATTGAATTTTTCGGATAAATAATAAAACAAATAAGATGGATTCAAAGAAAACCATTCCACATAGTGAAGCTGCAGCTCTTTTTAATAAAAATGTAGAAAGAGTAAACTGGCATGATGAAACGCTTTGGTTTGTTCGTGAAAAAAGAGACCGGTCTGCACATCAAATTCCGGAATGGGAATTATTACGCGAAACAGCTTCGCAAATAAAATTCAATGTGCTTTCAAACATTCACGATTATTTAGTGGAGTTTGAAGCTAATGCACAAAAAAACGGAATTATTGTTCATTGGGCCGCCAATGGTGCGGAACATAACGCCATCGTTCATTCGATTTTAGAAAAACATCAGATAAAACAAATGGTAAAGTCGAAATCGATGCTTACCGAAGAATGTCATTTGAATGATTATTTAACGGAGCGAGGTATTGATGTTATCGATTCTGATTTGGGAGAACGTATAGTTCAACTTAGAAATGAACCGCCAAGTCACATCGTTTTGCCAGCCATTCACTTAAAAAAAGAAGATGTCAGCGAGACTTTTCATGAACATTTAGGAACTGAAAAAGGAAATATTGACCCACAATATTTAACTGAATCAGCGCGTCAGCATTTAAGAGATGTTTTTTTAACTCGTAAAGCGGCTTTGACAGGAGTTAATTTCGCCGTTGCCGAAACTGGTGAATTTGTGGTTTGTACTAATGAAGGAAACGCCGATATGGGCGCACATTTAGCCGATGTTCACATAGCCTGCATGGGATTTGAAAAATTAATTCCACAGCGTAAACATTTAGGGGTTTTCTTGAGATTATTGGCAAGAAGCGCCACAGGACAGCCTATTACTACTTTTTCCAGTCATTTTAAAAAACCAATAGAAGGAAAAGAAATTCATATCGTAATTGTTGACAATGGAAGAAGCGAGCAATTAGGGAGAGAAGATTTTAGAAACTCCTTAAAATGCATTCGTTGTGGCGCTTGTATGAACACTTGTCCGGTTTATCGTCGAAGCGGTGGACATAGTTACCACAATGCGGTTGCAGGACCCATTGGTTCTATTTTGGCTCCAAATTTAGACATGAAAAAGAATGCCGATTTGCCATTTGCCAGTACTTTGTGCGGTTCGTGTACAAATGTTTGTCCTGTAAAAATCGATATTCATGATCAATTATACAAATGGCGACAAGTTTTGGTAAAAGAAGGGTATACTCCAACAGCCAAAACAGTTGCCATGCAAACGATGTCAGCAGTTTTGGCCAATCCAACTGTGTTTGAAATTGCCGGTAAAACAGGTCGTTTTGTAATGAAAAATTTTCCAGCATTGGTAAATAACAAATTGAATAAATGGTACGACCAGCGCGAAATGCCAGCACCGCCAGAAGAATCTTTTAGAGAATGGTATAAGAGGAATGGGAAAGCAAATAAAGGAAAAAAAGATGAGTAGCAGAGATTCTATATTAAACAAAATAAAGCAAAATCAGCCAAAAAAACTGAATGAACTTCCTAGTTTAGAACCTTTGAAGGAAACAAATTTGGATGTATTAGAACAATATAAATCGGTTTTAAAAAGCATTGGGGGAGATTTTGCAGAAGTTTCTAACTATGATGAAATTGTTGATTTTGTAAAACAGCACTTCGATAGTAATAAGCGAATCTTATCTACGATTCCTGAGCTTTCAAAAATTGCTAATTTGGATTGGGCTACTAATGATCCACATTCTTTACAAGATGCCGAATTAATTTTGGTCAAAGCTCATTTTGGCGTTGCCGAAAATAGTGCACTTTGGATTACTGATGATTTAATGGGACAAAGAGTTTCGACATTTATTCCGCAATATTTGGCAATTGTTGTCGATAAAAAAGACATTGTTGCCAAAATGCATCAGGCTTATGACCGAATTGGAAATCAGGAATATGGTTTTGGAACTTTTATAGCTGGACCATCAAAAACGGCAGACATCGAACAATCTTTGGTTTTGGGAGCGCATGGAGCTAGAGGATTAACCGTTTTTTTAATGGAGTAATTCTTTTTCTATAAATTCTGTATCTTTCCCAACTGAAAATAAAACTAATTTAAATAAGCACCACTTGAAAACAGATTTCACATTAAATAATAAAGTTATTATAGTTACAGGAGCCACTGGAATTTTAGGTGGAGCTTTTGTAGACGCAATTGCTGAGGCAGGCGCAACGGTTTGTATCTTAGGACGAAATGTAAAAATAGCTAATGAACGCACTCAGGCTATTATTGATAAAGGAGGAAATGCGATTGCTTTGATAGCCGATGTTACCAAAGAAGCTGATTTAATTGCAGCTCGTGATTTAGTCCTTTCCAAATACGGAAAAATCGATGGTTTAGTAAATGCTGCGGGAGGAAATATGCCGGATGCGGTTGTACAGCCAGATCAGGATGTTTTCAAATTAAATATGGATGCTTTGCGACAAGTAATGGATCTTAATTTGTTTGGAACACTTTTACCAACACAAATTTTTGGTGAAGCGATAAAAGATACAGTAGGCAGCGGAAGTATTGTAAATATTTCTTCAGTTGCTACAGTGCAGGCATTAACAAAGGTTTTGGGATATAGTTTGGCAAAAGCGGCAATCGATTCTTATACAAAATGGTTTGCTGTAGAACTTTCAAGACGTTATGGCGATAAGATTCGTATCAATTCTATTGCGCCAGGTTTTTTCTTAACGGAACAAAACAAAACATTATTAACTAAGGAAGATGGTAGCTTGACAGAGCGAGGAAATTTGGTAATTCAAAAAACACCTTATGGTCGTTTCGGTAGTCCAGAAGAATTAAATGGAGGCTTGATTTGGTTGTTAAGCGACGCTTCAAAATTTGCTAATGGTTCTAAAGTAACTTTAGATGGAGGATTCACCATTTTTAGTGGAGTTTAATTTTTTTTAAGAAAATTTAAAATTACAAACCAATTTGGCTTAATCTATTTTTAATAATTGCTTAAAACAAAACTACAACTTTAAACCGTTGTAGTTTTTTTGTTTTAGTACCTTTGCAGAGATGAAAAGAAAACAGCTCATAATAAATCTTTCGTTGATTGTTGCGGTATTATTCTCAATACTGTTCCAATCATTTGATAGTGTAGGTCACTTAAAAGAGCAGTTTTCAAAAAAAGAATGCCATCACGTTTACAATTCTAAATCAGAATTAACCCATCAACATCACGATTTTGATCATTGTTATGTTTGCCAATTTGGGTTTAGCACTTTTATAACTCCGGTAAAATTTTCCCAAACATTCTTCTTTGGGGATATCAAAATTCCTTATTTTTTCACAAAGACTGAAACTGTTTTTTCGTTTTCAGGCAGTTTGTATTCCCATCGCGGTCCCCCGATTTTTTAATTTACTGAAATAGATTTCAAATCTCAGAAAGCAGGTTGCAGCTTCGCTAAAACTAATAGCTATTTTAAAAAAAATCACTTTCCTATCATAAATACTTTGATTGGGATAATACAACTATTTAAATGAAACAATATATATTAGCTCTATTTCTAGGGCTTAGCACTTTTATACAAGCTCAAAATTCGGTGTCGGGAAAAGTAACCGATTCTAAAAACAATCCTTTAATTGGAGTTACTGTTGATGCTTCAGATTTGCATAAATCAACCAAAACAGACGAAAATGGAGCTTACACATTAAATGAACTTCCAAACGGGGATGTAACTCTTGTGTTTTCATACGTTGGATTTGCAACCAAAAGTAAAAAGATTGTAAAAGTCCAAAATACCCAAACGCTGAATGTTGTTTTGGACGAGCAGGCTTTTCAAATGGATGAGGTCATTGTGTCAACTCCTTTTTCAAAATTACAATCTCAAAATGTAATGAAAGTCGATCGCGAAAGTATCAAATCGATGCAATCCAAAGGAAGTGCCACTTTGATTGAAGGATTGGCAACTATTCCAGGAGTTTCTCAGGTTTCGACAGGAACTTCTATTGGTAAACCTGTAATTCGCGGACTAAGCGGAAATCGGGTTTTGGTTTATAGTCAGGGAGTTCGATTAGAAAATCAGCAATTTGGTGACGAACATGGTTTGGGACTAAATGATGCGGGAGTAGAAAATGTCGAAGTGATAAAAGGGCCAGCGTCTTTGTTGTATGGTTCAGATGCATTGGGTGGAGTTCTGTTTTTTAATCCCGAAAAATTTGCTCTGGCTAATACTTTTCAGGGAGATTTTGGACAAAGATTATTCTCTAATACACTTGGGAGCAGCACTACCTTAGGCTTAAAAGCTTCTACCGATAATTGGAAATATTTAATTCGTGGAGCCTACAATACTCAATCGGATTACAAAATTCCGGATGGCGATCGTGTGACTAATACCCGTTTTCAAGAAATGGATTTTAAAGCCGGAGTCGAGTATAGCAATGCCAAATTTTCTAGTGTTTTGAGATACAATTACAATAATTTAGATCTTGGAATTCCAGAAGATGGAATAGCGGACCAAACCACTACAAAGAAAACGGCTTACCCAAAACAAGGTGTTTATAATAATTTGCTTTCTTTGAATAACACGTTGTTTTTTAAGAATTCAAAAATGGATGTGAATCTGGGATATATTAGAAATGACCGTTCTGAGTTTGAAGACAGCAATGATGCCGCTTTGCATATGATTTTGAATACTTTTGATTATAATATCAAATATTATTTGCCTACCATTGGCAAAGTAGAAACGATTGTTGGCGTACAAGGAATGTCTCAGGATAATAAAAACTTAGGTACAGAATTTTTAATTCCGGATGCAACAACCAATGATTTCGGAATCTTTGGAACAGGGACTTATGCTTGGAAATCAAATTCATTGCAGGCAGGAATTCGTTTTGATAACAGACATTTGGTTTCTGATGAACATGGAATTGTTGGTGAGGAAGGTTACTTTGAAGCGCTTAATAAAAAGTATGATAGTTTTAATGCTTCGTTAGGATATAAAACTGATCTGGCAACCGATTTAACTTTCCGTTTGAATGCAGCAACAGGTTTCAGGGCGCCGAATCTGGCTGAGTTATCTTCGAATGGTGTTCACGAAGGAACTTTTAGATACGAAATTGGAAATCCTAATTTGAAAACAGAACAGAACCTGCAAACCGATTTGGATCTTGAATATAAAATCAGCCATTTTGAGTTTAGCGTTAGTGGTTTTTACAATCATATCAACGATTATATTTACGCATCCCCATCAGGTACTGAGATTGATGGAGTGAAAGTGTATGATTACATTCAGAACGATGCTAATTTGTATGGAGGTGAAATTGCTTTGCACATTCATCCGCATCCTCTGGATTGGCTGCATTTGGAAACCAGTTTTGAAACCGTAACAGGAAAATTGCAAGGTGGTGGATATTTGCCTCAAATTCCAGCAAATAATTGGAATAACACTTTAAAAACGGATTTTGTTCTTGGCAAATGGCTTGAGGAAGGTTTTGCGACGCTGAATGTTTCTACCACTTTTAGCCAAAACAATGTAAGCGGATATGATATTTCTTCAGATGGTTATACTTTGCTAAATATGGGTTTTGGAGGAAAAGTAAAACTAGGAGAAACTGCTTTTGAAGTAAATCTGAATGGAAATAATTTACTGAACAAAACATATATCCCACATTTATCCCGATTGGCAACTTCAGGAATTCCAAATATTGGAATTAATGGTGTGCTGGGAATATCGTTTAAATTCTAAAATTCATTTAACCGCAAGGAGCGCAAAGAAATTGATTTTATGTAAAGTAAAGTTCGCAAGATTGGCGTTCATTGCTTAACACTTTGCGACCTTGCGGTAAATTTAAGTTGTTGTAATTGTATTAGGTTTATAACAAAATTCTCTTTTTGTCAAATTATTAAAAATCGTAAAAGAATTATTTTTGTTGTAATAAAAAGCAACAATATGAATAGCCAAATATTACAATCTGAGATCATTTTAGAAAACGAAAAAGTCTTGTTGATTCCTTTTGAAAGCGAAAGAAACATTGAACTGAAAGCAATTATTTTTGATGATGAAATATGGGAATACATGGGAATGTATATTCGAAATGAAATTGATTTTGAAAATTATATAGAAAGCACTTTGAAACAAAAGGAAGCAGGAATATGTTATCCGTTTTTGATTATTGATAAAGCCACTAATAAAGTTGCCGGAAGCACGAGATACGGATATTTAAATCATGCAAGTCAAAAATGCGAAATTGGATGGACTTGGTATGGCAAGGAATTTCAAGGAACAGGATTGAATAAAGCTTGTAAATATGAATTGTTAAACTTTGGTTTTGAAACTATTCAATTTAAGAGAATACAATTTAGTGCTGATTTTGAAAATAAAAAATCACAACGAGCAATAGAAAAGTTAGGAGCCGTAAAAGAAGGTTTGTTCAGAAATAACTATATCGATTCTGAAGGGAAAAGTAAAGATGATGTTTATTTCAGCATCATTTCCGAAGATTGGAAAGTTACTAAAAGAGATTTCTTTGCTGAATATTCGAATGCAAATAATTGTTTAATACAAAAGTAAAAGCTAATATATTTCAGTTATTTTTTATCACAATCTTGTGGCTTAGAACGACAAGATTGGGTTGAATATTTGTGGTAAAAAATATCACACTTTCTAATTATATTTAATTTTCCCCATCTGTCTCATAATTCGAACAATTTTTGTTTTTCTATTGTTAATGTATGAAGAAGAACTGGTAGCTTTAAATTTTCGTGGATTTGGTAAAATAGCTGCAATACCGGCTGCTTGTTGCATCGTTAAGCTCGACGCATCACGACGATACCAATACTCGGTTGCTGCGTAAGCTCCATAAACGCCATCTCCCATTTCGATACTGTTGAGGTAGACTTCCATAATGCGTTGTTTGCCCCAAATGACTTCAATTAAAACCGTAAAATAAGCTTCAAGCGCTTTTCTAAAATAACTGCGACCTTGCCAAAGGAAAACATTTTTGGCGGTTTGTTGCGAAATGGTACTTCCACCTCTCACTTTTCTACCTCTTTCATTGCTTTTGTAAGCTTTTTGCATAGCTATAAAATCAAAGCCATTATGAGTTAAAAAAGTCCCGTCTTCACTTGCAATTACAGCTTTTTGTAGGTTCATTGAAATTTTTTCGATTGGCTCCCAATTGTGGCTAAAATGGTTTTCTTTGTCTGCGGCACTATTTTCAAAATAGCGGATTACCATTAGAGGCGTAATTGGTACTGGTACATATTTAAAAAATACCACTGATGCGATGGAGAGTCCAAAAAACCACAACAACACTTTCAATAAAAACCATTTTATTTTGGTTATAAAATTGCCTGATTTTTTTTTAGCGGGTTTCTTACTTGTTGATTTTTTTGGGGTTATTTTGGTTGCCATTTTTTATACTAAATCTGCTAATTCGGTTCCTATTAAACTACCTATTGCTATTCCCATTCCTCCGAGTCTAACGCCACAATACACGTTTTCAGAGAGTTGTGAAACTATAGGTTTTTTACTATTACCCATGCCCATGATTCCGCTCCAGCGGTGTTCAATCTGGACTTTTTGGTTGGGCAAAATTACTTTTTTTAATAAGTCCTCCAATTTTTTTTGCACAATTTCTGTTTGTCCAAATTCGGTAGTATTTTCGGTATCAAAATCAAGGTTTCTTCCGCCGCCAAGTAATATTCGGTTGCCAACATTTCTAAAATAATAATACCCTTTGTCCAAATGAAAAGTTCCTTTTATATCTAAATCCGGTATAGGTTCTGTGATCAAAACCTGTGCTCTGGCTGGTTTTACAGCTCCTTGAGTGAGTTTGTTAGAAAATCCGTTGGTAGCAAAGAACAGTTTTTTGGTACTAAAACTAAAATCGCCCAAAGCAACTTCAACGCTGTTTTCGTTATCACAATAGGAGGTAAGGGTTTGCTGATTGAGAATTAAAATATCTTCTGCAATGGCTTGTTTTAATAAAGCCTGCATCATATTTCCAGTATCTATTTGAGCTTCAAAAGGATTAAAAATCAAATATTCGTGAATATCTCCAAAACCAAAACGATCTACTTCTTTGGCAAAAACATCTGCTTTGAAAAGAGGTCTTAGAAGCTCGTTTATAAAAGACAATTTATTAAAGCATTCAGAAAAACAGCTTTCATCCTCTTTTAAAAATAATTCATATCCGCCATAAGGCTTGAAATCTATAGTGTTATCGCCAAGACGCTTCCTCAATAATTGAAGTCCAGTCCATCTTTTTTGAATGAGCTGGATAACCTCTTCTTCGGTATGAGTTTTTAAATCTTCTATAATTTCGGAAATGCTTCCAAAACAGGCAAAACCAGCATTTTTGGTACTAGCTCCTTGTGGTAAAACTCCTTTTTCTAAAATTAAAATTTTACTTTCTGGATATCTTTCGCGTAAGCGCAACGCCGCATGTAGGCCTACAATCCCGCTGCCAACAATAGTATAATCTATCTGGCTAAACCAATTTTTTAACTCCCAATAGCTTAGTTGCATTTTGATTTTTTTTTATAAAATTAAGTAAATTTTCCTGTTCTGAATGTTACTTTTTATTTCAAATAAAGTTTGAATTCTTATGAAATTTCTTTTCCTACTGAATATGTTTTTTTTTTGAAATAGCCATGATTTTGGCACTATAATTGTGTTGTAAAAAAATTGTGGGTTTTTAAACCAACTTCATTAGATGTAATTAAGAGCATATAAGTAAATAATGAACTAAAAAGTTTTGTTATGTTTGAAAATATAGATGAGCTCATAGAAGTAAATTTAGAGCTATTATACAATACAAAATCCCAATACATGATGCGGATTAATTTTAAAGATGAATTTGGTTTTAATCTAAAAAATTCAAAATCATTCGCTGATGTATTAGTAAAAAAAGGGATTGTTGTATTAGAAAGTAATCAGGGTTTTCGTTGTGATTTGACAGAATTGGGTAGACAAATCTACGAAAAAGGCGGGTGGATCAAATATTTGGAAACCATCGAGCCGTACGCAAAATACAAAGCCATGGTTACGATGGATAATCAGGTAGAAAGAATTGAAAAATCCTTTTTAAGAAAGATAATGATTGCCAGCATAATAATATTGACATTATGCTTTTTCTTAACCATCATTACAGTTGAAATATATCACAAATAGGATAAAACAACTTTCGTTTTTTTACATTATTTAGCATTAGTTCTTTTAAGTTTTTTTTAAGGGTTTTCGAATATTATTATTGATAATTATATTGGTACATTTGAAAACTGAACATATATTTTCAAGAATTATGAAAAAAACACTCTTTTTAATGCTAACAATGATGGGTTTAATGGCAAGTGCACAAAATGTAATGACTCCTGAATTACTTTGGAAATTAGGTCGAATTACTCCACTAGGAATTTCCAAAGATGGCAAAAATGTTGTCTATAAAGTATCGACACCTTCTGTTGAAGAAAATAAATCTACTTCTAAATATTACACCGTTGCCCTAAGCGGCGGAAACGCAGTAGAAATTAATGATACCAAAGCAATTTTAGCAGACAAAAATATTTCTCCTGATGGGAAATATTTACTTTATAATGAAGAAGTAAAAATTGATAAAGTATTAGGAAAAGACTATTATCCAAACTTGGATAAGTCTAATGTTCAAATCTATAACGGCTTGGATTATCGCCATTGGGACACTTGGAACGAAGGGAAATTCAATCATGTTTTTTACAAAGAAAATAAGGAAGGTGCAACAGGAATTGATATCCTAAAAGGAGAAAATTTCGATAGCCCACAAAAACCTTTTGGCGGTGATGAAGATTATATTTGGTCACCAGACAGCAAAAGTATTGTGTATGTATGCAAGAAAAAAGCAGGTACAGCATACGCACTTTCTACAGACACTAATGTTTACGAATACAATATTGAATCAGGAAAAACAATCAACAGATCTGAGGGAAATTTAGGATATGATACCGCACCACAATTTTCGCCTTCTGGAGATTTGACTTGGCTGCAAATGAAACGCGACGGATACGAATCGGATAAAAATGATTTGGTCGTTAGTTTTAAAGGTACCACAATGAATTTAACCGCTGGTTGGGATGGAACTGTTGAACAGTTTATGTGGAGTAAAGATGGAAAGAAAGTATATTTTATCGCTCCAATTGATGGAACGCGTCAATTGTTTGAAGTGAATTTTCCAGGAATGACCAGAATTGCGATTCAAGTTCGTCAAATTACAACTGGTGATTTTGATGTAAGTGATTTGGTTGCGCTTTCAGGAGATGAGTTCATTGTTACAAGAACTGATATGAACCACGCTGCAGAGATTTTTTCTTATAATTTAAAGAAAAATACTTGGAAACAATTAACAAACGTGAATACCGCTACTTATGCTTCGCTTCAATTAGGAAAAGTTGAAAGACGTTATGTTACGACTACAGATGGCAAAAAAATGATGGTTTGGGTGGTATTGCCTCCAAATTTTGATGCTACCAAAAAATACCCGACACTTTTGTTTTGTCAAGGAGGTCCACAATCTCCTTTGACTCAATCTTATTCTTTTAGATGGAATTTCCAATTAATGGCTGCCAATGGCTATATCGTTGTGGCACCAAATCGTCGCGGTATGCAAGGTCACGGTGTAGAATGGAATGAACAAATTAGTAAAGATTGGGGTGGACAAGTAATGAACGATTACCTTTCGGCTATTGATGATGTTGCCAAAGAAAGTTATGTTGACAAAAATCGTTTAGGATGTGTTGGTGCAAGTTATGGCGGATATTCTGTGTTTTATTTAGCAGGTATTCACAAAAATAGATTCAAAACTTTTATTGCTCACGATGGTGTTTTCAATACTCAAAGTATGTTTGGAACTACCGAGGAAGTTTTCTTTAACAACTGGGATTTCGGAGGACCATACTGGGAGAAAGACAATGCTGTAGCGCAAAAAGCGTATAATGAATTTAATCCTATAAATTATGTTCAGAACTGGAATACACCTATTTTGATTATTCAGGGAGGAATTGATTTTAGAGTACCAATCGGGCAAGGACAAGAAGCTTTTCAAGCTGCACAAATTCGAGGAATTAAGAGCAGATTACTTTATTTCCCTGAAGAAAATCATTGGGTTTTACATCCGCAAAATGCTCAAATCTGGCAAAAAGAGTTTTACAAATGGCTTAAAGAAACTTTGTAAATCAGAACTTAATTACTATTTGATTTAATATTTTTGTAACAATATCGGTTATTTTGTTACATATAAAAAAATCTCAACCTGTTTTAACATGTATAAATTATCTATCAAATCATTATTTGCTGCAACAACTTTATTTGTTGGAATAAATAATATGACAGCTCAAGACGGTTTAGTCAATTCATTGAAAGTGAATGCTAGTGCCAAAAGTGTCGAAAGTTTCAAATTCACGGATGTGATCAATTTAGAAAATACTTCTATTAAAAATCAAGGATCTTCGGGAACTTGTTGGAGTTATTCTACCAACTCTTTTTTAGAGTCTGAAATGATTAGAATGGGAAAACAACCAGTAGAATTATCTCAGGTTTTCTCAGCTAGAAATGCGTATTTAGAAAAAGGGAAAAACTATGTGCGTATGCATGGCGCCGTGACTTTGGGTGATGGCGGAGAATTGCATGATGTAATTAATATGTATAAAAAATACGGAGCAGTGCCTCAATCGGTTTATACAGGTTTGAATTATGGTACATCAAAAAATAAGTTTGCCGAAATGGCTGGATTAACCGAAGCTATGTTGGCTGCTGTGGTAAAAAATCCAAATGGTGAATTAACACCAAACTGGGAAAAAGCATATGCAGCGGTTATTGATTCCTATTTGGGTCAGGTTCCGGAAAACTTTACATACAAAGGAAAAAGTTATACGCCACAAACATTTGCTAAAGAAGTGGTCGGAATTAATCCAGACGAATATGTTGAATTCGCATCTTATGCGAATGCGCCCTATTATGCCAAAACTATGATGATGGTTCCAGATAACTGGTCTTTTGATTTGGTTTATAATATCAAAATGAATGATATAACAGCAGTTATTGATAATGCTTTGAAAAATGGCTACACGGTTGCTTGGGCAACAGACGTAAGCGAGAAAAGCTTTAGTTGGAAAAACGGTGTTGCTTATGTTCCTACCAAAAAGTTCGATGAAATGACTGCAGATGAAAAAGAGAACATGTTCAACGGTCCAAAACCAGAGTTAGAAATCACTGAAGAACTTCGTCAAAAAGCATTTGATAATTATCAAACAACGGATGATCATGCAATGCACATCGTAGGAATTGCCAAAGATCAAATGGGCAAAGAGTATTATATCGTAAAAAATTCTTGGGGAACTACAAATGATTATAAAGGTTACTTGTATGTGACTAAGAACTTTGTAAAATACAAAACAACTTCATTTATGGTTAATAAAGGAGGAGTTCCAGCAGATATTGTAAAGAAAATTGATCAAGCAAAAAACATCTAAATAAAACGCTTTTTTTAAGAGTTTTTGATTTATTACAAAAGCCGTTTCGTGAATTCGAAGCGGCTTTTGTCGTTTTAAATTGTTCAAGACTAAATTCCTTTTAGCTAATTTCCAATTTATAAGAACAATATAAATTAAGTTTTTTTTAATTGAATTTTTCTTATATTTCCAGACCCTAAATTTTCTCCAATGACATATAAATTTACTTTCATAACCCTACTATTTACTACATTAATCTTTGCTCAAAAAACTGATTATAGTTCCCTAACAATTAACGATAGTTTAAAAGAAAATGCCAACGCAATTGTTCGCCTCAATCAAATTGATATTATAATTGCATCACAACGCAGTATGAATATTAAAACCAAGCGTGTGGTAACTGTTTTAAATGAAAATGGAGTTGATGACATACAAGCTTTTGAAAATTATGACAAGTCAAGTCCAATAAAAAACATTTTGGCCATAGTTTATGATGCTTTTGGTAAGGAAATCAAAAAAGTAAAACGAAGTGATTTTCGAGATGTCAGCGCAGTAGGAGGTAGTACACTTTTTTCAGAGAGTCGTTATATTTACTTGGATTACACACCCATTCAATATCCATTCACTGTTGTTTTTGAAAGTGAACAGGAAACATCAAATACCGCTTTTATTCCCCAATGGATGCCTTTGAATGATTATGCGATAAGTATAGAAAAAAGTATTCTCAATATCACATATCCTTCAAACCTTGGATTTAAATATAAAGAATTCAATTTTTTTGGTTTTAATGTGAAAAAGATAGCTGATACTTCAACCGGGCTTTCTTTTGAGGCTACAAAAATAATGGCTCAAAAAGCAGAAACAATAAGTCCATCTGTTATTAGTGTTTTTCCAAGAGTTATGATGGGACTGGAATTGTTTCACCTCGAAGGTGTAGATGGGAATGCCAAAAGTTGGACAGAATTTGGCAAATGGTATAATGAAAAAATTCTGCAAGGAACAACTGATTTGCCAGAAGAAACCAAAACAAAAATCAAAGCTTTGGTAGGAACAGAAACCAACCCGATTAAAAAAGCACAAATCATCTATAAATATGTTCAGGAGAAATCAAGATATGTTAGTATTCAAGTAGGAATTGGAGGATGGAAACCTATGTTGGCAAGCGATGTCGATCGTTTAGGCTATGGCGATTGTAAAGCTTTGAGTAATTATACCAGAGCACTTCTTAATGTTGTCAATGTTCCTTCATACAATGTGATTTTATATGGAAATCCTAGAAAACGTAACATTGAAACCGATTTTGTTTCTATGCAGGGAAACCATATGATTTTGGCTGTACCTGATAAAGATAAATATGTTTTTTTAGAATGTACGAGTCAGGTAGACCCTTTTGGTTATCAGGGAACATTTACTGATGACAGAAACGTTTTGGTATTAAAGCCAGAAGGTGGTGAAATTGTGCATACCACAATTTACGAAGATAACAGCAACAGGCAACTTAGTAAAGGAAATTATTCTATTGACGAAAATGGTGATTTCCTAGGTAAAATAGGAATTGTTTCAGAAGGATCTCAATACAATGAAAAATTTAATAATGATAAGCTGTCGCCAACAGAAATGGAAGCTAAATATAAAAATTATTGGAGTACTATTAATAATTTAAAAATCAAGAAAATTACCTTCAAAAACGATAGTGATAAAATAAGCTTTACCGAAAACGCAGAGATTACAGCTGCAAATTATGGCAATCTGTCTGGGAATAAAATGATGTTTGCCGTAAATGCTTTTAATCCGTTAACCCAAAGTGTAAAACGAATTAGAAACAGAAAAAATCCGTTGGAAATTCAAAGAGGTTCTCTGGATGAAGATGAGATAGAAATTGCGTTGCCAACCAATTTTTCAATCGAATTTATTCCTAACAATTTTGAAATCTCAGGAAAATTTGGAGAATATAAAACCGAAATTCTAAAAAAAGACAACAATAATATCATTTATAAAAGAAAGTTCCTTTTGAAAAAGGGATTATACACTAACAAAGAGTATGATGAATTTCGTCTTTTTATGGAGCAAATTTCCAGAAATGATAACGCTAAAATAATTTTAACCAAAAACTAATTAACCAAAATGAAAAAAAACTACTTAATTCTTTTATTATTACTTCTATTGTATCCTAAAATAAATGCTCAGGAATTTAAATTAGGAAAAGTTTCTATCGCCGAATTAGAGCAAAAAGTTCATCCAAAAGATTCTGC
>NZ_DATIDY010000150.1:0-8547 GCF_035456085.1 Flavobacterium sp.
CTTATTATGGTTTGGATGGTTTGGATTCAACGCCGGATCTGCTGTTGGAGCAGGAAGTCTTGCTGCTCAAGCTTTGGGAACTACTACTGTCGCTGCTGCTGCTGCTGCTATGGCGTGGGTATTTCTGGATAAAATTTTAGGCCATAAACTTTCGGCAATGGGAGCTTCTATTGGTGCTGTAGTTGGATTGGTTGCCATTACCCCAGCTGCAGGATTTGTAAGCATTCCACACGCTATAGCAATTGGAATTATCGCTGCAGTTATTAGCAACCTTGTTGTTAGTAAATTCCCTAAAGGAAAAATCGATGACGCCTTAGATGTTTTTGCTTGTCACGGTGTTGGCGGTATGGTAGGAATGATTTTAACTGGTGTTTTTGCTTCCAAAGCGATAAATCCAATTGTTGGCGATAATCAAGGTTTAATTTTTGGTGATGCTACTTTGTTTTTAACACAATTAAAAGCATTAATAATTGTTTCTATATTCGCTTTCTCCATTTCTTATTTATTGTTTTTTATTGTAAATAAAATTACTCCTTTACGAGTTAGTGAAGAAAAAGAAGAACTAGGATTAGACATCTCTCAACACGGAGAATTTTTATAAAGATTAAATTTCTAACTCCCTCCTTGAAACACTCTAAGATTTATTTTAGAGTGTTTTTTTTATTAAAACACTGTAAATCAATATTAGGTTAGTTTTAAAACTAATACCAATTATAGTTTAATGGCTATTAATTATCTGTGCAATAGAAATTAAATTGATTAGGTTTTTAAAAGTTGTTTAGAAACTTTTGTAATATCTACTTTGAGCAATTAAATAGATATAATACCTAACAGGTTTTGAAAACCTGTTAGGATAAAACCTTATTTTTTTTTAAAATAATATTATTTTTTGAAATTAGAAATTCCAGCTTTCAACCAGCCTTCATATTCTGCTACACCAACATAACTTATTGTTGGCTGTTTAATATTCAAATTATTTCCTTGTAAATCAGTCAAAACATACAAGGGTTGCGTATTGGTATTGTATTTTGAAATCATAAAATCAGTCCATTTGTCTCCAATCGTTTCGATCTCTGAACCAGTTGTTTTCGAAATAAACTGTTCGCTTTTTGGCAATTCTCTTTTATCGTCCACGTATAATGAAATTAAAACTACTTCATTTTTTAGAATCGGAAGAATCTTTTCGTTAGACCAAACATTGTTTTCCATTTTTCTGCAATTCACGCAAGCAAATCCAGTAAAATCGAGCATAATTGGTTTGTTTACTGTTTTAGCATAAGCCAATCCTTTATCATAATCATCAAAAACAACAATTTGATGTGGACCAAATTTCGCACCTGCTGGCAAAACTGTTGCAGTTGTATTTACAGCACTTGAACCATTTACACCATAAGGGCTTTCGCTATATTCCATTGGTGGAGGAAATGCGCTAATTAGTTTAAGTGGCGCTCCCCAAAGACCAGGAATTAAATAAATAGTAAAAGACAAAACTAATAACCCCAAAGACAATCTTCCGACCGAGATATGATTTAGAGGACTATCATGCGGCAAAGAAATTTTTCCAAATAAATAAAATGCTAAGGTTCCGAAAATTGCAATCCAAATCGCCAAAAACACTTCTCTTTCTAATAAATGCAGTTGCAATACCAAGTCTGCATTTGATAAGAATTTGAAGGCTAAAGCTAATTCTAAGAAGCCTAAAACCACTTTAACGGTATTCAACCAACCACCTGATTTAGGCAAAGAATTCAACCAGCCTGGGAACATTGCAAATAACATAAATGGTAAAGCTAATGCTAATGAAAATCCTAACATTCCAACAATAGGTGCAATTCCGCCTTTGGACGCTGCATCAACCAAAAGGGTTCCCACAATTGGTCCCGTACAAGAAAATGAAACAATTGCCAAAGCAAGCGCCATAAACAAAATTCCAACAATTCCGCCTCTATCCGCTTGACTGTCTACTTTATTTGCCCATGAATTTGGCAGCATAATTTCGAAAGCACCAAGAAATGAAGCTGCGAACACAACTAATAAAATAAAGAATATAATATTGAAATACACATTGGTCGATAATGCATTCAGCGCATCGGCACCAAAAACCGCCGTAACCACAAATCCCAATAAAACATAAATCAGGATAATTGAAATTCCATAAATAATGGCATTTCTAATTCCAGCTGCTTTTGTTTTGCTTTGTTTGGTGAAAAAACTCACAGTCATAGGAATCATCGGGAACACGCAAGGTGTTAACAATGCTGCAAACCCGGAGAAAAAAGCAATGAAGAAAATAGACCACAAACCTCTTTCTGATGCCGGTTTTGGTTGTTCGACAGCTTTAGTTTCAACAATGGGCGTATCTTTTGATATTACAGAAGAATCTTGACTTGTTACTATTGGAGCTATAGTTGCCGTATCTATTTTAGTGCCATCTTGCTTAGTAACTGCCGCAGGAATAACATCAACGGTTGCATTTGTTGCAGCTGTAGGTATTTTAAAAGTAAATTTCTTTTCCAGATTGATACATACTTCTTTACAAATCTGGTAATTCAAATCCACTTTAATCGTTGTAATTTTTGGATTTACAATCGAAATTTCCTGTTGAATTTGAGCTTTATCATGAAAAAATATTTCATTAACACCAAAAATATCATTGAAAGCCGTAGTTGTTTTGCTTTCTTTGGCTTTGCCTACCAATTCATAATTCCCTTTTTGGTCTTTAAAAATAATTTCCAAAGGCAATGGTCCACCATCAGGAGTGAATTGTGAATACAAATGCCAATCTTTTTCGATTACCGCATTAAACGTTAAAACATAATTGGTTTCCGATTTCTTTTCAATTGCCGTTGTCCACTTTGCAGGATCAAGTATCTGTGCATTAACTTTAACAATGGACAAAAAAGCAAGCAGTATAAAAAGTAGTTTTTTCATTATAATAATTCTATTTTAAGTATATTTTTTGTTGTATTTACAGTTCTAAATCGATGGTCTGAACGTAATCCAATTATCCATATTATTTGATTATTTGAACATAAAAGCCAGGTATTTTCTTTGTCAATTAATGACAATTTTTCGTCTTTAAAAAACTTACTGACTTTTTTAGATTTTCCATTCATCCCATAAGGCTTGAAACTGTCGCCTTCTTTCCATTTTCGAATTATTAATGGATAATTGAGTAAATCTGCATCAACAAAGATAGTTTTATTTGAATCAATCGAAATATTATCAACTTTGCTTAATCGTAATTTTAAGGGAATATTAACTTCTGTTTGATTTTCATCTATACTAAATCCCTCTAAAATTTCTTCCTGATTAATGGGAGAAACTATCAATGAATCTCTGTTTTTTAATAATCTAAAATCAGCAGCAAATACTTGTTTTCCTGATTGGCTATGCACCAAATCACAAATATCTTCCCAAGCTGTAAATCCATAATCCTTCAACCATTGATACAAATACGATTGATAATTTGGCAATTTTAATAACTGGTTTAAATCGAAATGAACCTGATCGCCAACCTCATCTGCTACTTGCTGATAGATCATCGAAGCCGCATCTTCGACCATATTTAATGATTCTTGCAAATAACTTTCGGTTTTTGAAAATGAAGCCATAAAATTAGGATTCAACTCCTTCAAAATCGGAATTATATGATGACGGATTTTATTTCTCACATATTTATCCGAAGCATTGCTGCTATCTTCTCGCCACTGAATATCATTTGCTTTAGCATAATCCAGAATTTCATTGCGGGTTAAAAAAAGTAACGGTCTGATGATTTTGTCATTTTGAACAGGAATTCCTGTTAGTCCTTCCAATCCAGTTCCTCTCGTTAAATTGATTAAAAAAGTTTCCAGATTATCATCAGCATGATGTGCCGTGAGTATATAATCGAATTTTTCCTCTTCAAGCAATTCATAAAACCAATTGTATCGCAAAACTCTGGCTGCAACCTGAGTAGAAAATTTATAATCTTTGGCGAAAGTCTCTGTATCAAATTGTGTTACATAAATCGGAATTGCATTAGCATCTGCATATTCTTGAATGAATTTTTGATCACCAAAACTTTCCACTCCACGAAGTTGAAAATTACAATGCGCAATGGCTATGTTAAATTGCAATTCTTTAAATAAATGCAATAAAACCATACTGTCTAAACCACCGCTTACAGCAAGTAACAGCTTCTTTTGACTCAAAAAAGGAATCTCTTTTTCGATATAATTTTGAAGTGTATTTTTCATTTACTTTCTTTTTAAAGTTGCTAAGTTACTAAGTTTCTGAGTTACTAAGTTTTGGACTAAATGACCTGTATAATTATGTGATTTTTTAAAATTTTAAAATTTTAAACAAAAAAGCTTAGAAGCTTAGTAACTCAGAAAACTTAGCAACTCCGTTCTATTGTAAAACCTCCAACATTGCTTTGGCTTTGACAAAACATTCCTCGTATTCTTTTTCGGGAACAGACAATGAAGTTATCGCACTACCAACGGAAAAAGACACATATTGATGGGCTGAATTATATAAAATACTTCGAATGACCACATTAAAATCAAAATCTCCATTTGGTGTAAAATAACCAACTGCTCCACTGTATAATCCACGTTTGGTTTCCTCAAGTTCTTCGATGATTTTCATCGCTGCATATTTGGGTGCACCAGTCATGCTCCCCATCGGAAAAGTAGTTCTGAGTCCATCAACTGGAGCATATTTTGAATCCATTTTGGAAGTGATCGTCGAAATCATTTGGTGCACTTGCAGGAATGAATAAATTCCGCAAAGTTCTTTTACTTCAACAGTTGAATTTTGAGCAGTACGAGACAAATCATTTCGCACCAAGTCGGTTATCATTATATTTTCTGATCTTTCTTTTGGGTCTAATGACAAACTGTTTTTAGATATTTCATCTTCAACAGGATCTGCAAATCGTTTGGAAGTTCCTTTTATTGGTTGCGAAATAAGATTCTCACCTTCTTTTTTCAAATATCGCTCCGGAGAAGCTGAAAGCAGAAATTGTTTGTTGTTTTTAAAAAAAACTGAAAACGGTGCTTGTGAAATTTCGTTGAGCTTTAGGAATTTTTCCAAAGGATTAATTTTGGTATTTTCAGCAAAAAATTCCATACAAAAGTTAGCCTCATAAACATCTCCTTGATGAATATGTTCTAGCAATTTAGCAACCTTATCTAGGTAACTTTCCTTTGAAATACGTTGTTGAATTTCAACTGAATTTGAAGCTATAGAATTGGAATTGGTATAATTGAGGATTTCCGAAAAGTCGTCTTCCAATTCATCGTCACACATATTGAGATACTGGATTTCGAGTTGATTTTCTTTTAGCAGAAATATTTTTTTAGGTTGAAAAAAAAACAAATCAGCAAAATCCAAACCATCATGATTATTCGATTCCAAATGCTCTACATCATTCTTTAAATCATAAGACAAATAGCCGAATAACCAATCTTTGGTGGTTTGTTGGTATTGTTTTAAATCTTCAAAAGCACTGTGATAATCTGTTTTTATTGAGGTGAAAGCATCAACAGCCAATACACAATCAAAGTTGGAATATTCGTCGGAAAACGAATTACTATCCAAGAAAGTTATTTCACGAAATTGTTGTCCCCAACTCACAAGTTGTTGCTTGAACGCTATTGGGTCTTCAATAAATTTGTAAATGGAAGTTCTCAAAAATTAATCTGTTTATGGACTTCAAAATTACAATAAAAAAAATCGCATCTCAAGAAGAAGTTTTACAAAATCACAACTCAATTTTGTACAAAATAAAGACTTAAGGACAAATCATAAACAACTCAATTTTAAGATATTAATAACATTATAAGTACCTGTAAAGTAAATAATACGAAAAAATTTAACTAAATTTGTTATAAAGATGTGGACTTAGTTTTCTCTCTTCGAAAACTATCAATGGTAAATGAATGGAAAGGTGCTATCACTACTACGGCAACAACCTTACGATATCTCACTTAGTCATTTAACCAAAAAAAATAGAAAAATATGAAAACTGCAATTTTTTTTATCCGCACAGTGATTGGTTTATTACTAATTTTAGTAGCTCTTGCTTATTTTTTTAATTTATTGCCTGATCTTTCGACAACTGGAGATTTTAAAGCTTTCCAATTAGGTTTAATTTCTTCGGTTTATTTAATGCCAATGGTTAAGACAATCGAACTTTTATGTGGAATTTCATATGTTGCTGGCAAATACGTTACTATATCAAATCTTATGGTCCTTCCAGTGAGCATCAACATTTTATTTTTAAACTTTTTCCTAAATCCAAATGGGTTACCATTGGCTCTCTTCGTATTTCTTGGTAATTTATTCTTAATTTACAGCTATTGGAAAAATTACAAACCATTATTTAAAGCTTAATTTTATTTCAGTTTTTTTACAACCATACTCATCTCGAAAATACATATAGAGATGACTTTTTTATTTTAAAAATATTACATTTGAGTAACCTATTAAAAATAAAACCTAAATCACAAAAAAGAAAACTATGAAAATTGCTACTATTATTGTTCGTTCGCTTATTGGTTTATTATTGCTTTTTGCTTCTATTGGCTTTTTTTTTCATTTGTTTCCTGAGCCCGTTTTAACAGGCGATATGAAAACCTTTAATGATGGAATCAAAGCTTCTGGTTATTTAATGCCATTGGTAAAAACAGTAGAACTTCTTTGCGGATTAGCTTTTATAACTGGCAAATTCACTCGAATTGCAAATATTCTTTTAATGCCGATTTCAATTAATATTCTTTTCACACATATTTGTTTGGCACCAGAAGGTATTCCAACGGCAGTATTTCTATTAGTTGGAAATATATTTTTGATTTATAGCAAATGGGATGTTTATAAAGGATTATTTGTTGCTAATTAACTTCTTATAACTTAACCTTGTAGAATTAAGTCCTAAATAAAAGACCCCAATAGAATCTAATATCTATTGGGGTTTTCAATTTTTATTTATAAAGTTAAAACTTTAACCTTTAGTTATACATGCAAAGCTCTATTATCTGTAGCTGCTAATGCTGCTTCTTTTACTGCTTCCGCAAAAGTTGGATGTGCGTGAGACATTCTTGAAATATCTTCAGCAGATGCTTTGTATTCCATTGCGACAACAGCTTCAGCAATCAAATCGGCAGTTCTGGCACCAATCATGTGTACACCAAGAACTTCATCGGTTTTAGCATCAGCAAGAATTTTTACAAAGCCATCTAAATCAGCGCTAGCACGAGCTCTTCCTAATGCTTTGAAAGGAAAACTTCCTGACTTGTATGCAACTCCAGAAGCTTTCAATTGCTCCTCTGTTTGTCCAACAGCAGCAACTTCTGGCCAAGTGTAAACTACACCAGGAATTAAATTATAATCAATATGTGGTTTTTGACCGGCCAAGATTTCAGCAACCATAGTTCCTTCTTCTTCCGCTTTGTGAGCCAACATCGCTCCACGAACCACATCACCAATCGCATAAATATTTGGAGTTGAAGTTTGCAAATGATCATTTACCTCCACTTGTCCTCTATCCGAAATTTTAACACCAGCTTTGTCAGCATTCAATCCATCAGTATAAGGACGACGACCAACCGAAACTAATGAATAATCTCCTTCAAGAGTAATCGTTTCACCTTTTGCATTTTCAGCTTTTACAGTTACAACGTCACCAGCTCTTTCAACTGATTGCACTTTGTGAGAAGTGTAGAATTTCATTCCTTGCTTTTTCAACACTTTAGTCAATTCTTTAGACAAAGAACTGTCCATTCCAGGAATAATTCTGTCCATAAATTCTACAACCGAAACTTCTGCTCCTAATCGTAAATATACTTGACCTAATTCGATACCAATTACACCACCACCAATAATTACAAGGTGTTTTGGGACTTCTTTAAGAGCCAAAGCTTCGGTAGAAGTAATGATTCTTTCTTTATCAATTTTGATAAAAGGCAAAGAAGATGGTTTTGAACCTGTAGCAATAATAATATTTTTAGCTTCAATAGTTTCTGATGTTCCATCAGCTTTAGCAATAGCCACGTGAGTAGCATCAACAAAAGATCCTAAACCATTAAAAACAGTGATTTTATTTTTCTCCATCAAGAAATTAACTCCTCCCGATGTTTGGTCAACAACTGCTTGTTTGCGTGCAATCATTTTCTCTAAATTAATTTTTACATCACCAGAAACTTCAATTCCATGGTCAGCAAAATGTTTAATTTCAGCGTAATGATGCGAAGAAGACAACAATGCTTTTGAAGGAATACATCCAACATTCAAGCAAGTACCTCCCAAAGTACTATATTTTTCAATAATCGCCGTTTTGAAACCCAATTGTGCACAACGAATAGCTGAAACATATCCGCCTGGCCCAGAACCTATAATGACTACGTCAAATGAACTCATAGTATTTGATTTTTATTTTTAGTGTTGCAAAAATAAGGAATAAAGTTTTGTTTAAAGTTTAAAGTTTAAGGTTTTTTGTTCGAATTATAACGATTTCGACAATGATTACGGATAAACACTTTAAATACAATAACAAAAACT
>NZ_DATIDY010000151.1:0-5542 GCF_035456085.1 Flavobacterium sp.
AAGTCATTAATTACGAAAACAAAGCAGTTCTTGACGACATTACCAAAAAATAATCATTTAAACTCTTCCATTGTGAAGAGTTTTTTTTTAGAAGCAGAAAAATTAGGTATTTTCAAGAAACAGTGTAAATCCTATCCGTAAAAAAAACCGTAACTCAAATAAATGAATTATGGTTTTTATGTAATTTGTATTTGATTCTAAATTATCTTTGCTCCAAATAAGCTAAAACATTTTTCTCTATACGATCGTTAATGTTAGAAATATCAGCTTTCACAAACTTTTCTCCCAAAATATTTTCATATAATTCAATATATCTATCCGAAACTGTTTCAATATATTCATCTGTCATCTCTGGAATTTGTTGTCCTTCCTGACCTTGAAATCCATTTTGGATTAACCAACGTCTGACAAACTCTTTTGATAATTGTTTTTGTTCTTCACCATTTGCTTGTCTTTCCGCATATCCTTCAGAATAAAAATAACGAGAAGAATCAGGAGTATGGATTTCATCAATCAAAACGATGACACCATCTTTGGTTTTACCAAATTCATATTTTGTATCTACCAAAATCAAACCACGGCTAGCGGCAATTTCTGTTCCTCTTTGAAATAAAGCACGAGTATATTTTTCTAAAACTAAATAATCTTCTTCACTAACGATTCCTTTTTCAAGAATTGCTTCTCTTGAAATATCTGCATCGTGTTCTCCATTATCTGCTTTAGTAGTTGGCGTAATAATCGGTTCAGGGAATTTATCATTTTCACTTAGACCTTCTGCCATTGTAACCCCACAAATTTGTCTTCTTCCAGCAGCATATTCGCGAGCAGCGTGACCCGAAAGATAACCACGAATTACCATTTCAACCTTAAAAGGCTCACATAAATGTCCGACAGCAACACTTGGATCTGGAGTAGCAACCAACCAATTTGGCACAATATCCTCAGTCAATTCCATGAATTTTGTTGCAATTTGATTCAAAATCTGACCTTTATAAGGAATTCCTTTTGGCAAAACCACATCAAAAGCCGAAAGCCTGTCAGTAGCAATCATTACCAGTAAATCATCGTTGATATTGTAGACTTCTCTAACTTTTCCGCGATAAACAGATTTTTGATTTGGAAAATTAAAATTGGTAGTGGTTATTGTATTACTCATTGGTAGTTTGTTGTGTTGTTATTTTTTATGGTTGCAAATTTAAAACTAATTAATAGAGAACGCAAACAAAACCAGAAGTTCTATTTACAAGCCAAAAGCCCTTTTCCAGATGATTTAACAACAGATTTCAATTCACTCAATGATGTCTCTTTTAATATTTTCACATTCTGAAACGGAACAATATAAATTTCATTTCCAGCATCCTTAGCCAAAGTCACTACAGCATTTTCTGAATCTTCTTCAACTAAAAAACCAGGTTTCCAATATTCACCAAACTTGATTAAAACTGGCAAATCAGCTTCTTCTTTTGGTTCACTAATCAAAGTTTTTGTTGCAATTTCTTTGTGCTTTTCATAGCCTGGAATTACTTCTTTAAGTTTGGCGTCAATACTTTCGCTTATTCTCTGAAAAAATGCCAATCGCACCAAATAACCGCAGATATAAACAAAAATGAATAGTATCAAAGCTCCTATAAAATTGGCGGCATTTTCCCCTAAAACCTGATCTAATCCTGTCAGTTTAGCAATTCCTTGTCCAAACTTTGCAAAATAGCCAAATACTTTTTTAACCAATATTAATAAAATCAAAACTGGTAATAAAAACAGAATTCCGGATATACAGTTTTGTTTAATTTTTTCTAAAGAAACATTCATAGTTAAACTTATTAAAGTGTGAAATCAAATCCATCTAAAATCGCAGTCAAATATCTTGCCACACCGTCTTCATTATTAGTCGAAATCACTTTTAAATGAGATAATTTATCTTTTAAATTTTCCGGTGCATTTCCCATAATTATTCCAAGCCCGGCAGCGTTCAACATTCTTTCATCATTAAAACCATCTCCAAACGAAATAGCGTCTTCAAATGTATACCCTTCCATTTCTAGGATTTTTGAAATTGCCACACTTTTATCAACCGATTTATCCATAAATTCCAAGCAAATGGGTAAACTGAAAGCATGATGAAATTCCTCTGAATGATTCATCAGAATTTTTTCTTTTAAATCCACTAATTTATGATGATCATCATGGGTGAAAAATATTTTTATAGCACTATAATCATCCAATGCGGCAAAATCAACCACTTGAGGCGGATATGCCATATCTTTCTGAAAAGCATTTAACTTCTTATTCGTTTTGGAAGTTTGCCAGACGGTTTCCTTAAATAAAACAGTTGTAATCTCTGGATCAATATCCAACGACAAAACTGATTTTACTGAATTTCCATCCATATCAAAAGAAAACAAAAGTTCTTTTTGTGGAGAGTGAATTCTGGCACCATTTGAAGTTACTAAATAAACAGGAAAATCCAAACCATTAATAATTGCCATGGCATCCATGTGATGACGACCTGTAGCAACAATGATCAGATAATTTTGTTTGTGGAGTTCTTGAAAAACAGATTTGGTATAGGCAGATATAGTGTGATCTGAGTTAAGTAATGTTCCGTCTAAATCGCTTATTATTACTTTAAATTTTGGCTTCAACATTTTATATTTCAATTTCATCTTAATCCTTGCAAATTTATTGCTTTTCAACAACATACCAAAAAAAGCCAGCTATCAATAAAATGCATTTAACTTAATTATGTAGATAAATTAACTTTAAATAAAATATTGTACGGACATTTAAATAAAAAAACGTTAAAATAAAAAAAGGAAGAAACTCAGCTATTAAGTTTCTTCCTTTTTTAAGAATTAAAAATGATTATTAATAATCGTTATTTTCAATTTGTTTATAAGCGTCAATTACCTTTTTAACCAATCGGTGACGTACTATATCTTTATCATCCAAATAAATAATACCGATTCCTTCAACATCTTTCAAAACCAATATGGCTTCTTTAAGTCCTGATATTGTTCTTCGGGGTAAATCGACTTGGCCAGGATCACCAGTTATCATAAACTTGGCATTTTTGCCCATACGCGTCAAAAACATTTTCATTTGTGAATGAGTTGTATTTTGTGCCTCGTCTAAAATTACAAAGGCATGATCCAAAGTTCTTCCACGCATAAATGCCAAAGGTGCAATCTGAATAATTCCTTTTAAGATAAAATCTTCCAGTTTTTCGTTGGGCAGCATATCGCGTAATGCATCATACAGAGGTTGCATATAAGGATCCAGTTTCTCTTTCATATCACCTGGAAGAAAACCTAAATTCTCACCAGCTTCTACCGCAGGTCTTGTCAAAATGATGCGCTTGACTTGTTTTTCCTTTAATGCTTTTACAGCCATGGCAACACCTGTATATGTTTTACCGGTTCCTGCTGGACCAACTGCAAAGACCATATCATTTTTCTCCACAGTATCAACCAGTAATTGCTGATTGGGCGTCATGGCTTTGATAATTTTACCGCCTACACCGTGAACCAAAATTTTGTCATGACCAAATGCTCTGGTTTCCTCTTGGGAATCACTTTGAATCACCCGCTCGATAACATTGTCATCGATAGTATTGTATCTGGTAAAATGTAGCATTAAACGCTGGAAACGCGTTTCAAATTCATCCAAAATATCTTTGTCGCCAAATGCCTTTAGAGTTGTGCCTCTTGCGACAATTTTTAGTTTTGGATAAAATTTCTTGATTGACTCCAAGTGAGAGTCGTGGGTGCCCCAAAATTCTTTTGGAGCAATGTCGATGAGCTCAATAATCCTTTCGTTCAAAATAAGAAGTTTTTAAGTTAATTAATTGAGATTAAATCATTTCAATCTTTACGCTGCAATACCTCTTATCACAGTTTTTAATTTCTAAATAGGAAATAACACTAAAAAACATCTCTCTAGAATTTGGGGCTCTAGTAATAATTATGCAATACCTTTAAATTTTTTCAGTATTTCTTCGCTTAATAAATCAGATTGCTTAAGTGATAAAAATTCACAAAGATTATTATTAAGCAACAAATCAATTTTTTCTCCATTAAAAAAAACAGTCTTTTGGTCTTTATCAACCTCAGTTGATACAAGGAATACAGTTTTATCATTTACCTTTTTATAATTCGGCAAAACTTCTTGACCAAATGCATCTATACAATAAGAGAAAAGAAATAAAATAAAAATAAACCTGGACATGGATTTTGTTTTAATTCAAATAAAATTGTGTTTAAATAAAGTATAAAATACTTTAGCTTTGCATTTCTCAAAATTAAGAAAAAATAGGTTTCGGTTACTCCAAAACGCAATAGTTATAAACAATTTTATGTCAATAATTACCCTTACTACCGATTACGGCTTGAAAGACCACTTTGTTGGAATTTTGAAAGGGAAAATACTATCCGAGTATTCTGACGCATCAATTGTTGATATCTCACACTACATTGATCCATTTAACACAGCACAAGCCAGTTACATAATTTCAGCTTCATACAACAGTTTTCCGAAAGGAACGGTTCATATCATAGGAGTTGATTTGGAAGCCAATAAAGAAAACAAACATGTGGTGATGCAATGGAACGATCATTTCTTTATTGCAGCAGATAATGGTATATTAAGCATGCTTTCGCAAAAGATTATTCCACAAAAAATTGTCACTATAACCATCCACGATCGCTTAAATAATGAAGCAACTGATCTGGATGTTTTTGTAAAAGTTGCTTGTCATATTGCCAAAGGCGGAGCTTTAAGCGTGATTGGAAAAGAAATTGAAAGCCTAAAACAAGTAAAAGATTTACAAGTAGTTTTCTCCGAAGATGGAACACAACTAAAAGGAAATGTGATATATATTGATCATTTTGGGAATGCTGTGACTAACATTTCTAAAAAACAATTTCTGGAATGTGCTAAAGGAAGACCTTATGAAATCGCTTTTAAAACACAAACTATAAAAACTATTTTACCTTATTATTCTGCTATTGCAATTTCGGATAAATATCCTGTAAAATATTACGAAGGCGAAAAACTGGCTATTTTTAATGAAGCCGGTTTTCTTGAAATAGCAATTTTCAGAAGCAATCCGTTAACTGTGGGCTCTGCCAGTACATTACTTGGGCTTAGTTATAGGGATGTAATTTCAATACAATTTAAAAATTAACAAATGTCAAAAATGGTGATTTAATAAATTTTTATTTGATCTTAAAATTAAGATTGTTCCGGTTTGAAACAAATTCGAAAAATTCTAAACATTAAACTTTAAAAACATTAAACTTTTAAATAAAAAATATAAATGAAGTCAATCGTATTTCGCGAAATAAAATCCTTTTTTGGTTCACCAATTGGATATTTGGTAATTGCCCTTTTCTTAATTGGAAATGGATTGTTCCTTTGGGTATTTGAAGGAGATTACAATATATTAAATACTGGTTTTGCCGATTTAACGCCTTTTTTCACTTTGGCTCCTTGGATATTAATATTCTTAATTCCAGCAGTAACCATGCGTAGTTTTTCTGATGAA
>NZ_DATIDY010000152.1:0-6679 GCF_035456085.1 Flavobacterium sp.
TTCATTTGCTACAGCATTTAACGATTGATGCTTTTTTAAAACTTCCCGTACACAGCGAAGTTTAAATTCATAATTGTATTTGACTTTTCTTTCCATAAAAATGCCCCCAAATAGTGTCTAACTTTTTGGGGGCAGTTCATTGCGGTGAGTCGGCTCCTTTTCTTTATGCTGTCGTGCTATCCGCGCTACATGGTAGCTAGCTCCTATCACTCACGCGACCTACAGCTTTAAATAATATTCTTCAGTAATTTAATAATTACCAGTTACATTCGCTTTGCATTTCAACATCCCAAAACGTTCCAGATTTAAAATCGCTAATTACGAAATCGTATATTTCTTTGGCCGATTCTTCCGGAGAAAGCCTGCCGTGAGCAATATTATTTTTTCCAAATGTAGTCTTAACATAACCGGGATGAATAGATGCTACATTGATTTTACCAGAAAGTCTATTGGAAAGAATTTTTGTGTACATATTCAATGCCGCTTTCGACATTCTATAAGCAACAGCATCTGACCCTTTACAAAATCCAATTGATCCCATTCTGGAAGAAATATTGATTATTTTCCCTTTGTCACTAATATTTTCAATTAATGCTTCTGTCAAAAAAGTTGGCCCGGTTACATTCACATCAAAAGTTTGTTGAAACGTTATTTCATCTGGATTTCCAGTATCCAAATCTGGACCGATTCCTGCATTATTTATCAAAACATCAATTGTAATACTTTTTGAATTCAACTCTTTAGTAAACAATTCAATGTTTTCAACCTCAGACACATCCAATGGTAGCGCTTCAAAATTATCATTTTCTATCCCTTCAATTTTACCCGATCTGGAAGTTCCAATAACTTTGAATCCATTATCTAAAAATATAGTAGCCAAAGCAAATCCAATACCTTTGCTCGCTCCTGTAATTAAAACAGTTTTATTCATTTCTATTTTTTTTTAATGGTTAAATGGCAAAACAAATATTATACATCTAAGCATATAAAATCTTAAATACTATAATATCTCTGCTCTATCCTTTTAATATCTTTAATCGATTTTTTTGCCCAATCTAACCTTTTCTCTAAAATTTCCTCATCAGTCAAATGCCAGTTAATATTAGAATTGCGTAAACGATTGGTGATATTCTGAATAATAATTGCTGCTGAAACCGAAATATTCAAACTCTCTGTAAAACCCACCATCGGGATTTTAAGAAAACCGTCTGCCCTACTCAAAACGGCATCAGACAAACCATCTTTTTCAGTTCCAAAAAACAAAGCGCTTGGTTTTGAAATATCAAAATCTTCCAACAAACAATCATTTTCATGCGGTGTAGTAGCAATAATTTGATAACCACTATTTTTTAAAGTATCGACACAATTGGTAACACTGTCATATTTAGAAATATCAACCCATTTTTGGGCACCCATAGCAATTTCTTTATCGATGCGTTTTCCAAAACGTTCTTCAATTACATGCATTTCCTGGATTCCAAAAACCTCGCAACTACGCATCACCGCACTGGCATTATGCATTTGAAAAACATCTTCGACTGCTATTGTAAAATGTTTGGTTCTATTTTTTAAAACTTTCAAAAAATTTTCTTTTCTGTTATCCGTGATAATGTTTTCAAGATAATCCAGGTAATCTAAATCAATCATCGATCGCTATTTTTTTTTGGCAAAAATACTAAAAAGAGAAGTTTTAACCTATAAAGTATTTCGTAGTAAGATGGTTTAGACCTGACAGGTTTTGAAAATCTGTTAGGGTTCTAAGAGTTACCTATCCATCAAAATAGTTTTGGATTCAAATTATTACATTCGGAAGCGTAAAGGTTTTGCTTAGTATATTTTTTGTACTTAAATTAAGGATATTAACAAAAATGCAAAATGCCTCTTTAATTAGCCCTGATCGCAGTGAAAATCCTTGTGGGCTGGGGTTCAGCCTACAAGATTGTAATGGAGAGCAGGAAACCATATCTCCAAAAAAGCCTTATCTTTCGCTCATAATATTCTTTAAAAAATCAATCAAATGAAAAAGAAATTAGTTGTACTTACCGGAGCAGGAATCAGTGCCGAAAGCGGTATCAAAACATTTCGTGATAGCGACGGATTATGGGAAGGTCATAATGTGATGGACGTGGCGACTCCCGAAGGCTGGCATAGAAACCAAGCTTTGGTACTTGACTTTTACAATAAAAGACGCAAGCAATTAAAGGAAGTACAACCTAATCTTGGGCATCAAATTTTAGCAGAACTTGAAAATGATTTTGACGTTTATATCATCACACAAAATGTAGATGATTTACATGAGAGAGCTGGAAGTACAAAAGTCACTCATCTTCATGGAGAATTACTAAAAGTCCGAAGCTCTAGAAATGAAGATTATATCATTGACTGGCAAGATGACTTAAATATAGGTGATAATGACCAACACGGACATCAACTACGACCGCATATTGTTTGGTTTGGCGAACAAGTTCCTGCTTTGGAAGAGGCAATTATCTTGACCGAACAAGCAGATTATTTTGCCGTAATTGGAACTTCACTGCAAGTGTATCCTGCGGCTGGTTTAATCAATTACACGCCAAAAAAAACGCCGATTTTTTATATCGATCCAAAACCAATAAAAATTCCGAATCTTAGAAATCCTTTGGAAGTAATTCCTAATGTAGCTTCGGAAGGAATGGTAATTTTAAAAGAAAAATTATATGCTAATCTATAGCAACATCATTATATATATTCAATAACGCTAAATCCAAAACTGTACTCTGATTGTCTTCGCTTTTGTTGTACATCGGTTTAAATTTGGCACCATAAATAATTTCTTTAAACGTGTATGAAGTTCGAGTGGCAACTGTCGTACTAAACATATCATCAAATGTTTTAATGATCACAATAATTTCGCCCAAAATAGAATCAAAATCCGATGCTGTAAAACCGTACAAAGGGCTTTCAACCGTTATTGGATGAACTACGGTCCAACTCAAAACCAATGAATTTATCTTTTGATACTCTAAATCCAAAGTATAGAATTTATTAGTCATTACTCCGTTTTCTTCAATTTGTATGCCGACTGTCACGCTTACTTCGGCATCCATATAATTGGTGTTTTTATAAGGAGCTAAGCGAAACATCAATGCTTTTCCCTCATTAAAAGGTGCGATAAGCGCATTATTAGAAAATTTTAAATAAACTGCGGGCTTACTAAAACGTCCAAAAAACAATCCTGTAGCGATAGCAAAACTTAACAAACCCATTAATGCTTCGGCTGACGACAATGCACTCGTATAAAAACCAGTCGGACTAATATGTCCGTACCCCACCGTAGTAAATGTTTGGGCACTAAAAAAATAGGCTTGTCCAAACTGAACCCACTTATTGTCGGTAGTTGCAATTCCGTCGAGATGCTGAATTCCGATTCCGAAATAGAGCAACGCAAAAACAAAATTAATAGTGATATAAAACAATAAAAGTATCGAAAGAAATTTCCAACTAGGCATTTCGAGCATGGTATGATACCAACTTATTCGATCTAAAATGCGGATGCCTTTTCGGGTAGCATTTACTGAACCATCTTTGTTGATAAATCGCCCGCCTGTAATAGATGCATTACTACCAAATCCAGTATTTATCAGGGATTTTGCTTTATTATTGAATCTATGAAATAATGCCATAATTTATGTATTAACAGAGTGCAAATTACACATTAAAATAATGTAATGATACTTAACTTAATGCATTTATAAGTAATACTTATTTTACACATTATTATAAGTTTTTAGTATTAATATTTTATAAATCAAAATTTTATATTGAATTTTAACAAAAAATTAAAATAAATTTTTGAAAATCAAAAAAAATACTATATTTGTTTTGCCTTAAAATTTAAAATAAACTCAACCTAATACCACATAATTATGAATTTAAAATTACCCCTAATTATTGTATTTCTTGTATTTTCACAAACATTTTTCGGACAAGCTGCTACAGAATCCTCCTCAACTACCACTAGCACAGCTCCAATTGACTTCAAAAAGCAAATGCAAGAATTAAAAGAGCAAGAAAAAGCATATTTAGCAAAAGTAGAAGCAGAAAAAAAAGAAGCCAAAATAAAAGCTGAAGCAGAAAAAAAAGCAGCAGAAGAATCACAAAAAGCTGCTGAAAAAGCTGCAGCCCAAGCTAAAATAGCCGAAGCAAAAGCATCTGCTGAAGCAAAAGAAGCCGCAGAAAAAGCAGCAAAAGACAAAGCCATCGCAGATAAAGCTCAAGCTGAAGCCGAAAAAAAAGCCGCTGAGGCAGCCAAAGACGCTACAAACAAAGCCAACAAAGAAGCAGCAATCGCAGCAAAAGCCCAAGCTGAAGCTGACAAAAAAGCATCAGAAGCGGCTGAAAAAATCTCCAAAGAAAAAATCGCCGCCTACAAAAAAGAAGCCGCAGCTGCTAAAGAAGCAGAAGACAAACTAGCTAAAAATGTTGAAAAACTAAAAAAAGAAAAAGAAGAAGCTGACCAAAAATTAGCAGAATCAGCTAGACTAGCTTTGGAAAAATCAGCAAAATTAGAAGAACAAATAGCTAAAGCAACTGCAGAAGCAGAAAAAGCAGCAGCAGCACAAGCAAAAATAGAAGCTGAAAAAGCAGCTAAATAATAATACCCCTTCCCCCTTTAAAGCCCTAACCACTTTAAACTGAAAATCCGTTGAAAAACGGATTTTTTTCATTTATGCTATTCACTGAAACCACCAATCTTCTCTTTTTAAAAATGTTTATCTTTGCCAAAACAAATACCATATGCAAAATATAATTGATCGCTTTGTAAGTTATGTCACAATTGACACCGAATCTGACGCTAGCTCAAAAACAACTCCAAGTACTGCCAAACAATGGGATTTAGCCAACAAATTGGTTGATGAATTAAAAAAAATTGGACTAGAAGATGTTACCATCGACAATAAAGCCTACATAATGGCAACTTTACCCAGCAATGTTGACCACGAAGTGCCTACAATTGGCTTTATTTCGCATTTTGACACATCACCAGATTTTTCGGGAGCAAATGTAAAACCACAAATTATTCCAAATTATGATGGTAAGGACATTGTATTAAATGCTGAACAAAACATTATTTTATCTCCGTCATATTTTAAAGATTTACTACAATATAAAGGTCAAACATTAATAACTACGGATGGAACAACTTTGCTTGGTGCCGATGACAAAGCAGGTATCACAGAGATTGTTACAGCAATGGAATTCTTAATCAACAATCCAGAAATCAAACACGGAAAAATCAGAATTGGTTTTACTCCAGATGAAGAAATCGGTCGCGGAGCTCATCATTTTGACGTAGAAAAATTTGGAGCCGAATGGGCTTACACAATGGACGGAAGTCAAGTTGGAGAATTAGAATTTGAAAATTTTAATGCTGCCGGAGCTAAAATTACTTTTAAAGGAAAAAGCGTTCATCCTGGTTACGCCAAAAGCAAAATGATTAACTCTATGCTTATCGCTAATGATTTTATTAATGAATTACCTAGAGACGAAACTCCTCAAAGAACAAAAGGATATGAAGGTTTCTATCATGTACACCATTTATCAGGAAGTATTGAAGAAACTGTTTTGGAATTAATTATTCGTGATCACAACAAATTAAAGTTCGAAAAACGAAAAGATTATATTCATAAAATAGTCAAAAAAATCAACAAGCGATTTGTTAGAAAATTTGGCGAAGATATTGCTATTGCTGAGATTAATGATCAATATTACAATATGAAAGAAAAGGTTCTTCCTGTAAAATATATTGTAGATATTGCTGAAAATGCGATGAAACAACTCGGAATTAAACCGATCATCAAACCAATTAGAGGAGGAACAGACGGTAGCCAATTATCCTATAAAGGTTTACCATGTCCGAATATATTTGCCGGAGGACATAATTTCCATGGAAAATACGAATATGTTCCTGTCGAAAGCATGCAAAAAGCTGTAGATGTAATTGTTCGAATTGCAGAATTGACAGCTAAAGGTGATTATTTAAAACAAGAGAAAACAGTTAGAAAAAGATAATTTAGAAACGCTTCAATGTTTTTTCAAAGAGTTTAAACTTTTAAAATCATATATCATTAACAATGGACATGATCAATCATTGGGAAGCAGAGTTGGAAATTTTAAAAACAATAATTACCAAAACATCTCTAGTTGAAACCAATAAATGGGGAGGTTGTGTATATGTTTATAATAATAAAAACATAGTTGGCATTCGTGGATTCAAGAACTTTTTTACCCTTTGGTTTTTCAACGGAGCTTATCTCAAAGATGAAAAGAAATATTTGATTAATGCTAATGAAGGAGTAACCCAATCATTACGCCAATGGAGGTTTACATCAAAAGACGAAATCAATGAAGCCGAAATTTTGGCCTATATTCAAGAAGCGATTGAAAACGAAAAACAAGGCAAAATTATAAAAACTAAAAAGCCTGAGAAAGCAATAACAATTCCCTCTATTTTACAAAAAGAACTAGACAATTATATGCAGTTAAAAATTGCCTTTTCAAAATTTAGCCCTTATAAACAAAAGGAATTCATTGAATACATCGAATCCGCTAAACGAGAAGAAACAAAACTTACAAGGATTGAGAAAATAAAACCTATGATTTTAGACAATATTGGTCTAAATGATAAATACAGATAAAA
>NZ_DATIDY010000153.1:0-2014 GCF_035456085.1 Flavobacterium sp.
TTTGTCACAAGTATTGGCTTCTCCTGGAGATGTTATCACAATTACAGGACAACATTTTGTTAAAGTTAAAAGTGTTAAGTTTGGTTCTACTGCTGCAACATTTAAAGTAATATCTAAAACAGAAATTCAGGCAACTGTTCCTGCTGATTTTAATTCTTATGCTCTTATTGTTGTAGAGACTGAGTTCGGTGTATCTGCTCCAAGTGGTATTGGTCTTAAATATTTTCTATACGATGACTCTTTGAAAGGCACTGGTGGTGGTTGGGGAGGCCAACTTACTTTGGAAAGCACTGAAAAAGTTAGTAGGGGAACACATTCAATCAAAAAAGTAATAGGAAGTTGGGAAGGGTTAACTTTGCAATTTGATACTCCTCAATACACTACTGATTATCAATTTGTTAAAATGTCGATATTCCCTACTGAAAGCACTAAGATTTTTGTTAATATAAATAGTGGTGATCTTTATAATTCTGATAATGGTACAACAGTTACTTTGATACCAGGTCAATGGAATCATATTTCAATTCCTATTTCAGCTTTGCATCCTGATCTTATAGCTGGAGATAAATTTGATGCTATGCTTATTCAAGAATTTTCTAACGGTGCTCTTACTCCAGGTAGTACTTTCTATATAGATGATATCGGATTCTTATAATTATCTTTTGTATTAGTTTTAATGAAAAATCCCTAGTTAACAGCTAGGGATTTTTTTTATAATTGATTTTATTCTTTTAAATAAATTGCCAACTTCATTATTTAGCCAATGATAACTCTTATTGAATTCTGAAATTTGCAATTTTTTAAGTATTTTTTGAAAAAAAAGTATCAGTATTTGAGGTTTCTAATTCTTATTATTGTAAGATGTAATTGTTGATTATCCTATCAAAATATCAAATGAAAAATTTCACCAAACTCCACCTTTTAATACTCATATTTTTCAGTTTTTATCTTTCCACTTATTCACAATCGAGAGAACACATTTCACTCGATAAAGATTGGAGCTTTGCATTCGGACATCCATCAGATGCCAAAAAAGATTTCAATACAGGAGTGGCGTATTTCTCTTATTTGGCCAAAGCAGGTTTCGGAGATGGCGCTGCAAATGCAAGTTTTGATGATCGTTCTTGGCGAAAGTTGGATCTGCCTCACGATTGGGCAGTAGAGCAAGGTTTTAGCAACGAGGCCAGTTTCAGTCATGGATTCAAAGCCATCGGAAGAAATTTTCCTGACAAAAGCATCGGTTGGTACCGCAAAAAAATAACCATTCCCGAAAGCGATTTTGGGCGCCGAATTCATATAGCTTTTGATGGTGTTTTCCGCAATTCGGTTGTTTGGGTAAATGGCCATTATTTAGGAAATCAGGACAGCGGTTATTTAGGATTTGAATACGACATTACCGATTACCTTAATTACGGTGGCGAAAATACAATTGCCGTACGCGTTGATGCAACGATGGAAGAAGGCTGGTTTTATGAAGGAGCTGGAATCTATCGTAATGTTTGGCTGAACAAAACCAATGAACTTCACGTTCCTGACAACGGCACTTTTGTACAATCAAAAATAAAAAACAATTCTTCTGATGTTAATGCATTAGTTACATTGACCAATGAAGGTAAAGCTTCAAAATCATTCAAAATCATTCAAACTATTTTGGATGCAAACGGAAAAAGTATTGCCGAAAAAACAATCAATTCCTGTAGTCTGAATCCTAGGGAAACCAAAGATTTTACAACTGATTTATCTGTTGAAAATCCAATACTTTGGTCAGTTGAAAATCCTTATTTATACAAAATGGCTACTTCAGTTTATGAGAAAGAAAAATTGGTAGATTCATACCAAACTACTTTCGGAATCCGAACAATTCGTTTTGACGCCATTGAAGGCTTTTTTCTGAACGGAAAACATGTCAAAATAAAAGGAACTAACAATCATCAGGATCACGCCGGAGTTGGATCAGCAATGCCTGATGCGTTACAGGAATTCAGGATAAAAACCTTAAAATCCTTCGGAAGCA
>NZ_DATIDY010000154.1:0-25388 GCF_035456085.1 Flavobacterium sp.
CATATCTACCCAATACCCCATTTTTTCGGTCAAATCATTCCATACATCAGTATAACGCATTACGGTTTTTTTGCACGCTTCGTTATATTCTTCAACTGTAATTGATTTTCCGATATCTTCTTTGGTAATTCCAAGTGCTGCTTCGGTACCTAATTCTACAGGTAAACCGTGTGTATCCCAGCCGGCTTTACGCTTTACTTGAAATCCTTTTTGAGTTTTATATCTGCAAAAAATATCTTTAATAGCACGTGCCATTACGTGGTGAATTCCCGGTAATCCATTAGCTGAAGGTGGCCCTTCAAAAAACACGAATGGTTCAGCGCCTTCGCGAGTGGTTACACTCTTTTCAAATATATTTTCTTTCTTCCAAAAATCAAGAACTTCTGACGCCACTGTTGGTAAGTCAAGTCCTTTGTATTCAGTAAATTTTGTGCTCATTTTGTCCTTTTCTTAAACGAGGTGCGAAAGTAATAAATTTATGTCGAAAGTCGAAAGTCAGAAGCCAAAAGTTACAGTTTACTGTTCTATATTGCTACAAATATTTGATTTGAATCAAAAAGGAACAGTGAAGCAAGTAAAATACCTACTAATACTTTAAGAATATCAAATTACTGACAAATTCTAAATCGACCTTAATTTCATTAAGTTATTGATCTGTTCCGATAAAAAAATTCGATTAAATTTTCACTTTTTTAGTTATGAAGGGTAGCTTATAATCTAAGAATCATGCAAATTTTTCTTTTTTACTACTGATCCTTAATTAGTTAAAATTAAAAGAAATGAATTGCTTTAAAAAACAGATTAGGCTTTATGTTTTTTGTCAAAAATTCTTGTTAATTAAAATTTAAAATATAACTTTACCCCAATTTATAACCCCCATTAATATGAAAACAAAATTACTTTTATTAGCCTTATTAACTGTAGGCTTTGCTCAATCTCAAAATCTTATTCAAAACGGTGGTTTTGAATCATTTACAGGAACTACTCCTGATTCATGGACAATACTAAATGGTACTACTTCTAAAGAAGAAACTATTAAAAATGAAGGAACTTCAAGTTTTAAAGGATTAACAGTAGGAGATTTAAACATTGGTATGATGCCAAGTTTACAATTCAAACAGGAATTTACTTTAACAAACACAGATGAATACACGCTGTCTTTTGATTATTTTATACCTGCAGGAGGTTCATTCAACATCAGCAATTTTTCTTATGAGATCAAAAAAGTAACATCTGACGTACTTTTTTTTGATGTTCAGGAAATGGTTACCAAAGAATTTGGGATATGGAAAACCGTGACAAAAGACTTTAAAGCATTAACGTTTACGGCTCCAACAACATCAGCAACAATAGCTCTTTATTTTACAGCAGGCTCACAAGTTGACGGAAAGACTATTTATTTTGACAATGTAGTGATTGCAAAGAAAAGTACTTTAGGAACAGCTGATTTTAACAAAAAAAGCTCACCTATTGCAGTTGTTACTAAAAATGAAATAAAATTAAATAATGAGTACAAAGATTCCTCATATACAATTTATTCTATCGATGGTAAAGCAGTAAAAAGAGGTAAAAACAACTCTTCTGACATTATTGAAATTTCAGGATTAAACAAAGGAGTTTATCTTTTAAAATTAAGTGATGCAAGCAGTTCTGTTAAATTTATAAAACAATAACCGTTTGAATTTCTAATAAAAAAAGGTGGTGAATTTAAAACTAAATTCACCACCTTTTTTGTTTTCATTTATAAATAAAAACACAATAAATTTAAGAAAAAACCTCTTTTAGAACATCCAAGGATTTTGGTCTTTTAAATCCATCAAGGTGAAAACTGTAATAATCTATTAAAATTTTAAGCAATATTTGTCTTTCGATAACATGAAAAACTTTTTGACTATTATCAAATTTCAAATCAATTAGTTTTTTGAACAAATTAGTTTCATGTTCCGTTAGAGAACTAACAGCATGAAAAGGATTAAAAATGCCTTCGATCATTTCAAAAAAAGGCTTATCTATATCTGAAGTATCAGGATAAAAGCCAAGATATTTAGTTGCTTCCAGCATTAAAATCAAATGAAAATTGGAAATTTCATCGTGTTCATCTAACCATTGCAAAGCCGTTTCAAGAAAAGTAAACAGCGATTCGTTCTTTTCTTCTTCATGTATCGAATGGTGTAAAATTTCGGAGAGAAATAAAACCATCGTACTTTTAAAAATATCTGAATGTATAGAATGAAAAGGGGAAGCAATTTTTATTTCTTTGAAATTCTCAAGAGTTCCTTTGTTTTTATGAACCGCTTCAATTTCGATAATCGTTAAAGGTTGAAAATAAGCCATTTTTGAACTCCCTTTTCTGGTAGAAAAAGCATCCCGCACAATGTATGATTTCAAGCCATTTGAAAGTGTAAAACATTTTACAATCAAGCTTTTCTCTTGAAATTTTAAAGCCGAAATGACGATTGCTTTGGTTTTGACTAGCACTTTTAATTAAAAATTAAATTTCTTCTTTAGGTTATCTAATAATCATCACTTTTTTGACTTTCGTTTCACTACCATCTTGAGCCGATATAAAAATCATGTATACTCCAGAAGCCACTTTGTATTTGCCAAAAGCGGTGGTGTCCCATTCTAAAGTTCCGCCTTCGGTGGTATCTTCAAAAACTAAATTACCTGCAACATCAGTAATTTTTACATTAGCTTTATTGAGCAATCCGTTTATTTTTACGGTTCCTGTATACTCTGGGCGAACAGGATTTGGATAAACATATACATTATTAAGATTTTCGTTAGCTGATGTAGCAATTCCTTTGAACGAAATCAACCCTTTGGAAGTTGCTATAAAAACTTCGCCGGTAGCACCATTGATACTAATGTCGTTTATAAAATTACTAGGCAAAGGCGAATTGTCTGTGGTAAAATGGTACTTGGTTTGCTGACCATCGGCAGATACCAAAAAAACACCAGCATCTACTGTTCCAATCCATTTTTCATTGGCGCCATTTACTTTAATAGAGGTTATAAATTGTTCATAAAGTAATTCTTGTGCCTGATCATCTTCAATAATAACTATATTGTCGGTTGTCAACTTTGGTTCGCTCAGAAAATCATTTACATTGCGTAAAATTCGCAACCCTTTTGAAGTTCCAATCCACAGTTGATTTTTAGTATCTACAGCACTTGTTCTTACATCAGAAGATGGTAAATTTCCTTGATCTGGTCCAAACGTTATTTTTTTAAATGTATTATTACTTTCATTAAATCCAATAATTCCGTCGGTGTTTGTAGAAATCCATTTCGTGTTATTTTTATCAATAACAATATTCCCGTAACTTGTGTCTTCGGCTTTATTTAAAATTGATTTCATCGAATAGCTTTGCCATTGATTATTTGGTTTTAAAACTTTTAAACCATTATTTATTAGACTATTGGTGATCCAAAGGTTTCCAGATTTATCGAATGCTGTTCCGTTAATACGGACATCAATATAATTTGGGCCTACAAAAGTTAAGGTTTCTAAACCACTATTTTTTTCATTGTATAAAAAAGTCGGAACATCATTTTCAATTTTTAATAAACCAGAGTAGAATGAACTGGCATATATATCTTTTTCATTAGCTGGATTTACCGTTATTTTTGATATTGATTTGACACCGTAGTTAGGTGTTACACCTTCTGCTTTTATTAGATCAGAATATGGAATATTTAACCATCCAGATGTTGTTGTGTATTTGCTAATTCCTAATTCATCTAATGGATATGGGTTATAATAAATCGAATAATTACCATACACTGCCCACAATTGTGTTGGTGTAACTTGCATCGCAAAAATATTATTCAGTAGAGGTCCCGTTGGTGTTATATTTTCAAATGTTGAACCATTTGAAAACGTTGTTGTATACAAACCGTTTTGGGTAGTGCCAATAAAAATAGTATTATCAATTATAGTTGCGCAACTAAAAGTAGAATTCATTTCTTTAATTTGATCTTTGTTTATTTGACGCTGTAATACCATTTGTTTGTTAAAAATATAAATACTATTAGGCGTTGTTGCAATCAAATAATCCGATGTGGCTCTAAAATTTACTGCCGATTCTGACAATTGCAATAAACCATTAAAAGCATTGGAATTTGTATCGTATTTATAAATGTAACCCGATGTGTTTATAGCGTACAAATCTGTTCCCAAAGAAGTGATTCCGAACCAATTTCCTGTAGTGGCAACTTGCCATTGTTTATAATCAATTAAATTAGGATTGGTAATATCGCCTTTTCGAATACCATTTGAAGTGGCTGCATAAATAAAACCATTGTGGATGGCTGTTTGAGAAACTTTGATTTGTGCTCCATTATCGCCAATAAAATAAGTGTCTCCAAATTTTGACGTAGCCAAGTTGAATTGTACAACTCCAAAATCTGTAGAGACGTAAATAATTCCATTATATTCCATGAAATTATTAATACGTTTAATGTCACCTGGTAAATTTTTATTGATGATATCTACAACTTTGAGTATAGATCCGTCCTTTTCATTTTTTACCGTTAATAAACCGTTTTGATATCCGATAATTGTTTTATTAAATGTTGGGCTGTAATATAATGATGTAATAGTTTCACCCGAAAGCCCATCGATGGTTGTGGTAGTTTTGAGGATATTGGTGCTGTTGTCTTTTGTGAATAAAGCATTTTCGGAAGCGGCAAAAATGTTTTTTGGAGATTCGGAAACGGCTTTTATTTGTGTGTACGAGAAATAACCTTGCCAAGTCAGATTGCTTTGTGCAAAATTGCTTTGCATCACGAATAAAAAAAGTAAATATTGGAGCCTTTTTTTCATTTAATATTAATTGATTCACAAATATAGTACAAAGGAAAGAAATAAGGATTTTGTGTTATAACAATATGTTCTTTTGACCCCTTTTTGTCCCGCGAAAGGGATAGCAGCAAGCTACCGAAGTAGCGCGAATAGCCCGACCGCCACTAGAGGAAAGGGCGTATAGCCGCAAAGAGAATTGCCCTTTTCTCTAGTGGGGGTTTCGCCCAAATTATCTTAATTGTAAACAATAACGTTGTAATTCAGGATGCTGAGGTTCCATTTAGTTTGATAAGTTGTTTTTGAATATCTTTGCTGATCATTTTAAATAGAGACGACTTTGCAGTATTTTAATTTTATAGGTTGGTATAAAGCCAAGGGCAAATACAAAAAAAACTATCGCGATGCCAAAGCATCATATTTGCTCAGAATTCGTTTTGCGGTGTCGATGTTTTATTTTGCTATGGGATTGTGTTTTGCAACTTGGGCAAGCCGAATTCCGACTATAAAATCAACTCTGAATTTGGGTGATGGACAATTAGGAACAATTCTTTTTGCTTTGCCCCTTGGGCAGTTAACGATGATGTATTTTTCGGGAAAACTAGTGACTCGTTTTGGTAGCAATCGAATTTTGCCTTTTGCAATTTCGATGTATGCTATTAGTTTGACGAACTTAGGTTTGGCTCAAAATGCTTGGCAATTGGCTCTTGGATTGTATTGTTTTGGAATTTTTGGTAACTTGACGAATATTTCTGTAAACACTCAGGGTATTTATACTGAAGGACTTTTTAAGCGAACCATCATGTCATCGTTTCATGGGATGTGGAGTTTGGCTGGATTTACAGGAGCGTTGGTGGGATTAGGACTATTGGCATTGAAATTGACTACCTATACACATTTTTTGATTGTGGCTTTCATTGCTTTTTCATTGATTGGTTTTAATTTTAAATTCTTAATTAAGGCTAAAGAAAACATTAAAACAGAGAAACCCAAAGGCTTTAGAAAACCTGATAAAACTTTGGTTTTACTTGGGGTTATTGGTTTTTGTAGTATGGCTAGTGAGGGAATTATGTTTGACTGGAGCGGAGTATTTTTTAAAGATATTGTCAAAGCGCCTGGAGCTTTAATAATTTTAGGATACACATCGTTTATGATTATGATGGCTAGCGGTCGTTTTTTTGGAGATAAATTAATCAATAGATATGGACGAAAAACAGTAATGAAAATCAGCGGTATTATGATTTCATCTGGTTTTTTTACTGCGGTTGCATTGCCGTATATCATTCCTTCTATGCTTGCTTTTATGGTTATAGGGTTGGGAGTTTCTACGGTGGTTCCTACTTTATATAGTATTGCTGGGAAACATCCAACAATTCCGACTGGTGAAGCTTTAACAACTGTTTCAAGTGTAAGTTTCCTCGGTTTCTTGATGGGACCTCCTGTTATTGGTCATATTGCAGAATTGCTAAGTCTGCGTTTTTCATTTGCCTTTATTGGAATTTTCGGTTTTTTAATTGCTTTTATGGTTGGGCGTATAAAAGCGATTAGAGAATAATCACAAAAAATAAGTATTTACTTCTTTTTTAAAATAGTTTTTTTCTTATGTTTGTTTTTGATGTAATCTAATAAGTGTTTCTATTGGATTAAAATTCAAAATACCACAAACATAATAATCGTATTTTTTTCCAAAACTTTTTTATCCTTTTAAACAAATTTAATCACTGAATTGGTTGTGTTTTGTCATGACCTATTTCATTTTGTTTTTAAAAATAAGTATGAGGAAATTTTTACTTGGAGTATTATTTTTATTGAAATTAACTTTTGTCTTCTCCCAAATACCAACTGGTGTTAAAGGAAAAATCATTGATTCTAAAACTCAAAAACCATTAGAAAATGTTGTAGTCACAATTGAAAATACTCAATTGATGCAGCTTACATCCAGTGATGGTGTTTTTGGTTTTTATGCTGTAATTTCAGGAAAACAATTGCTGCTTTTACACAGTCAAGGCTTTAAGGATATTTTATTGCCTATTGTGGTAATCAAAGATCAGATGGTGGATTTGGGAGTGATTTCGCTGCAAGATGATCAAATCATCGAACAACAAACAGGTTTAATTACTCTTTTTGAAAATGATTTATCAGATGACAGTAGCGGTTCCGAAAGTACTTCTGGACTTTTGCAATCTTCTAGAGATGCATTTCAGCAAGCCGCTGCTTTCAATTGGGGACAGGCTCGTTTTCGAATTCGTGGATTGGATAGTCAATATGCAACTACAACAATTAATGGCGTTACGATGAACAAACTCTTTGATGGACGACCACAATGGGGAGATTGGAGCGGCTTGAATAATGCGATTCGGAATCAGGAATTTACAGTTGGTTCTTTTCCCTCAGATTATGCTTTCGGAGGAATTTTGGGAACTCAGCAAATCAATACTCGCGCTTCAATTTACAGACCAGGAACGATACTTACTTTTTCGGGAACAAATACTAATTATTCATGGCGAATGACAGGAAGTTATGCTTCTGGAATGAATAATAAAGGATGGGCATTCGTAATTTCGGCAGGAACGAGATGGGCAGACGAAGGTTATTTTGACGGAACAAATTATAAAGCGTTTGCAGGTTTTATTAGTGTGGAAAAAAAAATAAACGACCATCATTCACTGAATTTCTCTGGATTTTATACACCGAATTCAAGGGCTAAAAATTCCCCAAATACAACCGAAGTTACGCAGTTGACAAATGAAAAATATAACTCTTATTGGGGTTGGCAAGACGGTAAAAAACGAAATTCAAGAATAAAAACTATCGAAGAACCTATCTTGATGTTGAATCATTATTTTGTTATAAATGAAGTTTCTAATTTAAATTCCAGCATGACTTATCAATTTGGAAAAATCACAAACAGTAACATTGATTATCAAAATGTGAACAGTCCAGATCCAACATATTATCGGAAAATGCCAAGTTATTACAGTTCTCTTTATGCAAAAGACGATGGAGAATTTTCGGGAGAATTCACACCCGACTTTGAAAATGCCGAAAAAAGCAAAGAGCAATTTTTGACTAATAACCAAATCGATTGGAACGATTTATATTTTGCTAATCAATTGCCAGTTTTGGATGCCAATGGGAATGTAATAAGTTTTGCTCCAAGCAAAAGTCATTATGTTCTTTACGAAGATCGAACTGATGACCGAACATTAACGGCTAATACTACTTTTAATACACAAATAAGTGACAACCTATATTTGACAGCTGGTGGTTTTTTCAGCACTTTGAAATCACATAATTATCAACAATTAACAGATTTATTAGGAGGCTTGTATTTTGATGATATTGATGTTTTTTATAATGGAGAACAGGCACAATCTGATCTGAATCATCCAGATAGACAAGTTGGAGAAGGAGATATTTACGGTTACAATTTCAATTATTTGGCTAACACTTTAAACCTTTTTACCAACTTTAAATTTACGTACGACAAGGTTGATTTTTATTTGGCACAAAATTTTATAAGTACCAATTATCAGAGAGAAGGTTTGTATCAGAACGGAATTTATCCAACTAATTCTTTTGGTAAAAGCGACAAAATTCATTTTGATAATTTTGGCTTCAAAGGAGGAATATTGTTCAAAATTTCAGGAAGACAACAACTGAATTTTAATGGTGCATATCTTTCGAATCCTCCGACAATCAGAAATACATTTCCTAATTCACGTTTAAATAATTCGGTGGTTACAGGTTTAGAAAGTGAAACCATTACTAGTTTGGATGCGAGTTATTTTTATCGAACTCCAAAATGGCAAACCCGCCTTACATTTTTTTATACAACCATAAAAAATGCTACGCAAACTTCATTCTTTTATGCCGAAGGAATTTTTGATGATGGGGCAGGTTATGCGAATACCGATGCATTTGTAAGCCAAACATTAACACATTTGAATAAACAAAATTTGGGTGCTGAATTTAGTTTTCAATACCAATTTAGCACTACAATAATGACCAATTTTTCGGCTGGTTACGGTCAGTATATTTATGCGAGTAATCCAAATGTTACCATAACCAATGATGCTCAGGCTACGATCGAAAATTCCAATCCAGTTTTTGATTTTGGAACAGCAACTTTAAAAAATTATCATCAAGCCGGAATGCCGCAACAAGCATTTGCTTTAGGAATCGAATATAGAGACCCAAAATATTGGTGGATTGGTGCCAATATAAATTACTTGACCAACAGTTTTATTGATATTTCTCCAATTTCCAGAACAGAGGCCTTTTATAAAAATCCTTCGACTGGTTTTAATTTCCCTGAAGCTTCAGAGGAAAGAGCCAGAGAGTTATTAACACAAGAAAAATTTGAGCCTGCTACTTTGTTAAACATTTCTGGAGGAAAATCTTGGAAAATAAAAGGAACGAATATTGGACTTTTTGCTTCTCTAAATAACGTTTTGGATTTAGTGTATAAAACTGGAGGATATGAACAAGCCAGAAATGCCAATTTTAGACAACTCAATCAGGATGTTTCTAGCGGTACTCCCAATTTTGGTAATAAATATTTTTATGGATATGGGAGAACGTATTTTGTAAACCTATATATCAATTTATAATTTTAAAATTTTGAAGATGAAGATAAAAATTGCAAGTATTTTGATAGGATTCGCAATGATTTTAGGAAGTTGCGCAGAAGAATTTAGTGTTCCAAAATTGACCTGTACTCAACCTGATTTGAAAGTTAATCGTACTGTTGAAGAGGTTAGAGCAAGTACCAGTTCGATAGTAACTCAATACAAATATGACGATGTTATTGAAGCTTATGTTATTTCAAGTGATGAAGGAGGGAACTTTTTTAAGACAATTTCGTTTCAAACTTTGGCGACAAGCACAACTCCGTCAATTGGATTTAGCACTCCCATAGATGTATCCAATACCTATTTAGATTTTAGAATTGGGAATAAAGTCTATATCAAAATGAAAAATCAATATACTGATATTTACTATGGCGGAATGCGAATTGGAGATATTTATGTTAATGCTTATAATGAAGGTGGCGTTGGCCGAATTTCTCCTAATGATTATAAAAACATATTGAATTCTTCCTGTGCTATAATTGATGAAAGCCAATTGGTCGAAAAAATTTCTGTCGAAAAAGCATTGAATGATTCGAAGCTGAACACTCTAATTGAATTGAAAGATGTTGAGTTTACAGAAGATGCGGTAGGGAGACATTATTATGAAGAATCGAATGATATCGGAGGTGCTACAAACTGGAATTTACGGGACAAAATGGGTAATCAAATTATTTTTAGAACGAGTAGTTATGCTGATTTTGCTAGTCATTTGGTGCCAGAAGAAAGCGGAAATATTCGTGGTATTTTGACAAAATTTGGTTCCGATTATCAGCTGATGGTTCGATCCGAGAAAGATATTGTAATGACAGGAAGCAGAAATGTTCCCTTTTTTGCAGAAGATTTTCAGTCAGTAAAAAATAATGTGAATTTTGCATTGCCTGGTTGGAGCAATATTGTCGAAAAAGCTACGAAGCTATGGAAAAGCATTGTTTATAATGGTAATGGCTATGCCGAGTTTAACACAACGAGTACCACGGCTGCTGTGAATATCGCCTGGTTAGTTTCTCCTAAAATCAATTTGAAAGATTATAAAAATGCGGTATTGTCTTTCAGAAGCGCACAACATGACCTGAAACTTGATTCTCCTCTTAATACATTAGAAGTGTACGTCTCCGCCAATTTTGACGGCTCAAATATTTCAAAGGCAAAATGGACAAAATTAAATGCAAAAGTTCCGTCCTTGTCTACTCCTGTCCGTGAATTTATCAGTTCAGGAGGTATTGATTTGTCTGCTTACACAGGTAATATTAACATCGCTTTCAAATACATCGGTTCCGGAAAAGACAAAACTTTAAACGGTGCTTTTATGATTGACGATATCAAGATTTTTGGAGAAAAATAGTAAACACAGACTCCACAATTTTCATAGATTAAATTGTGGAATCCGTGTTTAAAAGTTAGTCTCGATTTGTAAACCTTCTTATTTCTTATTTTCAATAATGCTAATAGCATAACCACCACCAGAAGCACTCAATTGTGAAAGTTTGGACTTACTGGTTAATTCAATTTTTCGAATCGTATAAGCTTGTGGATTTGTTTTGTAATTTGCATCTTTTGCGTCGGCATAAATAGTTGCGGTGTATTTTTTTCCTTTTTCTAAAAATGCAAAATTAATAGTTGAGGTGCGGGCATCATATCCGTTTACATTTCCAACAAACCAATTGTTAGTACCTTTTGCTTTTCGAGCCACAGTTATGTATTGTCCCGGTTCAGCTTCTAAGTAGTGGCTTTCACTCCAATCTACAGCCACATCTTTTATAAATTGGAACGCATCCGAAAACTTGTTGTAATGCTCTGGAAAATCGGCGGCCATTTGCAATGGGCTGTAGAGCGTTACATACAGAGCCAATTGATTAGCAATCGTACTGTTTACGTGTGATTTATTACTGGGACTGAATTTGTTCAAATCCATTTCAAAAATTCCGGGAGTGTAATCCATTGGACCGCCTATTAATCGGGTAAAAGGCAACAATGTAACATGGTTTGGTTTTGATCCTCCAAAAGCCTGATATTCTGTTCCTCTGGCTGCTTCATTACCAATAAGATTTGGATAGGTTCTGCAAATTCCTGTTGGACGAACGGCCTCGTGAGCATTTACCATAATTTTATAATCTGCTGCTTTTTCTATCGCATATTGGTAGTGATTAACCATGAATTGGTTATAATGATTATTGCCGTAAGATATTATATCACCCACATAACCACTTTTTACAGCATCGTATCCATTGTCTTTCATGAATTGATACGCTTTGTCCATGTGTCGCTCGTAATTGCGAACCGAACCTGATGTTTCATGATGCATAATCATCTTTATGCCTTTGGATTTGGCATATTCTTGCAGCCCTTTTACGTCAAAATCAGGATAAGGAGTCACAAAATCAAAAACGTAATCTTTGTAATGACCAAACCAATCTTCCCAACCTTCGTTCCAGCCTTCGACCAAAACAGCATCAAAACCATTTGCGGAAGCGAAATCAATATATTTTTTCACATTTGCATTATTGGCTCCATGAGTGGCATTTGGTTTTGCTTTAGAATAATCAGTAACACCTAATTGTACTGATGGGAATTCGTCAGTATACGACCATGTGCTTTTTCCGGAAATCATTTCCCACCAAACACCAACATATTTCACTGGTTTGATCCATGAAGTATCTTCGATTTTACAAGGATCATTTAAATTCAAGGTCATTTTGGATGCTAATATTTCTCTAGCATCATCACTCACCATGATGGTACGCCAAGGCGAATGTGCTGGTGCCTGAATGTATCCTTTGTTCCCTTTTTCATCTGGAGTTAACCAGGATTCGAATATCAAATTTTTATCATCCAAATTTAAGTGCATACATGAATAATTTATTAATGCAGCTTCATGTAAATTGATATATAAACCATCCTTTGTTTTCAACATAAGCGATGTTTGTACCCCCGTTGTTGAAAAAGAGCTTTGTGATAGATTTGCTGTTTTTGCTTTTTCAGAAAGGCCTCTGATTTCAGATAATTTCGAAGTAGTGTAATCGTATTCTTGAGTGTCATAATCTCCAGGAATCCAAAAAGCGGTATGATCTCCTGTCATTGCAAATTGTGTTCTTTCTTCTTTTATAACAAAATAGACAAGATTTTTTTGAGCTGGAAATTCATATCGAAAACCTAAACCATCATTAAATAAACGAAAACGAATGATGATTTGTCTGTCAGTTCCTTTTTGATTTAACGTTACTGCTAGTTCGTTATATTGATTACGGATGGATTCTACCTCGCCCCAAACTGGCTTCCAAGTTTCATCAAATGTAGTTGTTTTACTGTCAATTAAACTGAAATCATTTAATAGAGATTTTGTATCTTTTTTAAGTTCGAGTCCCAATTTACTTGGCTTTATAACGGTTTTGTCTTTATAAGTTAGACTGTAAGTTGGAGTTCCGTCATTTAATAACTCAAACCCCATCGTTAACTTGCCATTAGGCGATTTTAACTGTTGTGAATTGGCATATTGTAATGCTATAAAATAAAATAAAGCCGTATAAAGTATGTTTTTCATTCTGCAGAATTTATATTAATTTTTATTTCGAATATTTTATGAACCAATTTCGAATTGATAACTTTAATAGTGTTGGCAATTTTTCGGAAATTATACTTTTGTTTCTTAAAAAGTAATTTGGGAAAAATAAATTCTTTTAAAATTACAAAATAAAATGAAAAACCGCCTTGAATCTTTACGAAACAAGACGGTTTATAATTTGTTGTACTAAAATTTATTCTATTTCAGAAATTCTTAAAGTATTCACCATACCTTTTTCTACAATTGGCATAGCTGCAAGATTGATCAAGAAATCTCCTTTTTTCACAAATCCTTTTTCTTTCACAATATTATTTACGTCAGTAACGGTATCATCTGTACTAACTGATTTTTCATAGAAAAAAGACTTTACTCCCCATAATAAATTAAGTTGAGTGATGATTCTTTTGTTTGAAGTAAATACTAAAATATGTGCAGAAGGTCTCCAAGCAGAAATTTGGAATGCTGTATAACCACTGTTTGTTAATGTGCAAATTGCTTTTGCTTTAATAACATTGGCGATACTAGCAGCATTTTGACAAATTGTTTTAGTTATAAAACGGCTTGTTCTTACTTGAGGAGAATTTTGAGGAACTTGAATAAGTGGAGAATCTTCAACAGCTTCAAGTATTTGAGTCATTTTTTTGATAACTTGTACTGGATAATTTCCTGTAGCAGTCTCACCAGAAAGCATTACAGCATCTGCACCATCCATAACTGAGTTTGCAACGTCATTTACCTCCGCACGAGTTGGAGTCAAACTAGTAATCATAGTCTCCATCATTTGTGTTGCTACAATTACAGGAATTCTAGCTGTTTTTGCTCTGCGAATTAATTCTTTTTGAACTAATGGTACTTCGTGAGCAGGTAACTCAACACCTAGGTCACCTCTTGCAACCATTAAAGCATCACAATAAGCAACAATTCTATCCATGTTTTCTAATGCCTCAGGCATTTCGATTTTGGCAATAATTGGAATTTTGTATTCTGAGTGTTTTGCAATCAACTCTTGTAAATCTTGTAAATCTCTTGGAGTTTTTACAAATGAAAGAGCGATCCAGTCTAATTTCTGTTCTATTGCAAAAATCGCATCAGCAATGTCTTTTTCTGTCATTGCAGGTAATGAAATTTTAGTGTTTGGTAAATTTACCCCTTTCTTAGATTTCAATTCACCACCTTGAATAACTTTGGCAACAACCTCTGATTTTTTATCTGTGGAAACAATTTCAAAAATTAATTTTCCATCGTCAAGTAGGATTCTTTCACCAGGATTGACATCATTTGGGAAGTTTTGGTATTTCATAAATACCTTTTTAGAAGTACCTATTATATCTTCTGCAGTTGTAAAAGTAATCAAATCGCCATCGTTAACAACAACTCCGTCTTCCATTACGCCAACGCGAAGTTTAGGTCCTTGTAAATCTCCAAGAATTCCAGTAGTGTAGCCAAATTCTTCATTTATACCGCGGATAATGTTAATTTTGTTTTTAACATCTTCATAATCAGCATGAGAAAAATTCACTCTAAATACATTTACACCTGCCTCGATCATGTCCTTAATAACTTCTCTTGTACTACATGCAGGCCCAAGTGTGGCTACAATTTTGGTTTTTTTATTTGTAAGCATTTCTATTAAAAAATTAAATTGTTTTTAGATTTTATCTTATTTATATCAACAGTATAGTTGGTTGCAATTTGATCTATTGAATTCAAAGCATATTGAATTTTCAATAGAATATCGTTGTCTTCCTCACTGTTTTCTATTTTAAAAAAATAATTTACTTTTTTAAATTCAGGAAGCATATACACTCTTTTAGCAACTTCAATATCTATGTTTGAAAACAAACTTTGATTTTCTTCTTTTTTTTGTTGAATGACTTCACCTATATTTTGTATCAAATCCCAGGAAATATCTTTTTTCTTGTCATAATAATGAAATCTAGAAAAATGAACCTCACCTTCTTTATCAGCAATTTGAATTTCTTTGATAGATTTTTTTAGGTTTAAATCAAGTTTTTGATTAATAAAATATGCCAAACGATAATCTTCTAATGTGGTATGAATTGCGATAAGATCATAATCTATTTCGTTGAATTCACCAAAATCCAATTTATGAATTGCCATATTATTAATAAAATAAGATGTAAATATAATATTTCTAAATCACTAAAAGGAAGCTTTATGATTGAGATTATGATATTTTATTAACGATAACGATGTAGCATTAATAATCGAATAGCTATTTTCTTTCAATTTTTTCTTGTAAAGCGAAGTATGCACGTTGGGATGCTTTCTCTTCTGCTTTCTTTTTGGAAGTTGCTCTTGCTCTTCCGATGACTTTTTCATCAATACTTAATTTGACTCCAAAAAGACGTTGACCATCAATAGCATTATCTTCAAATATATCGTAATGAAATTGCTTTTTTTCTTTTTGGCACCATTCTATAACAAGACTTTTGTAGCTTATAACTTTACCCTCCAATCGTGTAATATCGACGTATGGTATAATCACTTTTTTTTGAATGAATTTTTCGCAATATTCATATCCTTTATCAAGATAAATGGCACCAATTAAAGATTCGAAAATATTACCATGTATGTTTTCTCCAAAATGGTGGACTGGAACTTTACTTTCTACAAATTCAATAAGATTTAAATCCTTGCCCAATTCATTTAGATGTTCCCTACTGACAATTTTGGAACGCATTTTTGTTAAATATCCTTCGTCTCCAAGCGGAGCTTCATTGAATAAATAGGCAGCAATTACAGAGCTTAGCATAGCGTCACCTAAAAACTCAAGTCTTTCATAATTTATTGGATTTCCTTTTAAATCAATACGATTGGATGAGCGGTGAGTAAAAGCTTTTTGATAAAATTCGAGATTTACTGGTTCAAATCCCAGGATGGATTGAATAGCATCAAAAAAAATCCCGTCTTCTTGAGAACGGGATTTTGAGAATATTTTTTTGAGAAAACGCATTTTATGCTTTGTAATCTAATTTTTTAACCAAAACACATGCATTGTGACCACCAAAACCAAATGTATTACTCATAACTACGTTCATGTCTCTTTTTTGAGCAACATTAAAAGTAAAGTTCAATTTAGGATCAATATTTTCATCATCAGTGAAATGATTGATTGTCGGAGGAACAATTCCGTGTTTCATTGAAAGAATTGCAGAAATAGTTTCAATTGCTCCAGCAGCACCAAGTAAGTGACCTGTCATTGATTTTGTTGAATTCAGATTCATTGTGTAAGCATGTTCGCCAAATACATGAGCAATTGCTTTAGATTCTGCAATATCCCCAAGTGGGGTTGAAGTTCCGTGCATATTTACACCGTCAACATCAGTAGGTTGTAAGCCAGCATCTCTCAAACAATTCAACATTACATTTTTTGCGCCTAATCCTTCTGGATGAGGGGCAGTAATGTGATGAGCATCAGCAGACATTCCGCCACCACCAATTTCACAATATATTTTAGCGCCACGCGCAACAGCGTGTTCGTATTCTTCTAATATTAATGCTCCGGCACCTTCTCCAAGAACAAAACCTTCTCTGTCTTTGTCCATTGGTCGTGAAGCTGTTTTTGGATCATCGTTTCTGGTTGATAAAGCATGCATGGCATTGAAACCACCCATACCTGCAATAGTTACTGCGGCTTCAGAACCTCCTGTAACCATTACATCTGCATGTCCTAATCGGATATAATTAAAAGCATCAATGATAGCATTCGTAGATGAAGCACAAGCGGAAACAGTTCCAAAGTTTGGCCCTCTAAATCCGTATTTTATAGAAATATGACCACAAGCAATATCTCCAATCATTTTTGGAATAAAGAAAGGATTGAATTTTGGTGTTCCATCGCCTGCAGCATAATTCAGAACTTCAATTTGGAAAGTTTCTAAACCTCCAATACCTGATCCCCAAATAATACCAGCACGATCTTTATCAATTTTATCTAAATCAAAATTAGCGTCTTTCATTGCCTCTTCTGAAGATACCATTGCATATTGTGCATATCGATCCATTTTACGAGCTTCTTTTCTGTCGATAAATTCTTCAACATTAAAGTTTTTTAATTCACATGCAAAATGAGTTCGGAACTTTGAAGCATCAAAATAAGTTATTGGTGCAGCTCCGCTAATTCCGTTAATAAGACCATTCCAATATTCCTGAATGTTATTCCCAATGGGAGTAAGAGCTCCAAGGCCTGTTACAACAACTCTTCTTAAAACCATAAACGTTTTTATTTTTGTTATCTTTTAACAAATAAAACCCATGCTTTCTATACTATAAAAAGTAACTAAAAGAATCATGGGTGTTATTGTAAATATAATTGATTGAAACTCAATCTAAAATTTAATTTTTTGAAATAATAACACCCGATTTAAAATTATAAAATTTTAGTAATCGGGTGTTTAATTATTATTTTTTAGCTTCCTCGATGTAAGAGATAGCTTGACCTACAGTAGCGATGTTTTCTGCTTGATCGTCTGGAATTTGAATATCAAATTCTTTTTCGAATTCCATAATAAGCTCAACAGTGTCTAATGAGTCAGCTCCCAAATCATTAGTGAAGCTTGCTTCTGTTACAACTTCGTTTTCGTCAACACCTAATTTGTCTACGATAATCGCTTTTACTCTTGATGCAATGTCTGACATAATCTTTTAATTTTAGAATTTAATTTGTTGGCAAAAATAAAACAACTTTATTTTAAAACAACTATTTAGTGAATAAATCTATCTACTAAATTATAAAATTTATTTTAACAAAGATTTCTTAAACCTGTTTATTTACGTTTTTTATTCTTTTTTTTGCATAAATTTAAAACAATGAATTATGAAAAGAATACTGATTTTTGCTTCTGGATCGGGGTCTAACGCTGAAAATATTATAAAATATTTTGAAAATAGATCTACTGGAACTGTTGTAGCAGTTTTTTCAAATAATTCTAAAGCAGGTGTTCTAGACAGGGCTAAAAAATTCGGTGTGCCTACTGTAATTTTTTCAAAGGAAGAATTAAACACAGGAAAAGTACTACAAAATGTTTTGGGATTTCAGCCCGATTTGATTGTTCTCGCAGGTTTTTTATTGAAATTTACTGAAGATTTAATCAATGCTTTTCCAAATGCGGTTATTAATATTCATCCCGCGTTATTGCCAAAATTTGGTGGTAAAGGAATGTACGGAATGCATATTCATAAAGCTGTAGTTGAGAATAAAGAAATAGAAACCGGCATCACTATTCATTATGTAAACGAAAATTATGATGAAGGAAATATTGTATTCCAACAAAATGTTGCTCTTTTAGAAACTGATACAGCAGAATCGGTAGCTGAAAAAATTCATGAACTGGAACAAAAACATTTTCCTGAAATAATAGAACAACTTCTAATTTCTAACCTATAATTTCATACTTTGGAATACGATGTACATATATATACCGATGGCGCTGCCAAAGGAAATCCAGGAAATGGCGGCTACGGAGTCGTGATGGAATGGGTTGGGAAGCCTTATAAAAAAGAATTTTATGAGGGTTTTAGACACACTACCAATAACAGAATGGAATTACTAGCAGTTATTGTAGGTTTAGAAAAATTAAAAAAAGAGAATACTTCAGTTCTGGTTATTTCTGATTCTAAATATGTTGTGGATGCAGTACAAAAGAAATGGGTTTTCGGTTGGGAGAAAAAAGGTTTTGCAGGAAAGAAGAATGCTGATTTATGGAAACGGTTTTTGATTGTTTATAGAAAACACCGAGTAGATTTTAAATGGATTAAAGGACACAATAGTCATCCTCAAAACGAACGATGTGATGAATTGGCTGTTATGGCTGCTCTTCAGAAAGAAGTTTCTATAGATGCTTTTTATGAAAAAGAAGATGGAAAAATTTTGTAAAAACTTTGAATACTTCGGCCTTTGCAATATTGCAACTTATGGACTATCTTTGCAGCCTAATTCGAAACTCATATAATGAATAAATTATTGATTGTTGGAACTGTAGCTTTCGACGCAATTGAAACTCCTTTTGGAAAGACAGACAAAATTCTAGGTGGAGCAGCAACTTATATAGGAATATCTGCTTCTTTTTTTAATGTAAAATCTGCCATTGTTTCTGTTGTTGGCGACGATTTTCCTCAAGAATATTTAGATTTATTAACTGCTAGAAACATTGATATTTCTGGAATTGAAGTTGTTAATGGAGGAAAAACTTTCTTCTGGAGCGGATTGTATCATAACGATTTAAATTCAAGAGATACTTTGGTAACAGAACTTAATGTTTTGGCCGATTTCCAACCAAAAGTTCCTCAGGATTTTAAAAATGCCGAAGTGGTGATGCTTGGAAATTTACATCCTTTAGTACAAAGCAGTGTTTTGGATCAAATGGAAACTAAACCAAAATTAGTAGTTCTAGATACTATGAATTTTTGGATGGATTGTGCACTTCCGGAATTATTAGACATCATTAAAAGAGTAGATGTTATTACAATTAATGATGAAGAAGCGCGTCAGCTTTCTGGAGAATATTCATTAGTAAAAGCTGCTGCAAAAATTCATGAGTTGGGACCTAAATATGTTGTAATTAAAAAAGGTGAACATGGAGCTTTGATATTCCATGGAAAAGAAATTTTCTTTGCACCAGCTTTACCATTAGAAGAAGTCTTTGATCCAACTGGAGCAGGTGATACATTTGCAGGAGGATTTTCAGGTTTTATTGCGCAAAGCGAAAATGTTTCATTCGAGAATATGAAAAATGCCATAATTTATGGTTCGAATTTAGCTTCTTTCTGTGTAGAAAAATTTGGAACAGAAAGGATGATTGATTTAGATGAAAAAGAAGTGGTCTCAAGATTAAAACAGTTTAAGTCTTTGACCCAGTTTGATATAGAGTTATAAAGTTTAAGGCCTCAGTTATGAGGCTTTTTTTAATTAGTACAGTTAATATTATAATAAGCGGTGAGATTTTGCCCCCTTTTATTCGAAATACAGATAAAAAAACACCAATAAATACCAACAACTACAAACAACAAAACAATGAGCGACGCTTTAAAACACGAATGTGGAATAGCTTTAGTTAGACTTTTAAAACCTCTTGAATTTTACAAAGAAAAGTACGGAACAGCTTTTTATGGTATCCAAAAAATGTACTTGATGATGGAGAAACAGCATAATCGTGGTCAGGATGGTGCTGGTTTTGCAAGTATCAAAATGGATGTAGAACCAGGGGAAAGATATATTAGCCGTGTTCGTTCAAATCACTCACAGCCTATCATGGATGTTTTCAAACAAATCAATGAGAGGATTAATGAAGTAATGGTCGATCACCCAGAATATGCAGATGATATTAAAGAACTGAAAGCAAATATTCCTTATGTAGGAGAACTGTTTTTAGGACACGTTCGTTACGGTACTTTTGGTAAAAATAGTATCGAAAGTGTGCACCCATTTTTACGTCAAAGTAACTGGATGCACAGAAATTTGATTTTGGCAGGGAATTTTAATATGACTAATGTTAAAGAGCTTTTCCAAAATTTAATTGAATTGGGACAACATCCAAAAGAAATGGCGGACACCGTTACAGTAATGGAAAAAATTGGACATTTCCTTGATAAGGAAGTAATGCAATTATACCAAGATTGTAAAGCTGAGGGATATTCGAAACGAGAAGCCTCTCCTGTTATTGCTGAAAGACTTGATATTGCAAAAATTTTAACGCGTTCTGCTAAAAATTTAGATGGAGGTTACGCAATGGCAGGTCTATTAGGACATGGCGATGCCTTTGTTTTTAGAGATCCGGCAGGAATTCGTCCTGCGTATTATTATCAAGATGATGAAATTGTAGTTGTAGCTTCAGAGAGACCTGTTATTCAAACGGTGTTTAATATTCCATTTGAAAGTGTAAAAGAAATTGATCCGGGGAATGCTTTAATTATCAAGAAGAGCGGGAAAGTTTCGATGAATCAAATCTTAGAACCAACTGTTAAAAAAGCATGTTCTTTTGAAAGAATTTATTTTTCAAGAGGAAGTGATGCTGAAATTTATCAGGAGAGAAAAAATCTTGGAAAATTGATTTTGCCAGCAGTTTTAGAATCTATTGATAATGATACTGATAATACCGTTTTCTCCTATATTCCAAATACTGCAGAAACTTCTTTTTATGGTTTGGTTGAGGCTGCGCAAGATTTCTTAAACCAAAGAAAGAAAAATTATATCCTTCAAAATAAAGATACATTAGACGATAAGTCATTAGAAGAGTTACTTTCTGTAAAAATTAGAACTGAAAAAGTTGCTATTAAAGACGCAAAACTTAGAACATTCATTACAGAAGATAGCAGTAGAGATGACTTAGTCGCTCACGTTTATGATGTGACTTATGGTGTAATCAAGCCAGCAGATAATCTAGTAATCATTGATGATAGTATCGTAAGAGGAACAACTCTTAAAATGAGTATTATCAAAATGATGGATCGATTAAAACCAAAAAGAATTGTAATAGTTTCTTCTGCGCCACAAATTCGCTATCCAGATTGTTATGGTATTGATATGGCAAAATTAGAAGGGTTGGTCGCATTTAGAGCAGCATTACAATTATTAAAAGAAAGAAATTCATATCATATTGTTGATGAAGTTTATGCGAAATGTAAAGCACAGGAAAATTTCCACGATGCAGATGTAATAAACTACGTTACTGCGATATACGAGCCTTTTACTTCACAAGAAATCTCAGATAAAATAGCTGAAATGTTAAGTTCATCAGATATCAATGCAGAGGTAAAGATTATTTTCCAAACAGTAGAAGATTTACACATTGCATGTCCTAAAAATTTAGGAGATTGGTATTTTACAGGAAATTATCCAACTCCTGGAGGTAATCGTGTGGTTAACAGGGCTTTTATTAATTTCTATGAAGGTAATGATGCAAGAGCCTATTAATAAAAAAAATCTGATTATCGGTTTTATATGCAGTTTAACGGATTTATTTTTAAAATCATAAATCTAAATTTATATTCGCAACGCCATAATTTAGTAGGTTAAGTTTATGGTAGATTTGGGGCAAAAAGGGTGAAAGTAACATTTCACCTTTTTTTTTATAAGTATGGTATAATTTTTCAGTTTATATTTTTTTCAATTAAATACATAAACAATAATAAGTTAATCTTACTGAATTTCAATTAATTAATGGTTTAACGATTATATAAGGACTTTATCGAAAATTATTTATGTAAAGTTTTTTTCAATGTATATTTGACTACCATAATTTTTAGTAGGTTAAGTTTATGGTAGATTTGGGGCAAAAAGGGTGAAAGTTTACTTTCACCTTTTTTATTGGAATTAACTTTTTATATTTCAATAAAATATTAAACAATACATTGTTTGTCAACAAAATACTGATCAACGATTTTATTAGGCATTTATCGGAAATAGTTTATATAAAGTATTTTTAAAAGTACATTTGATTACCATAATTTTTAGTAGGTTAAGTTTATGGTAGATTTGGGGCAAAAAGGGTGAAAGTTTTACTTTCACCTTTTTTATTTAATTAAATTTCTATTCTACACTGTTAATTTATTCATAAGAAAACCAACGAAAAAACGACAAAATATATTGATTTACAGCTAATTAGTTGTTTGACGATTTTATTAGGTATTCATCGAAAATAATATATAGATAGACTTTTTCGTTATACATTTGAATACCATAATTTTTAGTAGGTTAAGTTTATGGTAGATTTGGGGCAAAAAGGGTGAAAGTTTACTTTCACCTTTTTTATTTTAGTTAATATCCATTTCTATAATGTTAATTAACTCATAAAAAAAACCAAATAAAAACTATATAAAACATTGGTTTACAGTTAATTAGTTTGTTTAACGATTTTATTAGCGTATTCATCGAGAATAATATTTATATAGATTTTTTCGTTATACATTTGAATACCATAATTTTTAGTAGGTTAAGTTTATGGTAGATTTGGGGCAAAAAGGGTGAAAGTTTACTTTCACCTTTTTTATTGGGATTAACCCAATAAAAAAGGTCGGATGAGCTAAAATGTTCATCCGACCTTTTATTTAAATTCTAAAGCTTAGAAAACTAAACTAAGGAATTTTTAGAAGTCTTTTTATTATTTCTCTAAAGCAAAACGTCTAGAAACTTCAGTCCAATTAATTACATTGAAGAAAGCTTCAATATAATCTGGTCTTCTGTTTTGGTAGTTCAAGTAGTAAGCGTGCTCCCAAACGTCCATTCCTAAGATTGGAGTTCCTTCGCAACCTACTTCAGGCATCAATGGATTGTCTTGATTTGGAGTTCCGCAAACCTCAAGTTTACCTCCTTTTTGTACACATAACCAAGCCCATCCTGAACCAAATTGTGTAGCTCCTGCTTTAGCAAATTTTGCTTTAAATTCTTCAAAAGTACCGAAAGAATTTTCGATAGCTTCCAATAATTCGCCACTTGGTAATCCACCACCATCTGGAGACATTACAGTCCAAAATAAGTTGTGATTGTAAAAACCACCACCATTATTACGAACAGCAGCATTATTTTTATCAAGATTTATCAAGATGTTTTCTATAGTTTTCCCTTCCAAATCTGTTCCTGCGATAGCTGCATTCAAGTTTGTAGTGTAAGCATTGTGATGTTTAGAATGGTGTATTTCCATTGTACGAGCATCAATATGAGGTTCTAATGCGTCATACGCATACGGTAATTGCGGTAATTCAAATGCCATAATATAGTTGTTTAATGATTTATAAAAATTATTCAAATTTAAACATTTAACTTTGGAATTGAAAATTCTATTTTGTTATTATTACATCAAATAAAATGATAGTCTAATTATGACTGTCGTAGATTTGTTTTTTTGGAGCTATTTCCCGCTATCCGTTGCAATCTTTTGAGCCGAACCCCGGCACAAAAGGATTTCCACTTCTATCGGGGCTAGGGCTTTAGGTTTTAACACCATTAATTTTCAAGATATAAATCATACTACTTATTAATATGGAAAGACCATCTTTTGCCATTTATGATGCTTCGGCCGGTTCCGGAAAAACATACGCTCTTGTCAAAGAATATCTGAAAATTATTCTGACAGCTCGTAAAGATGATGCTTACCGAAATATTCTTGCCATTACGTTTACCAATAAAGCGGTACATGAAATGAAAAGCAGAATTGTCGGCAGTTTGTCCGAATTTGCTAAAGACGAGCCGTCAAAAAAGGCACAGGATTTAATGGAAGATCTGGCAATTGATACGAAGCTTTCTATAGCTCAGATTAAATCCAAATCGCAACAAATCATCAAACATATTATTCATAATTATGCCGCTTTTGATATTTCTACGATTGATAAATTCACGCATAAAGTTATTCGTGCTTTTGCCCATGATTTAGGTTTGCCCATGACTTTCGAAGTAACATTAGACGCCGAAGTTCTTTTAACCGAAGCGGTAGATGCTATTATTTCGCAAGCAGGTGAAGATGAAATTTTGACCAAATTACTTATCGATTTCACTATGGAAAAAACCGATGATGATAAATCTTGGGACATTTCACGTGAAATTTTAGAAACTGGTAAATTAGTTCTGAATGAAAATAATCGTAATGAAATAGCTCATTTTCAAAACAAATCAATTAGTGATTTTATTATTGTAAAAGAGAAGTTAGTGCAATCTTGCAAAGACTTAGAACAAATTAACGCAACTTTTGCTAAGGAACTTTTAGAATTAATTGATAAAAATGGAATTGATCTAAAATCATTTTCAAGAGAAACTTTTCCAAATCATCTTAAAAGTATTGCACTTGGGAGATTCAACTCAAAAAATAAAATGTTCCGCGAAGTTGAGGATATAGCTATCAACAAAACCGCAAAAGATAAAGCGTTAATCGAAAATATTATCCCGCATTTGTTGGTAACTCTTGATACAATTTACAAGAACTTCGAAAAACGAAATTTCTATAAAGCTTTTTTAAAAAACATTACTCCTTTATCTTTATTGAATACAGTAAGCAACGAATTGACAAAAATTCAGAGCGAACAAAATGTACTTTCTATCACAGAGTTTAATGCAATTATCCATCGTGAAATTCAAAATCAACCCGCTCCTTTTATATATGAACGATTGGGAGAGCGTTATCGTCATTTTTTTATTGATGAGTTTCAAGATACTTCAGAAATGCAATGGCAAAACCTGATCCCGCTTATTGATAATGCGCTTGCTGGTCAGGATGATTTAGGGCAAAAAGGGACATTAATGATTGTTGGAGATCCAAAGCAATCTATTTACAGATGGCGTGGCGGAAAAGCCGAGCAATTTATTGAGTTAAGTAAAGATCAAAATCCTTTTAGTAACCCTGATAAAAAATTGGAACATTTAGAGAAAAATTATAGAAGT